>JBBQVZ010000131.1:0-8890 GCA_038211015.1 Actinomycetota bacterium | reverse complement strand
CCGCCGGGTGGCGGGACCCCGCCCCCGTCCGGGGCGCGGGGCCCCCCCCGCGGGGCCGCCCCCCGCCCCCACCCCGGGGGGTATGACGCCCCACGCCGACGTCCCCGCCGGGCCACGGCGGCTCGGCACACGCAAGGTGGGCCACGCCGGGACGCTCGACCCCATGGCGACAGGGTTGCTCGTCCTGGGCGTGGGCCGGGCGACCCGACTGCTGCGGTTCCTCGGGGCGCTCCCCAAGACGTATGAAGGTGCGGCACGGTTGGGTGTTGAGACCACGACGCTCGACGCCGATGGTCAGGTCACCACCGAGCGGCCGGTGACGGCGACCGAGGCCGAGATCCGAGCCGCGATGACGTCGCTCGTCGGCGATTCCATGCAGTCGCCGCCGGCATACTCGGCCGTGAAGGTCGGCGGCCGCAAGCTCTACGAGGCGGCGCGGCGCGGCGAGGTTTTGAAGGCGGCGCCCCGGCCGATCCACGTTGACGCGTTCGAGCTGATCGCGTTCCGCGGGCCTGATCTGGAGTTCCGGGTCACCTGCTCGGGCGGGACGTACGTGCGGGTGCTGCTGGGGGATGTCGGCACGTCGCTCGGGAGCGGAGCCCACCTCACGCGCCTGCGCCGGACGGCGATCGGCGCGCTCGACGTGGTCGAAGCGGTGGAGCCCGCGGTCGTCGGCGACCCCCTGCCGATGGAGCGGGCGGTCGCGCATCTTCCGAGTCTGGAGTTGAGCTCGGAGGAGGCGATCGCGGCGAACCACGGCCGGATCCTCGGACCGGCCGGCATCAGCGGGCCGTACGCGGTGTTCGCGCCGGACGGCACGTTCATCGGGGTCTACCAGGACGAGGGAACGAAGGCGCGCCCGCAGGTGATCCTGGCGCCTTCGGCCTGACCCGCTTCCCGCGACGACTCCTCCCTGGGATAGGCTCGCCCGATGGTCGAGCCGGGAGGGCGTTCGGGCCGCAACGTGTGGCGCTACGTCTCGTTCTCGGTCTCGCTCCTCATCGTGGTCGGGATCTTCGTGTACGCCATCCCGAAGTTCGCCGACTACTCGGCCGTCTGGGCGTCGATCACCAGCCTGACACCGCTCGAGCTCGGATCGCTCTTCGCGGCGACGATCTTCAACCTGTTCACGTACTGGTGGGCCAACATGGCGGCGCTGCCGGGCATGACGCTCTGGCAGTCCGCGGTCTCGACGCAGACCACGACGTCCGTGGCCAACACGCTGCCCGGCGGAGGGGCGATCGCGGTCGGCCTGACCTACACGATCCTTCGATCCTGGGGCTTCTCGGGCACGGACATCGCCCTGTACGTCGGCGTGAGCGGCATCTGGAACATCTTCATCAAGCTGTCCCTGCCGGTGCTGTCCATCGTGTTCCTGGTCATCCAAGGAAGGAGCAGCGCCGGGTTCGTCTCGGCCGCCCTGATCGGCCTCGCGGTGCTCGCCGGCGCCGTCGTGTTGCTGGCGGCGATCTTCAGGAGCGAGGCGCTCGCTCGTCGCGTCGGCAACGGCCTCGGGCGTGTCGTCTCGGCGTTCAGGCGCCTGTTCCACAAGCCTCCCGTCACCGACGCCGGTGAGCGTGCCGTCATGTTCCGCTCCGACACGATCGCCCTCGTGGAGCGCCGATGGCTGCCGCTCACGTGGTGGACCCTACTCAGCCACCTGGCGCTGTACTTCATCCTGCTGCTCTCGATCCGCCATCTGGGGATCTCCGAGGGGCAGGTGAGCGCCGCGGAGATCTTCGCCGTGTTCGCGTTCGGCCGACTGATATCGGCGCTCCCGATCACCCCGGGAGGGCTGGGTGTGATCGAGCTCGGCTACATCGGGGGGTTGGTCGCCGCGGGCGGGGACAAGCCGGCCGTCGTGGCCGCGGTGTTGCTGTTCCGCACGCTCACGTTCGGGATCCAGATCCCACTGGGTGGGTTCACGTACCTCATCTGGCGGGGGAACAAGAGCTGGCGCCGCCGGGCGCCCGACGAAGACGAGGCTCAGGCGTCGGCTGTGGCTTCCGGCTGATCCATCTCTTGGTCCACTGGCCGGCCCAGCACCAGCGACGCGATCTCGTTCGCCAGCGCGAAGGCTCCCAGCGCGATCCCCGATCCCAGCAGGACGCCGGCGACGACGTCGGAGAACCAATGGGCGTGGAGGTAGACGCGAGAGAACGCCATCACGAACGAGAACGCCACGGCGATCCACTCCCATTTCCGCCGAGTGGCCCCGGCCGGGAAGAACGCCAGGACCAGCGCGACGGCCGTGGCCGCGGCCGCGGTCGCGTGACCGGAGGGGAACGAATAGCCGACGATGTCCACCAGGCCGGCGGGTGGCCGGCCGCGGTGGAACCACGACTTCAGGAACGTGAGCACGAGCTCGGAGAGAGCCCAGGTGAGGATGAACCCGGCGGCTCGTCGCCACCACCGGCGCGCCAGGAGATACAGCGACGCGATCGCCCGCAGCGGGATCGTCACGACGCCGCCTCCCACCACGTTGAGGAAACGGAACAACCAGGTGAGGGGCGTGATGCGGATGTGGTCGACCATGTCGTACATCTGCTGATCGGATCGACCGACGAACGTGAGCGATGTCTGCGGCGCCACCGACGCCGGATGCTTCCCGACCGCCATCAGCACGAAGCCGAGTGAGACCAGCAGAGCGAGCGCGTACCAGAACGCGCGTCGATGATCGTTCAGCATCCGGCCGATGCTACCCGGCGCACGCGGGTGCCCCGGCACCGCACAGGGTGAGGCCGGGATCCTTCCGCACCTCGGCGACGATCGCGGCACGGGGAAGCAGTGAGAGCGCTTCGATCGTCTCGATCGCGAGGGTCGAGGAAGCGCCGCTCGCGAATCGGAACGTGTAGGCGATGCACCCGCCCACGAACAGGAGGAACCGCACGCCCGTGAACGACGGCGTGAGCGAATCGGGGCGGACGAACACCCGCGTGCCGACCTCGTCGGGTGCCGGGCGTTCCTCCACCGCGCCGGCGGTGTCGCATGAATCCTGAAGCGAGACCTCCACAGCGTGGATCCCTCCGCGGTCGGAGTTGAGCCAGAAGCGCGACAGGCCGCTCGAGATGTCCGTGCCGCCAAACGTCCAACCGGCCGGGAACTCGGAGACACACGGCAATTCGGTCGCGGACGGGACCGACTGGGCGATCAGGACGAAAACGCTGTCGTCGGTGTTGATGCACAACGGAGCCCGCTCCCAGCCGTCTTCACCGGCGGTGCACCCGACGAGCGCGGCGACCGCGATCACGGTCACGAGCGTGATGCCGCCGCGCCGCATCACGTGAACGCGTTCCAGTTCGAGGCGACCAGGCCGAGCGCGATGAAGGCCAGGAACAGCACCCAGAGCGTGAGGACGACGCGCCGCACGCTCCATCGTTGGATCCGGATCGGCGGATGGGGCGGCGCGAGCTCGCGGAACGCCGTCAGCAGGTCCACCCCGTGTTGCTTCATCAGCGACCGAAGCTGAGTCGGACTCGCCACGCCTCTCGTCGCACCGAACGCCTCGGCGATCTCTTCGGGTGTGAAGTACCGCAGGGCCTGCTCGTACACACGAGGCGCATCGGTCCGGAGGGCGAGGACCATCATCATGTTCGCCAGATCCACGGCCTGGCGCCACGGTGACGGCCGGACCTGCACGAAGAAGACGTCGATCAGGCGCAGCTCGTCGCCCTGGACCATGAGGTTCGCCGGCTTGACGTCGCGATGCGCGAGCCCGATGTCCCACATCCTCCTAACGAGCTGGAGCCCTTCGTCGATCACGTGGTCGGAGACCTCCGCGTCGCCGATCTCGACGGCGTCGTCGAAGAACTCCATCACGATCATGTACTCGCGTTCCGGCGTGATCTCGACGATCCCGTACGGTTTCGGCGCGGGCAGGCCTTCGTCGTACATCAGTCGCAGCGTGTAGTCCTCGTACTCGACGAACCGCCGAACGGTCCCGAACGGCGTCTCGTCCTCCAGCGCGCCGTACAGGATCGCGCGGCCGAGCTTGTACCATCGGTCTGCGCGGACGTGGTTCTTCGCATAGAGCTTCGCGAACACGTAGCGGTCGGGCTCATCGTCGGGCGTGGTCACGGTCATGCGGAGCGGTGTCGAGCCGCCGGAGCCTTCCAATCCGACCGGCTTGATCGCGATCACGTCGAGGCCGAGCTGGTCCTTGGCGGCACGAACGATCGCTTCACCTCGCGCTCCGCCGACGTCGAGGTGCGCCGCCTTGCCGCGTCGGTACGTGACGCGGAAGACGTCGTTCGGCGTGAACCAGCGGAACGCCGTCAGCCCGACGGCCACGCCCAGGATCGCGCCGAACGCGGCGCTGGTGGGCTGGTCGACGGCCAGGTACATCCGAGAGAAGCAGACGGCAGCGAGGACGATCCCGATCGCCCACTTCGCCTGGAATCGGCGCTTCCCGGGAACGACGAGTGTGTACGCCATGCCGATGAGCGTCACCGCGAGACCGGCTACGGGCTGCGACGGCATCGAGTAGCCCGTCCACTGCGCCAGGATCGTTACGCCCAGCGGGCGGGGTCGACCGATCCCCAAGCCGATCTGATACGTGAGCAGCTCCAGCGCGATGATCGAGGCGAGGTACACCAAGAGATGTCGCCAACGACGGAAGGCGATCAATGCGGCGAACGTCCCCCACCGAAGGAGGCGGATCGTCCAGCTCGCCGCGATGACGTTCACGGCGAGCGTCGTGTCGGTGAGCCACTGGGTCCGGATCGCCGCCAGCCACCGCAGCCGTTCCGTGTCCCAGCGCTCGAACAATCGCGCGAACGTCGGGAACGTCAGGACGCCGATCGCGGTGACGACGAAGTAACCAACCATGATCAGCCAGAACTTCCCCGTCCGCCCCAGTTGATGCGGGAGCGGCGGGGCCTCGCCGCTCGGCCGCCGTCTGGGGGCCACGCGTGCGGGGATGCGGGGGTGTTCGATCGGCGGGCGGTCCTGCGCGGGCCTCGTTGCGTCCATCGTCCTCGATCCTTCCGAGCGACCGACTCTACCCTGATGAAACTTGGCCTGATGGAACCTGGAAACCGTTGGACCGAAGCCAGTCGCTGGCCACGTCCGCCGCCGTTTCACCGCCGGCCATCGCCGCGTTCATCTCGCGTAGATCAGACGTTCGGAGCAACGCGGAGACCGCGTTCAGCGCGTCGGTCACACCGGGGCCGAACGTCTCGAGCGCCGCCTGCGAGACCACCGGCGTGACGTTCTCTGACGGTTGCAGGTCGCGATCGTCACGCAGGTCGATGAGTCCGCCGCTCCCGAGCGCAGGGTCACTGGAGAACAACAGCCCGATGTCGATCGTCCCCTCGTTCAGTGCCTGAGCGGTCAGCGGGCCTCCGGCATCGAGCGCGATGAACTCCTGGAAGTGCAGGCCGTACACGTCCCCCAGCCCTTTGAGGCAGAGCGCGCGCTCGGGACACTCGGCCGGGCCACCGAACGTCATGCCCTCTGCGAACGAGCTCAGGTCGCTCAACGTCTCCACGTTCAGGCTCTCCGCGGTCGTCGCCGAGATCGCGAACGTGTTCTGGTCCTCAGCCGGGGCGGCGCTCAGGGCGGTGAGCCCGCGTGGCGCGAGTTCTATCGCCAGCCGTTCGTGGGTAGTGGCGGAGTCGCTGGAGGCCGAACCGCCGAAGAAGCTGAGGAGACTTCCCGCGTACTCGGGCACGAGCTCCACCAGGCCGCGCTGCAGCGACGGGATCAGGAGCTCTCGAGGACCCACGTCGAGCTGGCGCTCAACGTGGAAGCCATGGCCCTCGAGAGCCAGCGCGTAGATCTCTGCCAGCACCTCGCTCTCGGGGAAGTTGAACGATCCCACCGTGATCGTGTCGTCGTCGAGGACGCTCGTCACGGGGGCTCCGCCCTCTCGCCCGCAACCGATCAACGACAGAGAGATGAGCAGCCAGACGGTCACCGCCAGACGTGCCCGGGCTCGTCGCATGGGCGCAACCGTATCGCTGCGGCGCCTCTCACGTGAGGGCCTGCGCACGACCCGGCGTCGCGTCGTTCTCGATACGCTCCTGCCATGCGGATCGTCGAAGGGCTCGAGCACCTTCCGTTGGAAGAGGGGTCATCGGTCGTCACGGTCGGGTTCTTCGACGGCGTCCATCTCGGGCACCGCTCGGTGATCGCTCGAACGGTGGAGGTGGCCCGCGAGCGCGGGATCGGCTCCGTCGCGGTCACGTTCGATCGGCATCCTCGCGAGGTGCTGACGCCGGGGAGCGAGCCGCGTCTGCTGACGACCGTCGAGCGCCGCGCAACGCTGATCGAGGCCACCGGTATCGACGTCTTGGTCGTCCTCGCGTTCACGCGCGAGTTCTCGCAGATCCCCGCCGAAGGGTTCGTCGAGCGCGTGCTCGTGAACGGTGTCCACGCCGTGCACGCGGTGATGGGCGCGAACTTCACGTTCGGCCACCGAGCCGCGGGCACCGTCGAGAACCTGCCGGAGCTGGGGGTGCCGTACGGGCTCACGGCAGAGGGTGTCGGGCTCGTCGAGGTCGAGGGAAGGACCGTGTCGTCTTCGTCGATCCGCGAGGCGCTGTCGGCCGGAGATCTCACGTGGCCCCTGACCGCCCTGGGGCGGCGGTTCGTCCTGGACGGTGAGGTCGTCTCCGGGCACGGACGAGGCAAGGGGCTGGGGTTCCCCACGGCCAACCTCCGCACGTGGCCGCGGCTGTTGCTTCCCGGACAGGGGATCTACGCGGGCGTGGCCGAGCACCGTGAGCGGCGGTACCCGGCGGCGATCGACGTCGGCACGAATCCCACGTTCGGGACGGAGCCGCTGCATACCGAGGCGTTCCTGCTGGACTACGAGGGCGACGGCCTGCGTGGAGAGCCCCTCGCCATCGAGTTCTGGGAACGGCTCCGCGACGAGGTGCGGTACGACTCGACGGACGCGCTGGTCGCGGCGATCGGCGACGACGTCGCGCGGACCCGGCAGATCGTCTCCACCGGTCTCCCGGAGCCCCGATAGCAGCCCGGGGTGCCCGCCCTCGTTCCTTTGGTAGCCTTGACCAGCGATGACCCTGACCAAAGACGACAAGACCGAGATCATCGGCCAGTACGCCCGTACCGAGGGCGACACCGGGTCCGCCGAGGTCCAGGTGGCGGTCCTCACCGAACGGATCGCCGATCTGACCGAGCATCTCAAGCTGCACACGAAGGATCACGCGTCGCGCCGGGGTCTGCTCCAGATGGTCGGCCGACGACGCCGCCTGCTGGAATACCTCAAGCGCGAGGACATCGAGCGCTATCGCGAGGTCATCGCGAAGCTCGGTCTCCGCCGCTAACACCATCGAAGGCGCCGACGAGGCGCCTTCCGCTCGTAAGGAGTGATGCGCAACGACCCACTGAACGACCGGGGGCGACGACACCTGCGGTCGGTTATCAGTAGCGAGTCCCCGAGCCGCCGGCGCGCGAGCGCCCGCCTCTCGGAGACTCACCACTGACAACTGGCCTGCGCGGCGCCTCCCAGCACCAACGCTGACGCGGACCACACGGGTCCGCCGCAACTAGCCGCAACTAGAGGAGGAACAGGCCCATGGCCATCACCACCCTTTCCCGCAAGATCGGGAATCAGACATTGACGTTCGAGTCCGGCCGCATGGCCAGGCTCGCCGACGGCGCCGTCCTGGCGACGTACGGCGAAACGCAGGTGCTCGGCACCTGCGTCAGCTCCAACCCCCGCGAGGGGATCGACTTCTTCCCGTTGACCATCGACGTCGAAGAGCGCATGTATGCCATCGGGAAGATCCCGGGCAGCTTCTTCCGGCGCGAAGGTCGTCCGTCCGAGACGGCCATCCTCACCTGCCGTCTCATCGACCGCCCGCTGCGTCCCACGTTCAAGGACGGCTACCGCGACGAAGTGCAGATCGTCATCACGGTGCTGGGCATGGACGGCGAGAACCCCTATGACATCCCAGCCATGAACGCGGCCTCGGTGGCCACATGCCTGGCGGGCCTCCCGTTCGAGGGCCCCGTGGCCTCGGTGCGTATGGGTCTGATCGACGGACAGTGGGTGATCAACCCCACGTTCCAGGAGACCGAAGGCGCCACGTTCGACGTGGTCGTGGCCGGTCGCCGCAACCCGCAGGGCGTCATCGACGTCCTCATGATCGAGGGCGAGGCCCCCGACAACACGTGGGAGTTGCTGGCAACGGGCGCCCAGGCACCGACGGAGGAGACCGTGGCCGAGGGCCTCGAGGCCGCCAAGCTGGCCGTCGGCGAGCTCATCGACTTCCAGCAGGAGTTCATCGACGCCGTAGGCGTGACGGAGCAGCCGTGGGAGCCACGGCCGCTCTTCGGTGAGGACGTGTATCAGGCCGTCGAGGCGTTCGCGAAGGACCGTTTGGGCGAGGCCATCGTGCCGGACAAGGCCGAGCGCGAGACGAAGCTGGATGCCCTGAAGGCGGAGACGAAAGAGCATTTCGCCACCACCTTCGGTGAGCACGCGGCCGCACGATCGGGCGAGTTCGGTCCCGCGTGGAAGCAGCTCCAGAAGAAGGTCATGCGCAAGCGCGTGATCGAGGAGGGCATCCGCCTGGACGGGCGCACGCCCACGGACATCCGTCCGTTGTCGGCGCAGGTCGGCGTCCTGAAGCGCGCGCACGGCTCGGCGCTGTTCAGTCGCGGCGACACGCAGGTGTTGAACGTCACCACGCTTGGCATGCTGCGGATGACGCAGATGATCGACACGCTGGACCTGAACGACGGAAAGCGCTACATGCACCACTACAACTTCCCGCCCTACTCCACCGGCGAGACGGGCCGAGTTGGCTCACCCCGCCGTCGTGAGATCGGCCACGGGGCGCTCGCCGAGCGGGCGTTGGTGCCGGTCGTGCCCAGTGAGGACGAGTTCCCCTACGCGCTGCGTCTGGTGAGCGACGTG
>JBBQVZ010000130.1:0-8979 GCA_038211015.1 Actinomycetota bacterium | reverse complement strand
TCCGGCCCGGTCGCTTCCAGGACGACGTCGCCGTCCATGGCCCGGGCCGACATCCGTGCGATCGCGAGGCCCAAACCCATGCCCTGGTGTATCCGGGAGTTCAGCGACTCGCCCTGCTCGAGTGGGGCGAAGATCCGGGGCAGGGACTTCGCGTCGATGCCCGGCCCCTCGTCGATCACGCGGATCACGGGGGAGCCTTCCTCGATGTCGACCCGCACGAAGACCGGGCGATCCTCCGGCGAGAACGCCAGGGCGTTCTCGACGAGCTCCTCCACGATCCTGCAGGCGGCGAGGCGATTGAGGCTTGCCATCGCGGGCGCGGCGGGCGCCTCGACCCGGATGCGGTCGTTGTCGCTCGCCACCACACGAGCGACGTCCGTCACGTCGGCCCATTCGGTCAAGCCGGCCTCAACCGCCGCCTCGAACCGCTGAACCAGCCGAGCGAGGTCTTTGGACCGCGCGACCAGGCGTTCCAACAGCTCGTCGCGGGCCTCCTCGGGCGCGGTCCCTCCGGCGAGCGTCTGAGCCATGCCGAGGATGACCGTGACCGGCGTGCGGAGCTCGTGACCGAGGCGCGATACCAGCTCGTGGCGGCTCGCCGCGCGTTCCAGCAACGCCTCCTGTGCGATCTCGAGCTGCCGCGTGCGACGGCGCTCCCGTTCGAGCGCCTCGGTCAGCTCCTCGATGACGGTCGGCGTGAGCTGGGGCGAGATGATGCCGCCGCCGGAGGCGGCCTCCCGGACGGCGTTCAGGATCTCGTCCCCGTCCGAGTCCTTCAGGACGTAGCCCGATGCTCCGGCCACCAGCATGTCGCGAACCGCGCGCTGGTCCTCCAACCCGGTCAGCGCGACGATGCCGATCGTCGGATCGAGCGCCTTCAGCCGCCGCGTGGTCTCGATCCCGTCCATCATCGGCATCCGAACATCCATCAACACCACGTCGGGCTTCGTCGTGGCGATGAGCTCCAGGGCCTGGGATCCGTTGCCGGCCTGGCCGACCACCATGAGCTCGTCCGTGTCCAGGAGCGAGACGAGCGAGTCGCGGAACCCGGTGTTGTCGTCCACCACTAACACGCGAACACGCTGGCGCGCGGTCGAGGGAGCCCTCTGCACCAACATATCTCCAGTGTCACGGAGGAGGTCACCAGGCGCATCAGGCATACGTGCGTTTCACAGCGTCCCCCATATGGAGGACAGCGTACGTAATCCGGAGGCGATGAGCACGCGAGGGGCGGTTGCCGTCCGACTCTTAGCCGGCTCTTGGCGGATCCCAGGCGACCTCGCTGTTATGCTGACCACAGATCTGCTCGCCGAGCGCAGCTCCCCATGCGGCGCCCGAGCGAGATCCACATCGTCGAGGAGGCGCGCGAACCGCCGCCCGCCGGGCCCCGGAACCCCCGGAGAGCCGCGAGCGCGGGAACGCGAGCGCCGGAGAAGGACGTATCGGGTGCGCGATGACGCGCGCGACCCAGTGCGCAGCGGCACATGCCGTCTGCGGCCGGGCACGCTGAACCGACACCGTAGCGGCTCCCCAAGGAGCCACGCCCCACGTCTGACCCCCACGTTCGCGGATGTCGCGCTCCCTCGCATCGAGCGAAGGGAGCTCACCATATGAACCAGGACAGCCCGGTCGCGGCCGACAACGCCGCGACCATCGGCGCCGACCGACGCCCGTCGGACGGTGCGCCGAAGCCCGAGGGTGCGGCCGACCCCGGCAGCGATGGCTCCGCAAGAGGTTCGGGGAACACTTCGGGCGGCGCCACGGGGACCGGGGCGCCCAGGCGGCGTCGGCGCCGGGGGGGTCGCGGACGATCGAGGAGCGGCTCTGGCTCCACCACGGGTGGCGGCGCCACGCCGGGGAGCCAAGGAGATGCGTCGAGCGCCGAACGCGCCCCCGAAGCCTCCTCGACCGACGACCGACCGACGCCGAAGCCCAGGCCTGCGCGCTCGTCGACCCCTCGAACGACACCCAGGGCCGCCGCGACCCCGAAGACAAGCACGACGAGCGCCGACACGGCATCCACCGACACCGCATCGTCAGCGGTCGGTGAACCCGGAGCGCCTTCCACGGCACCGAAGCGGCGTTCCCGTCGAGGCGGCCGAGGACGCGGAGGCGGAGGGGGCGCGCGCACGGCCAACCCGAACGGCGCTGTGAACCTCGACACTCCCGGCAACGCCCGCGGGCGAGCGCCCACGGCCGCGCCGGCCGGCGGCCGGCAGCCCCGGCGGCCCGCGATCGACGTCGGCGCCGACGATGAAGCGCCCTCCGATTCCACCGCCGACACCCAGCGAGACGACGCGCTCCCCGACGGCTCGCAGCCGCCCTCCACGGGTGCGCGGAAGCGCCGGGGCCGACGAGGGTCCGGGGCGACCAAACGGGCGGCGGGTGCTTCCAGCGAGCGCGCCGCGGAGCCTGCCACGGATCCGGAGACGCCGCAGCGGACCCGGGCGAGGACGAATGAGGAGCAGGTCGAGGCGGGGGGCCCCACGAGGGGATTGCGGTCCAGCCGCTCGCGGACGGGTCGCGTCGGCGGAGGACGCCGCCGCCGCGAGGACACGGTCGTCGTGCCGCGGATCACCGACAAGGTCATGGTGATCACCGAGCACGGGGATCGCGACCAGATCGCGGTCCTGGAGGAGAACGTCCTGGTGCAGCACTACGTCACGCGCACCGGCGCGCGGTCGATGGTCGGCAACGTCTACCTGGGGCGCGTGCAGAACGTGCTGCCGGGGATGGAGGCCGCGTTCATCGACATCGGCCGGGGACGCAACGGCGTGCTCTACGCCGGCGAGGTGAACTATTCACCTGAGGATCTGGAGGGTCCGCAGCCCCGGATCGAGCAGATCTTGAAGAACGGCCAGCCCGTGATGGTCCAGGTCACGAAGGACCCGATGGGTGGAAAGGGCGCCCGCCTCACGGCGCAGATCTCCATGCCCGGGCGCTTCCTCGTGTTCGTGCCCAACGCGAACATCTCCGGTATCAGCCGAAGGCTCCCCGACGACGAGCGGCGGCGCCTGAAGACCATCATGAAGAAGGTCCGTCCTGAGGGCCACGGCGTGATCGTCCGGACCGCTGCCGAGGGCGCGAGCGAGGATGCTTTGACGGCCGACCTGCTCCGGTTGGTCCGCGAGTGGGATGACATCCAGAAGCACTCGAAGAAGGCGAAGGCCCCGGCCGGCCTCTACGAGGAGCCCGAGCTCACGGTCCGTGTGGTGCGCGACCTGTTCACCGATGAGGAGTTCAAGGAGCTCGCGACGGATTCCCCGCGGGTCTACGAGAAGGTCATGTCGTACGTGCGCGACGTCGCCCCGGACCTGGAGTCGAAGGTTCATCTCCACCAGGGGCGGCTGCCGGCCTTCGAGGAGTATCGCGTGGTCGAGCAGATCCACAAGGCGCTCGACAAGAAGGTCTGGCTGCCGTCGGGTGGCTATCTGTTCATCGAACGCACCGAGGCCATGACGATCATCGACGTGAACACCGGCAAGAGCGTCGGCAAGACCAACCTCGAGGCGACGGTGACGAACACGAACCTCGAGGCGGCGAGAGAGGTCGCACGGCAGCTTCGCCTGCGGGACATCGGCGGCATCATCGTGATCGACTTCATCGATATGCTGCTGGAGAAGAACAAGAAGCAGGTCGAGGACGCCATGAAGGAGGCCCTGGCCATCGACAAGACCAGGTCCCAGGTGTTCGAGATCGGACCGCTCGGGTTGATGCAGGTGACCCGCAAACGGGTTTCCGGCGGGCTGATCGAATCCTTCTCTGAGACCTGTCCGACCTGCGAGGGCCGGGGCATCCTGGTCAACTACGAAGCCTGAGTTGGAGGACGAGCGATGTACGCGGTGATCAAGACGGGCGGCAAACAACAGAAGGTGAAGGCGGGCGACGTCATCGAGGTCGAGAAGATCGTCCACGACGGCGAGACGGTGACGTTTCACCCCATCCTGGTCGTTGACGACGACGGCAAGACCCACGTGGGGGCCGAAGCGGCCAAGGCCGTCGTCACGGCCAAGCCGATGGGCGAGAAGAAGGGCGACAAGGTCAAGATCTTCAAGTACCGGCCGAAGAGCGGCTACGCGAAGCGCGGTGGGCATCGACAGATCCTCACCATGCTCGAGATCGAGGACGTGAAGTTCGGCGCGGCGCCCAAGCGCGCCGCCAAGGCGAAGGCCGAGCCCAAGGCCGAAGACGTGCCCGCCGAGGCGGTCGAGGCTGCCGACTCGGCCGAATAACCACCACGTGGACGGCTGGTAGCCTGGAGGTCTCATGGCACACAAGAAGGGTGGCGGCTCGACCCGCAACGGCCGCGATTCCAATTCGAAACGCCTCGGCGTGAAGGCGTTCGGTGGCGAGACGGTGCCCGCCGGCTCTATCATCGTGCGTCAGCGCGGCACGCGGATCCACCCCGGGGACGGGGTCGGGAAGGGCAGCGACGACACGTTGTTCGCCCTTCGCCCGGGGGTCGTCGAGTTCCACGATTCCCGGGGACGCAAGTTCGCTTCGGTCCTGCCCGGCGAGTGACGTCCTAGCCGGCGCGCATCCGCGTACCGATCTCCACGACCCACTCCTGGATCACCTGTTTGTAGCTGGAATTCGTGGTGGTCAGGTAGCTCAGGTTCGTCCGCATGTGGCGTCGTTTGGACGTTCGCCGGAACGCACCGAACGCCCCCATCGGTTGCCCACCGAGGCCGGCCTCGGGCAGGGCCGACGAGCCGGGTTCGGGGGGTCGCAGCGGCGGAGGTTGCGAGAAGTAGAACGCGACGCGGCGCAGCTCCCCGTCCGCGCTGTGCGCGATCATCAGGATGGGGGAGCCCTTCACGCGTTTGGGCTGCTGCATCGCCTGGATCGGGATGCGGTGTTCGATGCCCGAGCTCGCCTCGGTGAAGACCACGGCCTCGGGATCCAGTGCCAGCATGCCACGCACGTCGTCCTGCACACGTTCCCGGTCCAGGCGGACCATCCACACGGTCGTGGCCTCGGGCATGCGCACATCTTGCCCCGACGGCCGCCGAGCGACCACCTAAGCTGGTCACGATGACGTTCGTCGACGAAGCGCTCGTGTACGTGAAGGCCGGCCGGGGCGGCAACGGGTCGGCGTCGATGCACAGCGAGCCGTACAAGCCGCATGGCGGGCCCGACGGAGGCAAGGGTGGGGCGGGAGCCTCCGTGGTCTTCGAGGTCTCCCGTGGCATCCACGACCTGTCGTGGATCGCCGATCATCCGCACCAGCGTGCCGCCAACGGCGTGGCGGGTCGGAGCGCCGATCGGGACGGAGCGACCGGCAAGGACCTGATCGTCCCCGTTCCCGACGGGACGGTCGTCTCCGACGACGACGGCCTGATCGCGGACCTGGTGGGGGAGGGATCCCGCGCGGTCGTCGCCCAGGGCGGCCGTGGCGGCCGTGGGAACGCCGCGCTCGCCAACGCGCGAAACCGCGTGCCGCGAACCTTCGAACCGGGCGAGGATGGCGAAGAGAAGCGGCTGCGCGTGGAGCTCCGCACCGTCGCCGACGTGGGCCTGGTGGGGTTGCCCAATGCCGGGAAGTCCACGCTGCTGTCGCGCCTGTCCGCCGCCAAGCCCAAGATCGCGAACTATCCGTTCACCACGCTCACCCCGAACCTCGGCGTGGCGGGCGGCGACGGGGACCGGTTCGTCGTGGCCGACATCCCCGGGTTGGTGGAGGGCGCGCACGAGGGGCGGGGGCTCGGTCACCGGTTCCTCCGGCACATCTTGCGTTGCCGGGCGCTCGTCATGGTCGTGGACCTGTCGTCCGAGGACCCGCCCGCCGATCTGGCCACGCTCCGCGAGGAGCTGTCCGCCTACGACCGCGAGCTGGGGATGCGCCGCTCCCTCCTGGTGGGAACCAAGACGGATCTGGTCGACGACGCCGCCTCGGGTGTCCTCGCGTTGGGCGATGACGCGATCGCGGTCTCGGCGGTCACGGGCGAAGGGCTCGAGGACCTGCTGTCGCGCCTCGGTGCGATGTCGAAGGCGGCCGAGGCGGCCGCGCCCGAGCCGACGCCGTACGTGGTGCTGCGGCCGGGTCGCCCGCGCTTCACCGTGACCCGCGAAGGCGCGGGTTGGCGGGTGAAGGGTCGCAACGTGGAGCAGTGGGTGCTCGGGACCGACATGGACGACGAGGTCCAGCTGGCAAAGCTCCAGGGCCGGCTGATCCGTGAGGGGATCGAGCGGCGCCTGGCCGAGCTGGGAGCCAACCCGGGGGACGAGGTCGCGATCGGCGACGGTGTGTTCGAGTTCATCCCCGATGCGCCTGCGGAGGTTGAGGGCGCGGCAGATGGACGCTGACGCCCAACGGCTGGCGACCGAGGAGGACGCAGCATGGGCGGGCTTGCATGCGGCGTTCGAGCGGGTCCCACCCGATCGGCTCGAGGAACCGCGACTGACGTCGGAAGGCTGGTCGCCGAAGGACGCGATGTTCCATGTCGGCGCGTGGTGTGCTGAGGCCGCGATCCAGCTCGAACGGATGCGACTCGGAACGTACGTTCGCGAGCCGATCGACGTCGAGGCCCTGAACCGCGCGTGGTTCGAGATCTCGAAGCCGCTGGACGTCCCCACGGTCAAAGCCGAATTCCACGCGGCTCGAACCCGGATGCGCCAGGAGTGGTTCGAGCTCTGTGAGCAGGGAGAGCCCTCCCCGATCGCGATGGAGTGGTTCGTCGAATCGGGGCATATCCACTTCAACGAACATCGCGGGGCGCTCCTGACCTGGCTGTCGGGCGGCTGAGCCCGGGTTTGGGCCGATCCGGCGGAGGCGGGCCGTAGGATGGGCCGCGTGGGAACGCGTCTGGGGGTCATGGGCGGGACGTTCGACCCGATCCACTACGGCCACCTCGTGACCGCCGAGGAGGCTCTCGTGCAGTTCAGGCTCGACTCCGTGCTGTTCGTTCCGACGGGCCGGCCCTGGATGAAGGAGCACGAGGTCGTGTCTCCGGCGGAGGACCGCTATCTGATGACCGTGATCGCGACGGCCAGCAACCCGCTGTTCCGCGTCTCGCGCATGGAGGTCGACCGCGACGGGCCGACCTATACGGTCGACACGCTCAGGGGCCTGAAGGAGCTCTACGGCCCGGACGTCGACCTGTTCTTCATCACCGGTGCCGACGCGATCGTGGAGATCTTGGCGTGGAAGGACCGTGACGAGGTGTTCGAGCTTGCGCACTTCATCGCCGCCACCCGTCCGGGTTACGACTTGGGGGCGATGCAGGCGCACGCGCCGGCCAGCCGTCCGGAGATCACGGTCATGAACATCCCTGCGCTCGCCATCTCCTCCACCGACATCCGAAGGCGGGTCGCCGCGGGCCTCCCGATCCGATACCTGGTTCCCGAAGGTGTGAAGAGCTACGTGGAGAAGGCGGAGATCTACCGGTGAGCGCCGGCGTACCGCGAGCACCGAGGACGCGCGCCTCGCGGCTCCGCAGGCGCGAGCGCGAGCACCGTCGCCGGTCGGTCGAGCTGATGATCACGGTCATCGTGATCGCTCTCGGCCTGGCGTACGCCACGGCCCAGATCGACAGCCCGGCGAGCGCCGACGACGCCGGCGACGGCCCGAGCCCGTCGGCGGGTCGGACACCCGCCCTGCTGGCGTTGTCCGTGACCGGCGCGCCCAAGCCGTTGTTGGCGGTCGTGGGCACAGCGGGGAGCCCGCCGGCCGCGATGGGCGTGCCGCAGGGCCTGACGCTCGAGGTGCCCGGCGCCGGCGATCTCACGACGCGGCGAGTGGCCGCACTGCCGGGCGCCGGTGTGCAGGTGGCGCTCTCGAACGTGGTGGGGGCGTGGGCGGCGCACTACGCGGTCACCGACCTGGCGCACCTCGCCACCTTGGTCGACCGCAACGATGGGCTGCGGGTCGAGCTGCCGGAAGCCGTCACCCTGGACGAAGAGGTCATGGGGCCGGGCGGGGTCCTGCTGACCGGTCTGCAGGTGGCGACGTTCCTCGGCGCGGAGAACCAGAACACGTTCACTCGATGGGAGGTCGTGCTGGCCGGGTTGCTGGCGTCGCCCCCGAAGCTCGAGGCGGACGACCTCACGGAGACCGACGACGTCGCCGGCGTGCAGGCCACGTTGGATGGTGCGGAGGACGGCCGCATCGAGACGCTCCCCGTGCAGGTGGCCGCCGCGACCGTGCGCGTTCCGAAGTACCCCGCGCTCGACGAGCTGATGGCCGAGCGGTTCGGCGTCAAGCGGACGCCGGTGTCGGTGATCGTCCAGAACGCGGTCGGGACGACCGGTGTCGGGGAGGCCGTCGGGCGGCTGATCATCGACCGTGGGTTCCGCATCACGTTGTCACAGAACGCGGTGACGTTCGACAAGGATGTGACGCAGATCGTGGCGTTGGGGGAGGAGCACCTTCGTGACGCGCGGCGCGTTCGAGCCGCGCTGGGGGTAGGCCACATCGCGGTGTCCCAGGTAGCATCGGGTATCGGCGACGTGCAGATCATCGTGGGGAAGGACTTCACGGCTTGACGGCAGGCGGAGGGACGGCAACGGGGAGCGCCATGCGCGGCGCGCCTCCGAGCCGCGAGGTCGCCGCCAGGGCCGCCCGAGCGGCCGCCGCGAAACAGGCCACCGACATCGTCGCCCTGGACGTTCACGAGCTCATCGTGATCACCGACTACTTCGTGATCTGTACCGCGTCGTCGAACCGTCAGGTGAAGACCGTGATCGAGGGGATCGAGGACTCGATCCGCGAGCTCGGCGAGAAGCCGATCCGCCGCGAGGGCGAAGACGAAGCCGGTTGGTGGCTGCTGGACTACATCGACGTCGTGGTCCACGTCTTCGGTGAGGAAGAGCGCGAGTACTACGACCTGGAACGCCTCTGGAGCGACGCGCCGAGGCTCGAGTGGCAGGAGTCCGACGCCGCGTCCGGGTAGACTCGGACACCCGAGGGCCCATAGCTCAGCTGGTAGAGCGCTTGGCTGGCAGCCAAGAGGTCCGGGGTTCGAATCCCCGTGGGTCCAC
>JBBQVZ010000129.1:0-9179 GCA_038211015.1 Actinomycetota bacterium | reverse complement strand
TCGATCACGATGGCGCCTCCCAAGACGTAGCCGAGGGACAAGATCGTGACGGTCATGGTGGGCAAGAGCGCGTTGGGCACCGCGTGCCGGCGGCGAACCATCCGCTCGCGAACACCCTTCGCGCGCGCGACGAGGATGAAGTCGTCGCCGAGCACCTCCATCAGCGACGAGCGCATGATCAGCGAGTACTCGGCCAGGTACGACACCGTGAGCACGAAGAACGGAAGCGCCAGGTGATTCAGGATGTCCCCGATGTGCGCGAGCCCCGTCAGGCTCGACGCCGCGGTCTCCATCCCGCCCGACGGAAAGATGCTGAACGTCACGGAGAACAACATGATCATCAGGAGGCCGAACCAGAACTCCGGCATCGAGTACAGGACGAGCGTGACGCCCAACATCGTCTGATCGAACCGCGACCCCCACCGCCATCCCTGGGCGATGCCGATCCAGATCCCGAGCAGGATCGACGCGATCGTTGAGGTGCCGATAAGCAGCACGGTCGGCCAGATCGCCTTGGTGATCTCCGAGGACACCGGTTGGTTGTCGAACGTCAGTCCGAGGTTGCCCTGGGCGCTCTGCTTGAGGTAGTTCGCGAACTGCTGCGGCAGTGGAAGATCAAGCCCGAGCTGTGATCGTAGCTGGGCCAGCGCCGAGGGCGTGAGGTTGCCACGTTGTTTCGCGAGCAGCTGCGTCGGGTCGCCGAGCCCTCGGAACAGGAAGAAGTTGAACACCAGGACGAACAACAGGGTGAGCACCGCTTGGAGGATCTTGGATAGCAGGTACCGCCGGGTGCCCACCCTCGTCCGTCCCTTCTTCGATCTCGGCTACGCCTCGTCCTCGTCGGACTCGCGGCGCCTTCGCATCATCAACAAGCCGCCGACGATGACGATCACCGCTGCGAGGATCCCGATCCACACGCCGACGGGGATGCCGCTGGACGCGCCTCCGCCGCCCGCCGTCGTTCCGCTCACGGGTCGAAGGCTGATGAACGACAGCGGGCCGTAGGCGGCGAGCACGTCACCGCTCGGATCGGGTTGTGGCTTGAAGCCCGTCCAATCCGAGCTGTACGCCTCCAAGGTCGCGACGTTCCACAGCACGATGTACGGCTGGTCCCGGTAGAGGATCGCCTGCATCTGGTGGACGACGTCGACCCGCTCCGCGACGTCCGTCACCGCTCCCTGCTTTTCGTAGAGCTTGTCGTAGTCGGGGTTGCAGTAGTAGCTGTCGGAGTTGCGATAGGTGTTGGAATCCGGCGGGCGCTGCGCGCACGTGAAGATGTTCAGGATGTAGTTCGGGTCGGGGTTCGGGTACCAGCCCCACTCGAACAGGTCGTAGTCGCCCGCCAGGATCACGTTGCCCAGCTTGTTGCTGTTGAGCGTCTCCGCGTTGAGCTTGATCCCGATCTGCTCCATCCACCCCGACACGTACGGCACGATGTCGATCGAGTTCTGGTCGGAGGCGCGGCTGAAGAATCGGAACTCGAGCGGTCGCCCGGACTTGGGATCGATACGAACGCCGTCGGGTCCCATGGTGTAGCCGGCGTCGTCCAGCATCTGGTTGGCCGCGTCGAGGTTGAACGAGAGATCGGGATCGTCGGGCCCCGGCTCCCACGCGCCGGTGGTCGCGTCGGGCTGGACCGGTGAGATACCCGGAGTGCCGTAGCCAAGGAGGACCTTGTCGACCAGCGTCTGATTGTCGACCGCGCGTCGCATCGCTTGTCGTAGCACGACGTCTTGCAGTGCCGGATGACCGTCACCGTGCGGTTTGAATCCGCCGGCCGGATCGGTCTGGTACGCCGAGCCGGTGTTGATGCCGATCTCGTCGAATGCGGGGACGTCCGCACCACGCGTCTCGAGGCCGCGGGACTCCAGCGTGTTGAGGATGTTCGCGGACGTGAACCAACCGAAGTCGATCTCGCCCGACTGGAGTGCGGCGGCTTCGGCGTCCTGGTTGCCGTAGATCCGATAGATGATCTGATCGACGTGCGGCGTCATGCCGTTGTCGAGACCCCAGTAGTTGGGGTTGCGGTCCAACTGCACGAACTGGTTCTTGACGTACTTCGTGATGATGAACGGCCCCGTGCCGACCGACGGGAACCCCGTCTCCTGCCGCGCTCCCTTGTAGTCGTCCTGGAACTTTCCCCAGATGTGTTCGGGCAGGAGGTACTCGTAAAGGAAGACGGATTCGCCGGAGTAGAAGGACGTCGGAGCCTTGCTCGTCAAGACCATCGTCGTGTCGTCGGGCGCCGTCGCGGTGTCCATGAGCGCGAGGTCGGCGCTGTAGTTGGGGACGTTGTTCTCCTTGTAGTAGTTCAAGGTCCATGCCGCGTCCGCGGCGGTGAACGGCTCGCCGTCAGACCATTTGACGCCCGAGCGGAAGTGGTACGTGAACGTCATGCCGTCGGCGCTCGCGTCCACGCTTGTCACCAGCGAGTGCTCGTAGTCGGGGCTGAAGTCCTTGGTCGCGAAGTTGATCGGGAGGTCGTAGGCCAGCGCCCAGAACGTGTAGTCGAGTCCGAGGTACCCGACCATGGGGTTGAGGGAGCTGGGCTCGGCGATGTCTGCGAACGTGAAGACGACCTTGCCGGAGGCTCCGGAAGCCGAAGGCGAATCCTGCGCGAAGGCGTCATTCATGAAGAGCGCCGAGACGATCATGCTCGCCGAGAGCACCGTGACCGTCAGTCGGTTCCTGCGTCGCGCCTTATCGAGTCGAAACATGGCCTCCCCTTTCCCGGGTCCTGCCTTCTCCTACGAGCGTGTGGCCTCGCCCGGTCGTTCCATGTGCCCTCAAGCCTTCTTCCGAGGCCGTCCTCCGAGCCGGGACGTCCCCCGTCGGGGGCGGGTCTGTATAGCATGCGCCGCCACCGCGGGGATAGTTGAGGAACGTTGCCGCACGGTGCTTCACGCCGGAGGACGCTCCGACGGCTCCCAGCGGACCGGGAGCGGCTTCTCCTTCAGCTCCTGGACGAACTCCACGCACTCCTTGACCGCCGCGGCCAGGAGCGCCTGACCTTTCTCAGCCGTCGCCTTCGTGGCGTCGCCGTGGACACCCGTGTGGCTGATGGCGTTCCACCACGGCATGATCGCGAGCGGCCCGTCGGACCAGTCCATGTGCGAGTGCTTCCCTTCCGGGAAGGAGTTCTCGTCGACCGCCTTGTCCATGAAGACCGCGTCCGGATCGATGGCAAGGTAGATGCTGGTCTCCAGCTCACACGCGTGTCCCATGCCGCCCGGGCCCGACTCGCGGACATCTGCGACCACCTGCATGCCCTCGTCGCTCGTCAGGTAGAACGCGGCGGCCGCGAGCACGTCGGGGTGCTCGAGGCCGACCAGGCGTGCCGCCATGTCGATCAGCGGGATGTTCGAGCCGTGTCCGTTCAGGTAGAGGATCCGCTTGAAGCCGTGCCGCGCAAGGGAGGTCCCGATATCGACGGCGTACTTCACGAACGTCTCCCAGCCGATCGTGATCGGTCCGGGGAAGTCCATGTGGTGCGGCGTGTACCCGTGGATGATCGGCGGCAACAGCACGACATCGTCCGGGACGGTCGAGGCCGCTCTGCGGCAGATCTCGGAGGCGATCCGCGTGTCGGTGTCGAGCGGTAGATGCGGCCCGTGATCCTCCAGCGTTCTCGCGGGGATCAGGCACACCCGATCCTCGCCGGCGGCCTTGCGCACCTCGGGCCAGGTGAGGCGTTCGTACAGGAGCGGCGTCGTCCATGCCATGGTCGGTCCGTATCCCTTCGGTCAGTCGTGGAGATCCGACAGGTCGATCTCGGTGAACTCGGATGTGCACGGATTGCCGGCCGTGACCCACATCCGCTTGGCGCCCACGTCTGCCACCATCGAGAACATCACCGCCGACGCCTCCTCGCCTTCCTCCGGCTCGGGGTGAAGGCAGATCGCCTGCGGTGCGGAGTCGTGGTCGCGCATGATGTCCATGAGCACTTCGGGCGAGGATGGATGACGCTCGTCGATCAGCTCCTGCAAACGTGTCAGCCGGGCCTTGCTGCCTTCGGACGGCGGCGGTGCGAGGACCGCCAGCTCGGGATCCAGGTAGTGGTTGGTGTGCGGCCCGTCGTGATCGAGCACGCGATGTTCGCGTCCCGTGGTCTCCACCGCGAACGCGTCGCCCGGGAACGCGTAGACGTGTCCGTAGCCTCCCGCTCTCCCGCGCATGGCGGCCCGTGCGACCGCGTCCGCACGGGAGCGGGCCTCGAGCGAGCTCCGCGACACCAGCACCCGCGGCACGCCCACGCCGTCGTCGACGGCGGTCAGCGACCCGATGCCCTGGCCGCAGCCGTGGGCGTTCAGCCCGACGGCAGGGAGGCAGCACACGACGGTCGGGGACGCGACCGGAACGCGCCCGTCCTCGGGAACGTCGATCACGACCGCGACGTTGCCCAGATCCCCTGCGAGCCAGTGCTCGTTGTGCGCGATCAACGTGGTGTCTGGGAGCCGGATCGACAGGCTGGAGCAGCGCTCCGGCGGCGGGCTCGGCTTCGCGGGCGGCTGGGTGTACCCCTCCTTGCGTTGGAGGAAGAGCAGCTCGCCCTCGGGAGACTCCAGCAGCGGTTCAAGCTCCTCGAACGCGTTGATGGCGAAGAGCTCGAGGATCGGCACCATGGCCCCGATCGACATTCCTTTCAACACGTTCACGGATCCGGGGTAGGCGGTCTCGGCTGCCAGGAGGTACGGGGTCAGCAGATCCGATAGCTGCTCGGACGAGACTCCGCGTCGATCGAGGTACCGGTGGTAGAAGCCGATCGAGGCCTGCACCAGATCCTCGAGCTCCTTGCCGATGTGGATCCCGCGTGCGAACCCGTCGCCCTGCGCCCGCACGACCCGGATGTCCCCCACGCGCGGATTATGGTCGAGGCGCCTCGCGCGCGTCGAGTCACGTGTCGGCGAGCGCGCGCGCCTCGGTCGATCGGATGAACGCGGTCTTGCCGTCCACGTAGGCCTGGATGTCGCGCGGATGCTCCGCGGCCAGCCGTCGTTTGAGTGCGGCGTACGTGGCTGCTGCGTCGTCGTGCGTGCGCAGGTAGTCGCGGAACGCCAGATGGCGTCGTTCCCACTCGCTCCCCACCTCGCACAGGTGGATGTGGACCCTCCGTGCGTCGCCGTCGTCGTAGCCCTTGCTCAAGAACTCGTGCTCGGTCTCGATCGGATCGATGCTGTGTCGATACCCGGTCGCGACGAGCGGATCGACCACGTCCGCGCGCGGGATGAGAGTCGTCACCGACACCTGGATGTCGATCACCGCTTTCGCGGCGAGCCCTGGAACGGAGGTGGACCCGACGTGGTCGACCTTGACCGCGACACGGCCGAGGGCAGCGCGGATGGAACCCGCCTCCTCCTCGAACCACGCGGGCCAGGCCGGGTCGTAGTCGACGATGCCGTACTCGCTGGAGCGTCCGTGGGTCTCGCCGGGCTTCGCGCGGGATCCGCGCCACTTCGACACCAGGGCGAACCCATCGAAGATCGCCTGCTGCGCGGGGTCGGCGGCGGCCGTGTCCTCGGGATGCCATTGCACGCCGAGCATCCAGGTGTCGGCGTACGGGTCGTCGACCTGCAACTCGATCGCCTCCACCAAGCCGTCGTCGCTCCATGCGGTCGCCGCCAGACGGTCGCCCACGCGATCGACACTTTGGTGGTGGTGCGACGAACACGAGAGCACATTGACGCCGGCGGTGGCCAGGAGCCGGCTTCCATCCACCGCCTTCACCTCGTGGGTCGAGACCGTGTCCGCGACCGGCACACCGTGCTCCAGCATGCCCGGCATGTCCGGCACGTGCTGGTGGAGCGTTCCCCCGAACGCGACGTTCATGATCTGCATCCCTCGACAGATCGCGAGCGTGGGTACGTGCATCCGGTCTGCCGCGAGCAACAGATCGATCTCCAGCCGGTCGCGATCGGGCTCGACCCCGTAGTTGTGCTCCACGTCCGGCTCGGCGCCGTACAGGGCGGGATCCACGTCGCCCCCACCGACCAGCATCAAGCCGTCGAACGGCGCCAGGATCTCCTCCGGGTCGTTGGTCTCTCCGGGGCTCACGATCAGGGTTCGCGCGCCGAACCGTCGGAGCGCGTCGAGGTACGGGCCTGGCACGCCGTATCCGCCGTCCGGCCATCGGGTCACTCGCCCGGGCGCGAGGTGGTAGCCCACGACCGCGACGAGCGGACGGTACGTCGTGTCGGTCAACCAGCGTGCTCCCGAGCAACACCGACGAAGCGCGTGAACAGCTCCCGTCCTCGGACCTCGTGGGCGTCCAGGAACATGTCTGCCTCCGACCGAACCTGTTCGGCGGTCTTTCCCCACTCGGTCTTCAGGTCCGCCTCCGCGCCGAACGTGTCCAACCAGTGGTCGAGCTCGGCTCGGTCGATCTCGAGGTGCCATTGCACCCCCCAGGTGCGATCGCCGACGCGGAAGGCCTGGTGGCGCACCTGATCGCCCGTGGCGAGCAGCTCGGCGTCGGCGGGAGGCTCGAACGTGTCTTCGTGCCACTGGAAGACCATGTTGCCGTCGTGGTAATGGCTCAGGAGGGGGTCGGTGGCGACCGCCGGCTTGGTGTGGACCCGTTCGAACCCGACCTCGCGTGTGGCAGCCTTGTCGACGTCGGCGTCGAGCGCCCAGGCGAGGACCTGCGCGCCGAAGCACACGCCGAGGAACGGGAGGCCACGGTCGATGGCCTCCAGCGTGAGCTCGCGCACGTCTTTGATGAACGGCTGGTCGTCGGCGTGCTCGACGTTGTACGTGCTGCCGAAGAGCACCACTCCGTCGACCTCGTCCAGGCTCGGGCGTACCGCTTCGGGATCCACCGTGTCCCACATCCGCACGTCCGCCCCGGCGGCTCGGACGGCGTCCGGGGCGATGCCCAGCGTGTCGACGGCGTCGCATCGGACGAACAGGATCGGCTTCATCCGAGGGAGTGTACGGCGGGATCGACCAGGCCCCGATACGTCTCGGTTTGACGGACTTTGTCGGACAAACTAGGCTCCGCTGCTGCTGATGCGACGGCTCTCTTTCTCGGTGCGCGACGAGCTCGCGGGGCGGATCACCTCGGGTGCGATCCCCCCCGGCAGTCGCCTGCCCCCGGAGCCGAAGCTCGCGGAAGATCTCGGCGTCTCCCGAGCGACGCTCCGTGAGGCGCTCCGTTCGCTCGAGGAAGACGGTTTCGTCACCCGACGGCGCGGTGCCGGCACCTTCGCGACGCACCGGCCACGATTGCGCAACAACCTCGACGTCAACTTCGGCGTCACCGAGGCGATCCGCGCGTCGGGGATGCGTCCCGGCACCGTCGGATCGGTGGTGGGGATCGCGCCCGCGGATCCCCAAGAGGCCGCGGCTCTGGACATCGGTGCGGGAGAGCCCGTCGTGACGGTCGAGCGGGTCAGGACCGCGGATGAGCGACGGGTCGTGTTCTCCCGCGACGTCGTGGCGCAGGCGCTGGTGGGTGAGGACACGATCGCCCTGCTCGACGATGGGTCCGTGTACGACCTCTTGGAGTCGGCGGCCGGCGTCGCGATCCAGCACGGCGTCGTGACGATCGAGCCGATCGCGGCCGATCGCTCGTTGGCTCGCAAGCTGAAGATCCCCGTCGGGTCGCTCCTGCTGTATCTGCGACAGGTCGACTACGACCGCAGTGGCGACCCGATCCTGCTTTCACACGAGTACCACCTCGGCGACGCGTTCGAGTTCAGCGTTGTTCGCCGGGGTCCCGGAAGGAGGTTCCGATGACGATCGGCAAGACGATGCGACTGAAACGCGTGATCGACCCGGCCGGCGTGTCCATCATCTGCGCGCTCGACCACGGCATGACGTCGCCCACGTTCCTGGAGCCGCTCGCGGACATCGCGTCGCGCGCTGCCGAGACCGTGGCGGGAGGCGCCAACGTGATCATGGCGAGCAAGGGCATGATCCGGATCGCCCAGCCCGCGTTCTCGCGGGAGACCTCGTTCGCCATGCTGCTGTCCGCCTCGGCGAGCCCGGACGGCGACCGTCCCGAGATCGTGCAGATCGGCGACGTCGAGGAGGCGCTGCGGCTGGGCGCCGATGCGGTCGTGCTGTTCACGGCGCTCGGCGGCGACACCGAGACCGGCATGATCGACATCCTCGCGGGGGTGGGACGGGAGTGCGAGGTGCTCGGGATGCCGTTCATCGCGGAAGCGGAGTTCCCGACCACGTACGCCTCGGTCGAGGCGCTGAAGGAGCAGTACGGGTTCGAGTACCTGCGCCGCAACGTGCGTCTGTGCGCGGAGCTCGGGGCCGACATCGTCAAGACGAACTGGCCGGGCGACGCGGGGTCGTTCGCCAAGCTCGTGGAGGCGACGTCGGGGATACCGGTCGTCCTCGCGGGCGGATCGCGTCTGGAGGACAAGGAGCTCCTGACCCGCATGGAGCAGGCGGTGAGCGCGGGAGCGATCGGCTGTTCCGTGGGGCGCAACATCTTCATGCACGCGTCGCCGGAGGCCATCACGCGGGCGTTGTCGCGTGTGATCCGCGAGCGCTGGAGCGCGGAAAAGGCCTTCGATGCGCTGCAGCAGGAGGTGAGCGCATGAGAGCGGCGTTCATGACCGACGTCAATGCCGTGCGCGTCGGCGAGGCCGAGGAGCCGAAGCTCGACCCTCGCGGCGCGATCCTGAAGGTCGAGGCGTGCGGCATCTGTGGGACCGACGCGCGGACGTTCTTCAACGGCGACCCGAAGGCGCCCGTCCCGTGGGTGCTCGGACACGAGCCCGTGGGGACGCTCGCGGAGGTGGGTGCCGACGCCGATCTCCCGCCCGGCGTGGCCGAGGGCGATCGCGTGTTCCTGGGCTCGATCCTCACGTGCGGTGAGTGCCGGTGGTGCACGGAGGGCTTTCAGAACCTCTGCGAGCACCACCTGCTCTACGGGTACGACCCGTTCCCCGGCGCGTACGCCGACTATGCCGCCGTTCCGCCGATCGCGACGAAGAACCTGATCCCGTTGCCGCACGATCTGCCGAGCGACCTCGCTACCGTCGCCGACCCGTTCGCGTGCGCGTTGAACGGGATCGAGCAGCTGGACATCCAGCTCGGCGACACGGTGATGATCCTGGGCACCGGTCCGATCGGGTGCTGGCAGGCCGTCATGGCGCGCGATCGCGGCGCGAGCCGCGTGTGGATGACCGACGTCAGCAAGGAACGGCTGGACATCGCTATGG
>JBBQVZ010000128.1:0-9255 GCA_038211015.1 Actinomycetota bacterium | reverse complement strand
AGCGCACCAGCAAACCTCGTCGCCCTCGCTCGACGCCGGCTCTCTCCGGTGCACTGTGGGCCTGCTTACCTCGACGGCTCCCAACCGCCACCGCGGCTCGCCCGCCCTCCGCCGGTTCGCAGTTCAAAACGCTTAAGCACGCGAGCAGACGAGCGAATTGTCTTGACGCCTCGAGCTGCGATCCAGCAGTGTGCCCATCTGCGGGTGACCGCGGGGAGGGCCGACGGATGGCAGGCAAGAACTTTGCGGTGCGGTGCGGTGCGGTGCGGTGCGGTGGGCCCTCGCGCCGTCGTTGCTGATCGCGAGCATGCAGGCATGCGTGTCCGAGGCTCCCCGAGGGGTCGGAACCGGGTCCGGGGGCACTGAGGGCACGTTCTTCGAGACGGCCTTCGGCGACTCGACGACGATCGCATCGGCGCCGAGCGGGACCCACCTCGCGACGCCCGATGCCAGCCCACAGACGATCGTCGAAGGCTTCGCGCTCGAGGTCTCCAAGACGGTTGGTGGCGACTTGAGGATCGAGTGGCAGGACCAGGGGGTCGAAGACTACGAGGTCTGGACGAGCAGCGACCCCTACTTCGTTCCGGACGGGCCCGGCGCGGTGATGGTCCAGGCGGATGACGCCCTGTTCTTCGAGACTGCGCTCGGCTCCGAGGCCTACTACCGGGTGAGGGCGATCGGGGCGGCGCAGGAGTTCTCGACGGCCGTCGGCCAGGTCGAGTACCCGCTCGGCGAGGGGTATAGCAAGCTGGGTGTGTGTCTCGTCTCGGAGATCGAGACCTTCTACGACCTGTGCCTCGACCTCGATACGTGGCCGAATCAGGGATACCTCTGGGACCCCGACGAGCAAGAGTGGCTGACGAACTCGACGCTCACCTCAGCGACGTTCTCTGTCGGCGACGTGATCATCGCGCGCTACGAGGACGAGCCTTCTCCAGCGACGTATAGTTGGGTCGGCTACGTCCCGACCGAAGCCGACGTCTCGACGAGCCTGCAACCGGGCACCAACTACGTCACCACGCTCCCCCTTCACTTCGGCCCGATCTGGGCGAGCGAGCTGCTTGCGATGGTGGAACACGGCGAGCGCGTCGGGTCGCCGGATCCGTTCACGCAGGCCGAGCGCTGGTATCCGGATGATCCCGACTGGTTGATGCCAACCTGCTCGCCCGTGATCGTCGAGGTCACAGCGGCATCTCCCTGGCCGCCGGGCGGAAGCGGGGCGCAGTCGAGTGGCGACGCGGATGATGGCGACGCCGATGGTGGCGAGGCTGGAGCCGCCGACGGAGAGGCGAATGGAGACGGCGCCGGGGTGGACGCGGACGCGGACGGTGGCGAGGACGAGGTGGGCGACGAGGTCGGTGAGGCCGGCGGCGGCGAAGGGGGCGACGGCGACGAGGGCGGCGGAGAAGTGGGCGGCGACGACGGAGGTGACGACGGAACTCCGGATCCCGAACTTGTCGCTCCACCGCTCGATCCCACGGTGACCACGAGCTTCTTCGATGCGGTGAGCTTTTTGTTCGAGGGTGACCCGCCGGTTCAGACCGGCGTCACGCCGGGGACGATCGAGCCGCTGCGGATCGCCGTGCTTCGTGGCGAAGTGCGCGAGCGTGACGGAGATCCCCTGGGCGGGGTGGTGGTGTCGGCGGTCGGGCACCCGGAGTTCGGGTCAACGCAGACCCGCGCGGACGGTCGGTACGACTTCGCGGTGAACGGGGGGGCGCGGATCCTGCTGTCGTTCGTCGCGCAGGACATGCTGCCCGCGCAGCGGGTCGCGACGCCCCGTTGGCAGACCGACGTGGAGGTCGACCCGGTGGCGCTGGTCGGGCTCGACCCTGAGGTCTCCATCGTCGACTTCGAGGATCCGATCGAGATTCACGTCGCCAGTTCAGTGACCGACGCGGACGGCACGCGCACGAACGTCCTGCTGTTCCGCGAGGGGACCGTCGCCACGATGGTGATGCCGAACGGCAGCGAGTCGGTGCTGCCTAGCATCAGCGTACGGGCGACCGAGTACACGGTTGGCGAAGAGGGCCCTGACGCGATGCCTGGCGAGCTCCCGACCGCGACCGCGTACACCTACGCGGTCGAGTACACGATCGACGAGGCCGAGAGCGCGGGTGCGGTGCGGGTCGAGTTGGATCCGCCCGCCATCTCGTACCTCGAGAACTTCGTAGGCTTTCCGGTCGGCGGAATCGTTCCGCTGGGCGCCTACGACCCGCGCATCGGGGGATGGTCCGCCGAGGCGAACGGGCGGGTGATCGAGGTCTTGGGCGAGAGCGGCGGACTCGCGACCATCGACATCACCGGAGACGGCGTTGCCGACGACTCGACTGCGCTCGCCGCGGTGGGCATCGACGCCGACGAGCGAGAAGCACTCGCGTCGGAGTACGGCCCCGGCACGGAGCTCTGGCGAATGCCGGTCGCGCACATGTCGCCGTGGGACGCGAACTGGGGCTTCGGCCCGCCCGACGGGGCGGGGCCTCCGCCCAGCGATCCTCCACCCGATGATCGGCCGCCGCCGCAGTCGTGTGAAGCCGCGGGTTCCATCATCGAGTGCGAAGGCCAGGTTCTCGGCGAAGAAATCCCGATCTCTGGTACGGGATACAGTCTCGCGTATCGTAGCGATCGGGTTCCGGGGCGAGCCGCGTCGTTTCAGTTCCGCGTGCCCCTTCGTCCGGTCGTGATCATCGGCCCCTGGAATCCGCCGGGAAGTGCCGAGGTCATCGTTCGTGTGGCAGGACGCGAGTTCTCTACGGTTTACGACCCGTACTTCTCCGCAACTAGCGATCTTCACACCTTTGCGTGGGACGGGCTCGATGCCTACGGGAGACGCGTCCAGGGGCCCGTGCCGATCGACGCCTGCGTGAACTACACATATCCGGTGTACTTCTATACGCCTGAGGATATCGCCACGGGCGCGTTCGGCTACAACGGGACCGGGACGATTCTGCCTGGGTCGCGCAGCTCGAGCACGTTGACCTTTCAGCAGTGTCATAGCGGGCAGCCGATCCCCGGCGGCATTCCTGTCGGCTCGACGACCGTCACGAACGGCGGAAAATCCTGGGGCGGGCGGTTCACCGTCGGTACGATCGACGCGAGACGCAGCGCCGCGGGGCTCGGTGGTTGGACGCTGAGTGCGCACCATCAGCTGGCACCTGAGGCAGAGATGTTGTACCTAGGGAACGGCGAGCGCGTCGCGAATGCCTTCGCGACCGACCCGTTCATCGTGCAGCGCTTCGCGGGGACGAGCGGCCAACCCCCGAACGACGGAATGGGCGGACCGGCGCTCGAGGCCCGAATCCAAGGCCCGGGCAACGGCGTGATGGGGCCGGATGGCAGCATCTATGTCACCACCGGCAATCGAATCCGACGGATCGATCCGGACGGGATCATCCATGCGTTTGCGGGCACCGGGACCGCCGGAGCGACCGGTGATGGCGGATCCGCAACGGCGGCGAGGCTCAACAACCCACGCGGACTCGCCGTTGGACCCGACGGGAGCGTCTACGTCGCGGACTGGCTCAGCCACCGGGTGCGTCGCATCGATCCCGATGGCATCATCACGACAATCGCGGGTACTGGGGCGGCGGGATCACTCGGAGACGGCGGTTCGGCGACTTCGGCGACGGTCGTCGGCCCCATGGACGTCGAGCTTGCCCCGGATGGCACGATCTACGTGCTGCAAGGCGACCGTATCCGTCGTATCCAGCCCGATGGAATCATCACCCGCTTCGCCGGCGGGTCTCCGTGCGGCGGCGGCCTGGACGGCGTGAGCGCGCGTTCGACGTGTCTGTGGGGTAGCCGGCAGATCGCGCTAGGTCCGGACGGCGCGATGTACGTCTCCTACAGCCAGAACAGCTCGCAAGTCGATCAGATCTATCGCATCGGGGCCGACGGCATCATGCGACGGATCGCGGGCTCGACCACGAACAACGAGACGACGAATGGCGAGGGTATACCCGCGACGGATGCGTGGATCGACAACCTTCAGGGCCTCGCGGTTTCGGAAACGGGTCTGGTCTTCTTCAGCGATGCAGCGAGGCATCGTGTGCGCTACATCGACGCGCAGGGAGATGTTCACACCTTGCTCGGGACTGGCGATTTCGGCGGAACCGGCGATGGTGGCCCCGCCCGCCAGGCGCGGGTCGCGGCGCCGTGGGGCGTCTTCTTTGGCCAGGACGATGCGCTGTACGTGGTCGAGTCCCAAGGCCACCGAATCCGACGGATGTCGACGTCCCGGGCCGGGATCGCCGAGGACGAGCGCTTCATTCCGAGCGCTGATCATCGCGAACTTTGGGTCTTCGACGCGCGAGGGCGACATCTGCGAACTCTCGATGCAACCACGGCGGTCGTGCGGCGTACGTTCGGCTACGACGACGTCGGGCTCCTCGTGACGGTCACCGACGCCTATGCTGCGGTCACGGAGATCGTGCGTGATTCTGCGGGCGTGGCCACGGCAATCATTGGCCCCGATGGACACGAGACGGCTCTCGGGATGAACCCGGACGGATATCTTGAAAGCGTTACGAACCCCGCGGGAGAGACGCACGAGTTCGGCTACGGCAACGGCGGCTTGCTCACCGAACTCATAAGCCCGAACGAAGGGCTCCACACGTTCGACTACGACGCACTTGGTCGGCTCGAACTGGACACCGGCCCCGAAGGCGGCTCGACGCTGCTCACGCGCACGGAATCGGGCGGGTATCTCGCCAACTACGAGGTGGAGCTCGAGAGCACGCTTGGGCGGACGAAGTCCGTGGCGATCGGCATCAACGGCGACGGGCGCGTTCGCACGGTCACGCACCCGGATGGGACGGAGACGGTCCAGCAATGGTTCTACGATGGTACCGAGGAGATCGTTCGGCCTGATGGGACAACGATTCGCAGAGGGTACTTCGGGGATCCGCGGTTCGGTATGTTCTCGCCAACGCTGCGACGCGAGGTGGAGACGCCCGAGGGGGTCCTCCAGCAACAGATGAGCACGCGCAGCGTCACGCTCGATGATCCCTATAACCTTCTGAGCGTGGAGACGGTGACGGAGACCAGCACCGTGAACGGCAGGACGTACCAGCGAGTGCGGGATGTCGGCGCAGGCACCGCGGTGATGAGCTCGCCGGAGGGGCGCGAGTACTCCGCGGCGTTCGATACGTACGGCCGAGTCAGCCTCCTCGAGGCGCCCGGCGTCGAACCGGTGGCGTTTGGGTACGATGACAGAGGCCGCGTCGAGGAAGCCGTGGTGGGCGTCGGGCTGGGCGCCCGCACGTGGACGTTCGTCTACGACCTCGACGGCAACCTGATGAGCACGATGGACCCGCTGGGGCGCGTGAACGAAATGACGCACGATCCGATTGGGCGCGTCCTGGACTCGATCGCCCCCGACGAGGCGACCACCGAGTTCGACTACGACGACAACGGCAACCTCACCGGCGTCACGCCGCCCGGACGGCCGGTCCACGCCTTCGCGTACGACGCCGATGACCGCAACACCGCCTATGTGCCGCCCGACCTGGGCGCGGGGACGGAGACCACGCAGTACGTCTACGACGATGACGACGCCCTCGTTGAGGTCCTGCGGCCGAACTCGCAGGTGATCGACTTCGTCTACGACGCGGCGGGACGCGTGGAGACGATCGAGGCGCCGGAGGGGAACACCGAGGTGTCGTACAACCCGGTGACCGGGCAGGTGTCCGAGGTCGAGGGCCCGGGCGGCGGGAGGATCCTCTACAGCTACGATGGCTCGCTCGTGACGGCGATCGAGACCACGGGCGTGAACGCGGCAGTGCTGTCGTGGACGCACGACGACGACATGCGGCGGGAGACCGCGACGGTGGAGGGCGTGACGTACGCGCTCGCCTACGACGACGACGGCCTGCTGCTGTCGGTCGGCGACGTCGACATCGACCGTGTGCCGGCGACTGGCTTCCCGTCTGCGGTGACCGTCGACGCGATCGAGACGGCGATCGACTTCGACGCGACCGGTGCACTGGAGGGGCTGTCGAGCGAGTACGACTCGACCGAGCTGCTGTCGTTCGCCTACCAGCGCGATGCGCTCGGGCGGATCGTGAGCGTGACGGAGACGCCCATCGCTGGGGGGCCGCCGAGCGCGCGGGTGACGGAGTACGAGTACGATCTCGGCGGGCGGCTGGAGACGGTGACGGTTGACAGCGTGGTCACCCACGAGTACGCCTACGACGACAACGGCAACCGGCAGTCGGTGACGACGCCAGGCGGCACGGTGATGGCGTTCTTCGACGCCCACGACCGCATGGTCGAGCAGGGTGACGTGGAGCTGGAGTACGATGTGACGGGGGAGCTGGTGATGCGCGTGGACGGCGTCGCGGTGACGCAGTACGAGCACGACGCGTTCGGGCGGCTGGTGGCCGTAGAGCTGCCGGACGCGACGTTGATCGAGTACGATCTGGACGCGCGAGGCAGACGGGTGGGACGACGGGTCGACAGCGTGCTCGAACAGGCGTGGGTCTACGATGGCCAGCTCGATCCCGTGGCCGAGCTCGATGGCGACGGCGACGTGGTGATGCGCTTCGTGTACGGGTCGATGCCGCACGTGCCGGATCTGATCGAGCGCGGTGCGGACACGTACCGGGTGGTGACGGACCACCTCGGGAGCGTGCGGCTGGTCGTGAACGCGGACACCGGGGTGGTCGCGCAGCGGCTGGAGTACGGGCCTTGGGGTGAGGTGCTGGAGGACACGAACCCTGGGTTCCAGCCGTTCGGGTTCGCGGGCGGGATCTACGACACGGACACTGGGCTGGTGCAGTTCGGGGCGCGGGAGTACGACGCTGGGCTGGGGCGGTGGGTGTCGCGGGATCCGGTCCTGTTCGACGGGGGGATGAACCTGTTCGCGTACGCGGCGAACGACCCGGTGAATCTGGCGGATCCGAACGGGGAGAATCCGGCAGCCGCGGCCGCGGTGTGGTGTGCGGCCGTTCCTGCGTGTGCGGCTGTGGCAGCCAACGCGGCGGCGCATGCTGCTGGACTCGCCGCGTTGGCCCTTACCGCGGCGTGCATTCAGAGCGGGCTGTGTTTGCCCGAGCCCGATGATGAGTGGCGGGATGATGCCTCGGACCCGGCGGAATCACCGGCGAACGAACCGGCCGAGCCCGTCTGCGGACCCCCGCCCATGCCCATTCCGCCGCCGTACCGCACACCTGCTCCGAAACCTGGGCCCGCTCCTTCGACGAGTGGCTCGCCTCCCTCTCCGCCTCCGCGAGACGGCAGTGGGTGCCGGTGCACCATCCGATACGCGCCGCCGGAAATTTTTGCCCGTTGTCCGCATCGCGTGTACGGAGTCGGCAAGACAATGCACGAATGTCAGAATAGCGCGAAGTTCTCAGCTCCTCAGGAGTGCCGACAGTACTACGGACACTGCGGGAGGTTGAAATGAGCGCTGTGGCGGCGCGGCGGAGCTGAGCGGATGTGGACTCACAGCGCATCAATGTCAGTGAAATACGGTGGTGCGGCGAGTGCGCTTCCAGGCGCGGGCTCACAGCTGTCTGCTTGACATACTCCTGGCCTACCTGCGAGCATGGGGAAATGTCGGGCACTGGTTCTTCAGCGGCCGAGTGGTTGAGCGAGACTCAGTTCATGAACGTGGACCTAGATCTCGAAGGGCGGATTGCAGACATCGATGCCGTCGCGTCGGAGCTGGACCGTTGTCTGCTACAACTGCAGAGTGGCGACTCGGACAACGGAAAGCGGACGGTTCGCTACGAGAGTCTCGAAGAGGTGAGCGACGCGGACGTTGCGATTGGTGTTCTTGTGGACGCAATCGAGAGTCTCTCGACGCTAGCGAGATCCGCGTGGGGTCGCGCGATATCGCGCGACTTTAACGTGGGCGTGCAGGCGGGTCATGTTCCGCACGCGGCCGAGTTCGCGATTGAAGAGGCGACGCTGGCACGGGTCGCGGCGGTTGGAGGTCGCTTGGTGCTCACTGTCTATGCGCCACTGTCGTCGTCCGCCGAGGTTTCTCGCGAGGGCTGACCTGACGACGTCCGACGTCGGGGCGGAACGGTGATGGCGTTCTTCGGTGCCCACGACCGCATGGTCGAGCAGGGGGACGTAGCGCTGGAGTACGACTTGACGGGGGAGCTGCTGATGCGCGTGGGCGGCGTCGCGGTGAAGCGTTACGAGCACGACGCGTTGGGGCGGCTCGTATCGGTGGAGGTGCCGGACACAACGTTGATCGGGTACGATCTGAACGCGCGGGGCCGACGGTTGGGCCGACGGGTCGAAAGCTTGCTCGAACAGCCGTCGATCTACGATGGCCGGCTCGATCCCGTGGCGGGGTGTGGATGACGACCGCGACACGGTGATGCTCTGCGATCACGAGCTGCCCCTTCGAGAACGCGAATCGGCGAAGTGTCTCGCCGACCTCGGTCGTGGTGATCGCCGCACTGACGACGCCGAGATCCGCGACCCGCAACGCGACGTGCAGCCGTCCGCCCGCGGTCGAAGACCCCGGCGAAATCACGACCGAGCCGTCGAGAACGATCGGCTCGTAGCCCGCCCATCGCTCCCCTTGCGAATCAGCGCGCTGGTCGGCCATCAGCGCGACGAGTTCCTGCAGCAACGGTCCGATGCGCTTCATCTTCCGATGCAGCGACACGTGCGAGCAACTCGGGCCGCCAGCCTCGGCCATCAAGCGCACGGTCTGGCGCAGTGGGATGTCGCAACCAACGTGCAGCATCACGAAGCGCATCACCAGCTCCGGGTCGTCGAGCTTCGTGTCCGGGTGTTGGATCACCAGCCGATGTCGCTCGGCGGACCGCACCTCCTGTCGCGCCGCGAAGCCGTCCGGCTGCGACCACGCGACCACCGACCCGCGACGGCAGAACGCAAACATCGGGAGGTCACCGCCCGCGCGCGTCGGTGGGACCACCGGCGGGAAGACCTCGGGCGCGCGCGGGAAGGCCGGCAGCGTGGGGACGATGCTTGCACACCGCCGCGACGTCAAGATGGCTCGAAGGGAGGTGTCACCGGCGCAAATCGGGGGAGCGTCGCCGCAGTACCCCGCATTACCCCGCATTCCCACCAGGGCCACGACGGAGGGCCTCCGGCTTCGCGGGCAGCCGCCGAGGTGTTGGCGCTTCTCGCTGAAATTTCATGATCTCTCAAGGCGAATGTTCGAGCGAGCGTTGACGTTGCCGGACCCAGGAAGGAGACCTACTTCCTGTGGGGTCCGCGACAGACCGGCAAGAACAACCTGCTGCGCGCGGCGTATCCCGACGCCCTGTG
>JBBQVZ010000127.1:0-9326 GCA_038211015.1 Actinomycetota bacterium | reverse complement strand
TAACCCTCGTCCTCGGGGGTCACGACCTGACCGTGTGCCTGCGCGCGGAGCTCTTCTACAGAGGTAGGCATCGAGTTCCCCCTAGGCCATTCAACGTCGCACAAAGGTGGATCTGGCGCAACCGTGGTCGCCAGGTGGAGCCGCGCCTCTTCCGTACCCTCATCCGGTAATAGGACCTTCGCCAATCTCGGGCCACCTCGACCGGCTCGTCCGTGACCTGAAGGATGGCGACTGGATTCGGACTGCCCTGATAGAGCGCGCCTTTCGGATCGTGGAGCGGCACCGCTTCCTTCGGGGATTCCCTTGCTGGGACCCTACGACCTCCCGGCCAGTCCCGGTCGCGTTCGACCCCGCTAGGCCTAGCGAGGAGGCATTGCGCATCATCTACTCGGACCAGGCGCTTGGAACACGGTTTCGTGACGGCCTCCCATCCAGTTCGTCCTCTCAGCCCTCGGTGATGGCCGACATGCTCGAGGCCCTCGACTTGGAGCCGGGGATGCGAGTATTGGAGATCGGCACCGGGACCGGCTACAACGCCGCGCTGCTGGCGGAGATCGTGGGAGGCCGAGGCTCGGTCGTCACTTAGGACATCGACCGGAGATCGCTGTAGAAGCCGAGGAAGCTCTCCGAGCGACGGGCTACCGCTCGGTCCGGGTCGTGGCTCGCGACGGGCAGAGGGCGTACCGGAAGCTGCGCCGTTCGACCGAATCCTCGTCACGGTCGGATGCCCCGATCTTTTCCTTGCGGTGGAAGGAGCAGCTCACCAAGGAGGGCGGATCGTGGTGCCGTTGGAGCACGTAGGGCTCCATCCGGTGGTGATGTTCACCAAGGGCAACGACGGTCTGCATCAGAAGCTCCTTCGCGAGTTGGGCTTGCCGCCGGTGAATCGCGTGACGGCGGCCGAGAAGGGCGCGAAGGACCCGAGGAGAGGCACGGGCCGGCGCGTCGAGAAGAGCGTGTACGTCGAGGACAAGGAGATCCTGGTGGACGGTGTGTCGACTTGGATCAGCCTGTATGCGCGCGGAGGCGCGATCGGTCTGGCGGAACCGGACGAGACGGGTGACATGGTCTTCTCACCCCTTCGGCGCACCTGGACACACAGGACCCGGGACAAGAACGGGCTGTTCCGCTTGTACAACGACTACGAGCTTCCCGCCTCCCTCGGAGGCAGTGAGATTTCGATTCGCCTGCATGCCAATAAGCACGACACGGCGCGCGGGTTGAACCGGACCGAGAACGTGCGACCTATCCCCCAAGGCGACCCCGACTTCGCCCGACTATACGCCAGGGGCAACGACGCGGAGTCCATCAATCGAGCACTGGACGACACGCTCTATCTGGGGCGGGCCCACAGCGTCGGAGGTCGACGCCAATTGGTCGAGGTGCTCGGCTACGCGCTCACGGTGAACTCGCTGGCGCTTCAACGCCACCGCAGGAAGCGATCACTAGAAGCGGCGTGAGGCCGCTCCCGGACTCCTTAGCCTCCCCTCCTTAGGTCGTCTTCTGGAGCCCAGCAGGCGCCATCTGCACGATCTGCCTCTCGGCCGCCCGGCCGGGCGCGAGTAAACTTCCCAAGAACGCGGACGGAGGTTCAGCGAGCGAATTCTCTCCCACGTTTTCTACAACCCCCGCCCTCGTGGGGCCGGTAGAAAACCCTATTCGACCTGGTAGGAAGTCCCTTCCTTTCTTCTTCGGAACGGATTTCGCGATTCTGGGAACGCCTCGGCCACCTGGAACGAGTCTGCCCGAGCCCGAGGGCTGGTGAACCGTCGGGTCAGCCATCGATCGAGGAATCGGCACGGTGTGTCCGCCGGGCGTCGTCTTATTGCTTGCGAACCATCCTGAGCGTGTTCCGCCGCCTCACCTCGCCTACTAGTCCCTTCCGTCTTCATCAAGTTCCAACATCCGCCGGTCGAACCACTCGATCGATCGAAGCATGTCCACGTCCTTCTGGCTCTGCTCCGAGAACTGAAACGGTTCGACGTCTCTACCCGCCGCGAGGTCTTTGGCCATCGCGTCGATGTAGGTGGAGCCGGCCGCAAGCTCGGCCTCCAAGGTCTTCTCGAGCTCAGATCGTGCCGCCTTCCGCTGTGCAGCCCACTTCTCGTGAGGGGGTCGCATCCTCTCTCCTTTCCGGGTCGCCCTGCCCCACATCTGATCGAGGCTGGTCTTTGTTATGTCCTTTCTTGTCCCTTCTTGTCCCGCTCCCGGCGATCGCGGAGCGTGATGTACGTCTGCTGGGTCTCGGGGAAGAACAGGTTCGGAGCGTCACCCTCACATGGCTGACCTCGAGCACCATCGTCGACCGCCGCCCAGATCGGCCGCCACCGATCTAGACCGGGGTACCTGCGGTACCAATCCGTCGCCCTTGATTCGGAGAGCTGTCGAACGTTCATGCCCTTGACCGCATCCTCGAACCCCAGAGAGACGAGCGTGGAGAGGAGGAGTCTCGCGGTGGGTGGAAAGACAGTGGCGAGGGCGGAGTCCAAGAATTCGCCTTCGGCGGATACCACTGCGATGCCGTAGCTGGGGGTCGAGTCAATCCGTTGCTCGCTAAGATCCTTCAGGGCCTGGACGGCACCGCGCATCCGAGCCGCGCTCGCTTTCTCGCGGTGCTGGCGATACGCACCTAGCAGCGCCGCTTCGGCTGCGGCTTCGTCTTGAAGGCGGGCCGATTGGGTTCTCTCGCGACGATCGATGGGGGCCCAGACTCCCCTATCCGAGGCTTCGGGACCGCCCCACCGGTACCGGACGCCCTGGATCTCGTCGAAGAGTCGCTCCAAGACCTCGGGCAGCACGTGAGTACGCAGGCAATCGATCCATAGCGCAAGCTCGAGCTCACAGGCCCAGTCGGGGACCTTCAGAGCGCTCGCGTTCGACATGTTGCTCGCCACCGCACGAAGCATCCGTCGAAGCCCGTACCAGTCCCCAGGATCTGACCGTAGCTGGCTGAGAAGCATCGCGGTCTCCAGCAGCTCGACGTAGGCGTTCAACCGAGTGGTGGACGCGTCGCGGCTCATCGACGTGGCCGTTCATCGCTCACTTCGGGGTTGTCGTCGCCCGGATCGTCCTCAACGCGTCCGCGATACCGGCCGTCTGCACCACTGCTGGCATCCTCAGGATCGATTTCGTCTCGCCCGAGTGTGCCGACCAACTCGAGAAGTTCCCGTTCACGGCGCTGGAGCTGTGCTTCGATCCCGGTCTCGCGAGCCGTCGACCGGCCTATGAACGTTGGCGCCGATAGGAACCTGTCTAAGAACCAGGTGGTGGCTCGAAGAGAGATCCTCGGATCCACGTCGGCCATCAGCTTCTTGAACCGGTCCCAGGCCTCGTTCTTGACCGCGACCATCTGGGCCCAGAGCTCGAGCTGAACTTCGCCCAGTTGGCGGCGATACTCGGTGACGAACGCAGGGTTCTGGAACCAGCGCGAGACCGACTTCGGTGAGACGCCGATCTCGGCCGCGACGGCTGCCTTGTTGGGGTTGCTGATGTAGAGCGCGATCGCCTGAAGCTGCTGCGCGGTTAGTTCGGTTCTAGCAGTCCGCCCGCGACCTGGCTGCGCGGTCTCCGGCCCGTCCTGGTCGGCGCTCGTCGTCTGCTTGGACGACGGTGTTGTCCTTCCCTGAGCGTCTCCGGGCATTCCCTTCGAATGACGAACCACCGAGCTCCTCCCTCCGCTCCCCTGCTATGGAGACCGGCGCTCAGGGCGCTCAGTGGTCCTCGTCATTATGTCACAGGGCGGTGGCCCAGGCGAGAGGCGATGCACTTGACGGCGTGCCGACGAGCCGAGCCGCGCTCGACTCGCCAAGCTGCGCCCTGGCCGCGCGACCGCCTATCCTCTGGGGATGGCGTTCGCCGCCGGCTGGACCCCGTGCGTCGGTCCGGTGCTCGCAGGGACGTTGGCGCTCGCGGCCGTCCAGGGGAACGCGGCGCGGGGGTCAGTGCTGCTCTTCGTCTACTCGATGGGCCTCGGCGTGCCGTTCCTGTTGCTCGGCCTGGGTGTCGGTCGGCTGATGGGTGCCCTCGACATCTTGAAGCGCCACCACGACACGATCTCCCTGGTATCGGGAGTCATCAAGGTGTCGATCGGCCTGCTGCTCGTCTCCGGTCTGTGGGTGCGGATCATGTCCCCGGTTCTTCGTCTGGTGAACGGGTTCGAGCCGCCCATCTGGTTTTCGACCCCCACACGACGCCGCGCTCGCCGCTTCCGCGTCTTGACGGTGCTCCCAAAGGTCCGACTGGATCTCCGCGAGCCGCGCCGCTCGAATTTCGGGCGCGAGTCGGCGTGTGTACGTGCGTGCCCACCCCATCGTGAAGCGGTCGGCGAAATCGCCGGAAGGCTACATGCCGGCTCCAGCCGCGGTCGCGAGGGATGGGTCCTGATCGCCCGGCGTGCCTGGCCAGCGACTCTCTCACCGAGCCCCGTCACCTAGTAGGTCGATTTCAGGCTCTCTTCAGCCGCCGTTGCGCTCGGCGCTAGTGCTTGCGGCCCCTCTGAACGCGATCCTCACCGTGTATGCGGCAGCGCTGTTGGTCTTTGAGGTCGTGATGCTCCGTGCCCGCGACGACAACTGGACGATGAGGCCGAACAGGACCGCGAACGCCGTCAGCCCGAACCACGCGCGCCCCCCGCGAACCGTTTTCCATCCAGGCCATCCTAAGGCTCGAGCATCAGGGCGAGGCGGACCCGGCCGTCCGGCGCTCCAGCCATTCGAGAGCGAAGTCGGCCACCTCTTCCCAACCAGGCTCGGCGATGATCCAGTGCGAGCGGCCGGGGAACTCCCGGAACTCGGTGGTCGCAGGCGACTTCGCATATGTCTTGTGGTTCGTGCGGTTCATCCGCGCCTCCACCGTGCGGTCCTTCTCCCCGGCGATCAGCAGGAGCGGGGCCCTGTTCGGGTTGGCGAAGTTCACTTTCGTCTCCTTGCCGAACGCCGCCTAGAAGAACGGGCGTCCGGGCGTGGGGATCACGCAGCGTTCGTAGGCTTCCCGTTGCTCGGCTTCGGGCAGGTTGTGCGTGAACCCCCATGCGAAGTGCTCGGGCGAGATCGTGAGCACGCGCCTCCATCCGCGCCAGGAGCGCACCACGGGGAAACTCGCCCTGATCGAGCTGAACCCGGGAAGCACGCCTTTCGGTGGTGCCGAGTCGATCGCCACACCGGCCGCGCCTAGGCCCCGCTCGAGCAGTATCTGCACGAACAGGCCCCCGAACGAGTGCCCGAGGAGCACGGGCGACTCGTCGAGGCCCGCCGATGATGCTCGCGTAGTGATTGGCGATCTCGGTGACGCCCACTCCGGCCAGCTCGGGGGCGGGGTTGCGGCGGAGCTCGTCGACCGGGCGGTCGTCGTACGGCCAAGCCGGCGTCAGGCAGCGGTATCCGCGCTCCTCGAACCGGGTCTTGAAGCCGTCCCAGCACGCGGGCGTGACCCATGCTCCGTGGATGAACACGACGGTCTCGTTCACGGCGCACCTCCCTCGTGGTGGTGAGTCCTTCGCCCAGCCTTCCAGATCCACGGGAGCCTACTCGGCGCCGCGCCCATTCTTCCCGAGCACTGGGACCTGCGAAGCCATCCGTAGCGGGAGTCGGGATGAAGCCCCCGCCCGTTACTTCTTGGCAGCCTCGAAGTAGGGACTTGTCCCGCTGGCGTGGTCGGTGACGTCGAGCACCCTCGTAATCTCGGGGACGAGCTCCTTGATGGCAACCTCGATCCCCTCCCCAAGCGTGACCGTTGCCATGCTGCAGCCCTGGCATCCTCCGCTCAGTCGGAGGTAGGCCGTGTTGTCCTCTACCGCCACCAACTCGGCGTGGCCCCCGTGGGCCGCGATGCTCGGGTTGATCTGGCGGTCCAGGACCATCATGACCCGCTGGGCCACGTCGCCGGAGAGATCGGCCTGCAGATCCGCGGGCGGACGGCTGCCCACCGCAGGGCTGCTCGGGCCGACCGGCATGATGGGAAGCGGACTCCCGATGGTCGGCCTCGGGCGGTTGGGGTTGGTGATCGCCCAGCCCGCTTGGTCGAATCCGACCACCCAGTCGAGGCTCGCTCCGCGCAGCTTCTCAACGCTGTCCGGTGGGATGGCGATCGCCAGGTCGTCGTCACCGAGCGCTGTGTCCGAGGGCGTTACGGCCTCCCGGAGCTGGAAATACATGTTGTGGGTGTACTCGCCGTCCACGACGCCGGTCACCTCCAGCCGAAGCACGAGGCGCTCGGGCTGCGGATCCTCTTCTTTGACCTCGAGCAGCTTCTCGCGTGCCGTCGGGGAGATCTTGAGGATGGGCTCCAGGGAGGCTTGGTCCTCGACGGTCATTCTCCACCCCGCTCCGCGCGAGCAGTCGGTCCACCGTTGAGAGGGTGGCTCGTGGCTAGGATACGTTCGTGGCTCGTCTTCTCCTCCTCTTGCCCACCTCCACCTACCGAGCCGGGGACTTCCTCCAGGCGGCCCGAGCACTCGGGGCCGAGGTCGTGGTGGCCTCCGAGCGCAGGCAGGCACTGGCCGGGGTCATGGGCGATCGGGCCCTCACGGTGAACTGCAGGAACCCCGACGAGGCCGCGGAGACGATCGCCCGACTGGCGGCCCGAAAGCCGCTCGACGCGGTAGTGGCCGTCGACGACGAGGGCGTGCTGGTCGCCGCGCTGGCATGCCAGCGGTTGGGACTGGCCCACAACCCGCCCGAAGCGGCCGCACGGAGCCGGGACAAGGCCGCCATGCGCCGAGCCCTGAAGGACGCCGGGGTGCCCCAGCCAGAGTTCCGGGTGGCCGGCTCGGATGCGGAGGTCGTCGAGCTTGCCGCCGAGGTGGGCCTTCCCTGTGTGGTCAAACCGATCTCGCTCTCGGGCAGCCGGGGCGTCATCCGGGCCGACGATCGAGAGGCGGCGGTCGTTGTCGCGAAACGGGTCCGGGCGATCCTGGCCGACGCGGGCGAAGATCCGGACGCCCCGTTGCTCGTCGAGCGGTACATCCCTGGTGATGAAGTCGCCGTCGAGGGCCTGCTTCGGGGTGGGACCCTCGAGCCCCTCGCGGTGTTCGACAAGCCCGATCCGCTTCAGGGCCCCTACTTCGAGGAAACTATCTACGTCACTCCATCCCGCCTACCTCCGGAGACGCTGGACTCGATCATCAGAATGACGGCCGACGCGGCCGCGGCGCTCGAGCTCGTGGAGGGGCCGATCCACGCCGAGCTTCGGACCGATGGAGGGCGGGCCTGGGTTCTCGAGCTGGCCGCGCGCTCCATCGGCGGCCTGTGCTCACGCTCACTGCGCTTCGGGGTAGGTGTCACGCTGGAGGAGGTGATCCTGCGCCACGCACTCGGACTTCCCATCGAGGACCTGCGGCGCGAGTCGGCGGCCTCGGGGGTGATGATGATACCCATCCCTCGGGCCGGGATCCTCCAGGAGGTGCGGGGCCAGGACCGGGCCTGCGCCGTTCCGGGAATCGCGGGGCTCGAACTCACCATCGGGCCGGGGCGGCACGTGATGCCCTTGCCTGAAGGCGACCGATACCTCGGCTTCCTCTTCGCTCGGGCCGACGGTCCCGAGGGGGTCGAGCACGCGCTCCGCACCGCGCATGGCCACTTGGAGATCGTGATCGGCGCACAGGAGTGATCACCCTGGGGTCCAAATGAGACCTGGTTCGCATCAGGCGTCGATGAACAGGGCTATCGACGCGGTGAAGCCGTGCAGGAAGTTCTTCCCGCCAACCGGCCCGATCTCCCCCGCGCAGTTGAATCCCGCCAGCGGAATACTCCCGAGCTTCTCCGAAACAAGCGACGCGTCGTGATCCGGGACCGAGAACAGCGTGACCCCTTCCCGTTGCAGGTGAACAGCAGCGCCCCGGCAGCCGGCTCGGCCTCGCGTTCGAGGAGGGTGCGTAGATCCTCGTCCGCGGTGGCCGCGTCCCGCACGTGGAACTGGATGGTGTGGGGTGCATTTATTCGGTTCACGCTCGTGAACAGGGCATTCGGACCTGGCTCAGAACCAGGGCTCGGCCTGCCCGTCGAAGCTGCTTAGATCTACCTGACCGCACGACACGGCAGCTGGCCCTCCGAAGTTGAGCGGAGGACGCTCAGGCTTAGACCCGCGAGTCCTCAAACGGAACCGGCCGAGTCGGGCGACTCGTCATCCCCCGTTGGGGGATCCGCCCCACCCCAGAGTTGGCCGCCGGCCTGGAAGACACCAGGTCAACGGCCGGATCTGAATAAGTGCACCCTTCATCATGTACAGGATCGAGAAGAGCACCGACGCATGCTACTCAACCGACCACCTGGCGCGCGACAGGAGTTTCCGACCTTTCAGGCACCGATCCAGGTCCCGACGGGTCGGATCCGACGCCGCGGAGTGCTCGGCGGCTTGATCAACGAGTACCACGGAGTCGCGGCGTGATGGATCCGAGTTTCCGACCCCTTCAGGTTCCTACACGGTCGAGGGCCGCTCAGGTCGGGGCGCTGTCGCGTGCCTCTCAGGCTCTCTCCGATGCCCGGACGAATCGGGCGGTGCCACTTGTCGGTTCAATCAGGGTCTGATGTCCGTCTGCCCACTGGACCCGATAGCTAACGCTCACCTCGCCCTGGATGACTTCTAGAACTTCGCCCTCGCGAGGCAGGGAACCGACCTGAGGTGAGTCGATGACGATGAAATCGCCTGGCTCGGCTGGCATGGTCGGCCTGGATGCGCGACCGACCGACATCGCGGTGCGGCCCGGCGGCGTTGCGGCCTGACGCGCACGTGTCATTCCGGGCTGAGACACAACTGAAGTCGAGTCATGAGGAGTCGCCCTCTTCGCCGTGGCCCTCTTCGCCGTGGCCCTCTTCGCCGTGGCCCTCTTCGCCGTGGCCTTCTTGGCCGTGGCCTTCTTGGCCGTGGCCTTCTTGGCCGTGGCCTTCTTGGCCGTGGCCTTCTTGGCCGTGGCCTTCTTGGCCGTGGCCGTGGCCTTCTTCACGGTCGTCTTCCTGCCCGTGGCCTTCTGCGTCGGCACGGTTTATCTCCCCTCTGACGTAGTGCTGTCTCGCCCAATGATTACATCCCTCAAGGCCCCTCGGGGGCAAGAGGCCCGAAGGCCATGTCGCGGTCCCATCGGCCAAGGTAACCCCAAGCGGAGCGCTCACCTTCGACCGACACACTGGCATCTCAGCTGGCTGGTCTACTTATTCGTCGAGCTGAAGACCGGGGTGGCGATCGCCTCGCTTGTTCTGCTCTTCGTGCGAAGCCGCTCGAGGCTTCCGCGGGCGCACCAACGGGAGGTTCGGTTACGAGCCTCCTGCGGCTGCCATCGCAAGCTCCGGCCTTTTCCGGCTCGTGATGATCTCGTCGACGGCTCCGTACCCCAC
>JBBQVZ010000126.1:0-9593 GCA_038211015.1 Actinomycetota bacterium | reverse complement strand
ACCATCGCGACCTTGCGGCCACCCGCTTGCAGCTCGGCGATCTTGCTCGCCTTGTCGCCGGGAAGTACTTCCGCGATCACGCTGTCGACGCCCAGGAGACCCGCGATCCGCTGAGCCGTGGCCTCGTTGTCGCCGGTGAGCATCACGACCTCGACGCCCTTGTCCTTCAGCGCAGTGACCGCCGCCTGCGCAGTCGGTCGGGCGGCGTCGGCGATGCCGATCAGGCCAGCCGGCTTGCCGTCGACGGCGACGATCACGGCCGTCCGACCGCCCGCAGCGATCTCCTCACGCCGAGCCTCCAAGGCGCCCAGTTCGATCTTCTCGCGCTCCATAAGGCGGCGATTGCCGACGGCGACCTTGTGACCGTCCACGGTGGCGGTCGCACCTTGACCCGGCACGTTCTCGAACTCCTCTGCTCTGCTCTTTGCTATCGATCGGCTCTCTGCATGCTTCACGACGGCCTCTGCGAGGGGGTGCTCCGATTCCCGCTCGACTGCCGTCGCGAGTCGGAGGAGCTCCTCTTCGCTCACGCCTTCGACCACGACCTCGGTGACCTCTGGCTCACCCTTCGTGAGCGTCCCGGTCTTGTCCATCACAACGACCTGGATCCGCGCCGCCATCTCGAGCGCCATCGCGTTCTTGAACAGGATGCCTCTGTTCGCTCCCAATCCGGTCCCAACCATGATCGCTGTGGGTGTCGCTAGGCCGAGCGCGTCCGGGCACGTGACGACGACGACCGTGATGGCGAACAGGATGGCCTCCGAGAGTGGACGCCCGGCGAGCATCCACACGCCGAGCGTCGCGGCGCCTCCGAGGAGCGCGACGAAGACAAGCCAGAACGCCGCCCGGTCGGCGAGCTGTTGACCGGGAGCCTTCGAGTTCTGCGCCTCCTGAACGAGCTTAACGATCTGGGCCAGGGCGGTGTCGGAGCCGACCTTGGTCGCACGCGCTCGGAGCGTTCCGTTCCTGTTGATGGTCGCCCCGATGAGCTCGGCGCCGACCGTCTTCGCCACCGGCAGGCTCTCTCCGGTGACCATGGACTCGTCGACGTCGCTCTCGCCTTCTTCCACGACGGCGTCGACCGGGATCTTCCCCCCTGGGCGGATGAGCAGCAGGTCTCCCACGACGACCTCGGCCGTCGGAACCTCGACCGGCTCTCCATCGCGGATGACGAGCGCCTGCGGGGGTGCGAGATCCAGGAGCTTGCGGATCGCATCGTTCGCCCCGCCGCGTGCACGCATCTCGAACCAATGGCCCAGGAGCACGAAAGCCGTCAACACGGAGGCGGCCTCGTAGAAGACCTCACCGCCGCCGGTGAGTGTGACGAAGAGGGAGTAGCCCCACCCGGCGCCCACCGCGACGGCTACCAGGACCATCATGTCGAGGGTCCGAGCGCGAAGCGCACGGAACGCGCCGGCGAAGAAGATCCAACCCGCGTAGAAGACCACCGGCAGGCTGAGGATCAGCTGGAAGAGGTCATCGCGCATCCCGAAGGGCGCGGCGATCTTGAACCCGAGCACGTCTCGTCCGATCGCTGACCATAGGAGGATCGGGATAGAGAGCACGGCGGCGACGAGGAACCGGTTCCGCATGTCGCGGACCATGGACTCCATCGACATGCCGCCGTGGCCACCGTGCCCCATCGCGTCGTGCGGGCTGGGGAGGGCGTCTACGTCACCTTTGTCATGGCCTTCCTGCCCCATGGCACCCATGTCGTGACCCTCGTGCTTCATGGCGTCCATGTCGTGACTTGAATGATCGGTTGCCGACTGCGATCCAGCCTGCGACCCCCGGGCCTCGGAGGCGGGTCGCGGTTCTTCCATCGCGTCGCAGATGTGGTTCGGGACCGATTGCCCTGCGCAGTGGTAGCCGCATTCCTCCACCCAGTTTCGCAGTTCCGCGAGGGACGTCAGAAGAGCGTCGAATGTCACCGTCGCCGTCTGCGCGACCGGATTCGCTTCAACGAGAAGCACGCCCGGCCTGCGCCCAAGGGCGCGCTCAACCCGTTCCTTCTCGCTCGCGAAGTTCAACCCCCCGATCTGAAGGATCGTGGTCGCGGGCAGGGGGTCGTCTTGATCGTCCGTCGAGCGGTGACCTGTATGTCCGACGTGCTCCGTCGATGCCGGGCCGGTTTCCATGCTTGCCCTCCTCACGTTCAGCACGTCACGCGACGAGATCCGTATCGTTCGGAACCGACTCCCTCAGTGGTCGCTCGCCGGAGTCGTGTGACTACATGTCGTAGTACATCGTAGTTAGTTTGTGCGGCCAAGATGTGTTCCGTCCCTCGGAACGGCCCGACATGAGTGGGCCGGTTGGCCCGGGTCGTGGCGGTCGCTCACCTACGCTGGCGAAGAGACACTAGGAGGCGACGATGATGCCGTACGGATGGCACGATGGGGCGTGGGGTTACGTCATGATGATCGGGTCGTTGGCGCTCTTCGTTCTTCATGTCTATTTGGTGATGCGGTCTGCCACGGTGTCGGATCGGCAGGATCGAGCGCCACGACGGGTCGATGCGCTACTGACGCTGATCAACGGTTCGCGAGCGGCGAGATGACCGAGGAGGAGTACCGGGACCGGCGGAAGATCCTCGAGGAGAATCGCTAGGGTGCAGTCGGAGGATGTGACGCAAGCGAGCACGAGCTCCTGGCCTCGTTGGCGATTGACCGGGATCGGCATGCTCCGCATCTCGTTCGGCGTTGCGAGGGCCGTGGACTGTGGTTCAAGAGGCGCAGCCGGGTTTCATCCACGGTTTCACGAGCTGCCTCATGGGTGCGCGAGAAGGGTAGCCCCGCTGGGTCAAGGACTGAATCGGGTGCTGGATCGACATCGGGAAAGTCAACCCGAGCGCCCTCACCTATGTCGTCGCGGTCGGTGAGACCGCGGTAGCAATCGGCTGCTGCTCGAAGCGTTAGCAACGCACCTACTGCTTGGTTGGATGTTCGGCCTCGTGATCTGGACGACGGCCGAAGGGTTCGGGGGTCCTTACACACCGGGATCGACCCGATATCGGAGGGGCGATCATTCTCCGTGATCGTGTTCGCAGGGTTGTTCCTGACTTCAGCCAGCCTCTACCTCGGGATCGACCGAACATTCAACCGGTCGATGCCAGATGGGTAGCGTCCGCAGATCCCGCCCCGGGTGGGTCACCGCACATCCAGCATTGTGGTCAGGACTCGCTCTTTCCGGATTGAACCTCGGGAGCCCGCCTGAGTGGACGGCCATCGATCAGTGCAAGTAGATCCATGTGGCGATCGAAGGCACTCCACCCGCGTTGAGCGCGAACATCATGTAATAGCCCTGCTGCGCAAATGAATGCGGGTGACCACCGTGAGGGGCAGTCAACGTCAGCCTGGTTGGATTCGCGTGGTCATGGATGTAGGGCATCTCCAGGACCTTTTGCTCCGTATCTGTCTGGTGGGTAGCAGCCATCGGTCTTACCAGAACCACGCGGATGATTGAAGCTGCGTCCGGAGACTCGATGACGAAACTCTGACCGTGATGGACCAGCGCCGGAGCGGCAGAGATGATTGGCCTTGCGCCGCGAAACAGGTATGGAGGACTGTAGATATCGATCGACGTGTTGTTCCAGCCAGACATCATGACCTTGCCGCTCGGCAGCAGCAAGGCCACCGAATGATAGTCACGGATTGATGGCAGGGCATCCCTCGCAGACCATGAATTGGTCTGGGGGTTGAACGACGTACAGGGAGAGTTTGGCCTCTGGATGCCTCCGCACACGAATACACTGCCGTCCGGCAGCAACACGGCGCTACTCAGACTCCGGTGTTCGCCATCGGGAAATAGTATTGGCGCGCTCCAGTTCGCCGTCGGGGACAGTGTTGTCGCGTCGAAGACTTCGTAGGTGTTGTTGGTCGCGGGATCCGATCCACCCAGGACCAGGATCCGAACGTAGGGGGCTGTGCTGCTCACCAACATGACAGAGCTGCCCTTCGTGCGATCCGGTCTTGACGGAGAGACGGGTGCGATGTTGTTCCAGACGCCCGTGGTGGGTCCCGTCAGGGTGAAATAGGCGGACTGATCGTCACCCGGAAACGGGCCGCCGCCGGGTCCCGCGCTTGCCCATCCAGTTCTTGAATAGAAGACGCCGTGGTTGGGAAGCAGATGCAGACCAGGGTAGAGGTTCGGAAATGGCTTGTCGTCACCAGCCGTCACCTCCATGAAGCTATCGGAGGCCTCATCGTAGATCTCCATATCACCGGCGCCGTGGCCGCAAGTGACTAGCACCTCATGGCTGTTGGCGATTCGCTGGTCGCCTAGTGTCAAGACCGTGGGGTACCAGCGATCATGCGCCATCCTTCCCGTAGTCCTCGTCCACGTCTTGCTGGGGGGGTCGAACTTGTAGCCCCATACCGCTTTCGAGTGCGGACCGTATCCACCGCCGCCAGCGACCAGGAGCTGTCCATCAGACAGGAAAGAATGTCCCCCGCACAGCACCGAATAGCCCGACGCGGCATCAGGAGTTAGGTGTGGCTGGTTCACCGGGTCTTCAAAGGTGGCGGGCGTAGCGTCTTCCGGATCCCAAAGCAGAGTCGTTTCGTCGGCCGTGATGAACAAGACTTTGCCAGTGTGCAGCATCGCCGCGTGGACCACGCCGTCGTAGGAACCCGGACCTCTCCGCGGGAGGCTCTGCGGGAAGAGGGACCAGCTACCGAAGAACGTGTCGCTCAGGTGGTGCAATACCCTGTCGAAGACTTCCCAATCGAGCTGTGCGACATCGAGGACCTCCCTGAAGTTGCGGAATCCCAAAGGGAACGTCTTGTCTCTTGCCGCGATGATCTTCTTCGCGATTGCGGGATCCACGAGCGTATCCGGCTCCAGCTCCAGCGCCTCAGGGTTGTCCTCGTGGAAGGGATCCCCTTCGTGGAGAGCCACGACCCTCTCATGAACGAGGTCCTCTGGGCGAACGGCCTCATTCAGGAGGGTGAGAATCCGCCGATGGACCGCAGAGTCGAGCTTGACCTTCCTCGTGTCTGACTTCTTCTGGTCGGTTGGGCCCTGCTTGGCCATTGTCGCCTCCGTCGTTGAATCGACTCTCGCTCGCGAGTCCGCAAGCATCGACCACGCCTGCGCGTTTGTTCGTCTATAACGGCAGACTCATCGGCCCCCTGCCCCTACGCTCATTCGTGGCGTCCATGCGCCGCCGGTGATAATGCTCGCCGCCCTTCGCGTCTGAAGTCCCCCTGCGCTGGAAAGGGTCCAAGGCCAGCGAGTGGACCAGATGAGAAGGACTGTTCGGTATCCCACTCCCTCACGCGGTGCCCGAAAACTTGGCATACACCCCGCAAGCTCCCCGTGTCCCTAGGCACATGCCTAGTGATAACTTGATGATCACATCCATTGGCACGCCCCGCCATCCCGAGATGCGGCGTTTGCATGAAACTGTTCTCTCGCACCGGTTGCAAATCGAATGCCTTGCTGGGAATGCTCCTGCCGAAGGCAGGCACTGACATCAGGTGAATTGGCTAAGCTCGAAGGAACTCTGGGGCGCTAACTCGCGTCTGCACCCCGTGACAGCCAACTGGCTTCCGAAGTGATCCGGGGCAGCTCCGAGACGATGACGAGGAGCACTCGATGCTGAGACGTGGCGTTTCGTCCGGTTGGATAGTCGTTCTGCTGATGTCGCTTCTGGTGGGGTACTCCCTTCCCGCGTTTGGGACCAATTTTGGATCCGCGGGGACCCCTGGCACAGCGGTGAACAGCAATGGCGTCTGGCTGACGGAGACCGCGTCCTGATCAGTAGGACGTCGTGCCTTGCAGACGTTCTTTTTCAATGGCGTGACTTCTGCTGCGAATGAGGAGTTCCAATCCTACTGATCTGAATGTGGCGCTCGGACTCCTTCAAGTTGTCCGGATTCTGTGTGGGACGTTTGCACGTTCGACTCGGACTACGGGAACACAGGATGGGTAGGTGTCAACCAGTGTGCTGGCACGACGACCGGCTCTCATCCCAACCAAGTGTGCTCGTTAGCGTTCGTCAAGTACAACACCCGCTTCGGAGTGAACTCCGCGAAGTCGCTCGCCTGTGAGGAACTCGGTCACAGTGTGGGGTTACGACATCGCTTCACGAATCTGGTTTCCTGCATGTCCCAACAAGGCGAAGATCTGATCCCTCACGATACGAACCACATCAACGCCAACTATCCGTGATGAGGATCGTCACGATGAGTCGTAGGAGGACGCCGATGAGAAAGCGAGTTCACAGTCTCGTTCTTCCGCTGCTCGCCGTGGCTCTTGTTTCGGGCTGCTCGCAAGGGTCCTCGGATCAGGCGACCCAGGAGGATTCATCGTTCTGGGCCCCCCTCCGTTTCGATGCTCGCTAGGTGGAGAACTACGCGTCTCTCGACGAGATGAAGGCGAGTTCTGACTCGGTCGTCGTGGGCACGCTGGGTGGGTTCTCGGTTGGCCGACAGATCCGAGGCGATGCCGCTGAGGACGTCGTGACCTTCATCAATGCCAGCATCCTCATAGACAAGACCGTAGCTGGACGCGACCTCGGAGAATCCGTGTCTCTCGAGTTTCTCGGGCCCGCAATACCTGACCAAGCTGAGGAGATGGTCAACCAGCTGAACTCCACGCTCCCCAAGGGGGAAGCCGTCTTGCTGTTCCTGCGGGACAAGGCTGGGAAGGAGGCCGGCATCTTCCGTGTTGTGAACTCGACGGGACTGTGGGCCGAGACGAGCCGGTCGACGCTCGACACTCCTATGACCTTCGAGCCTCCCAGCGAAGAGAGCCCCTACGAGGACGAGATTCAGGGGATCGACTCTCTGGACGAGATGATCGCGTTGGTAACCAACCTATAGGGACGTTGTGGCGATCCCTCCGGCTCCTAATCTGATTCCGTCTCTGGGCGCATCCACCGTGACAGAACCGGAGACCGCAGAACAACCGCTCTGACGCTGGTGATTCTGCCGGACCCGAATCGGAGGATGCGGGCGTTCTCGTCATGATCTCAGACCTCCAGATTCGAAGTCATGCCGATCGCGGGAATGGCCAGCTGGGATAGACGGCGACGGCACTGCTCGCGTCTGTCGCCAAATCCATTCACACTGAACCATGTCCCCCGTTACAGTCGGGGCTTCCATCATTCATGATGGACTCACTCGAGCATTGAGCGCCAGGACGCTGAGACCCGAGTCACATCGGAGAGCGCAACCCGGCCAGCGTGACCGTCACGAGCCGCCGGATCGCGGCTTTGGACCGCAGGCTGCGGGCTCCGGCGAGGGCGTGGAGGCAGTAGTTCGCAAGCTCGTCCGGCGTGACGTCATCCCGGACGGCGCCGGTCTCTGCGGCTTCGGTCAGCAGATCTCGAACCATCTCGTGGACCTGGTTCTGCGCCTGGGCGACGTGCTCGTCTCTGTGGAGGAACGCCGCGAAGTCGGAGTCATGGTGTCCGCGGGACCCCTGGGAGATGACTGCGTACGTCTCGAGAACGACTTCCAGTCGCTCACCGGCGTTGCCGGCTCGGTCGCGGACCTCGGCGAGATATCCGAGGTGGCCGGCGATCTGGCGTTCGTGCCAGGCAAGCAGGATCGCTTCGACGTCAGGGAAGTACTTGTAGAGCGTCGCACGCCCGATGCCGGTCTCTTCGGCGATCTGCGACATCGATACCGATAGCAAGCCGTGCTCAGCGACCAACGATGCCGCGGTGTCCAGGATCGCGTCGCGCACCTCCCGCCGGTGGGTTTCGATCGTCTCGGTCCAGAGCTTCGGCATCGACGCGATTATACGCTCCGCCTAGAGTCGAGACGCTATGGTTTGACATCAACACTATGTCTCGATAACCTCGGGTCCTCGCGCTTCTCGCATTTAGGAGGATGACAAAGATGGCCGACCCACACCGCTCCCCCGAAACCCGCGAGGACACCGATCTCGGGGCCGAACGCGGTCAGGCCGCGGGCACAAGACGTTGGGTGTTCGTCATCGGGATCATCGCCGCGATCGCCGTCGTCGCTCTGATGGTCCTCCTTCACCTGACGGGCATCCTTGGTCCTGGTGCCCACTAGATGGGGGTGAATGCTCGCGGAAGCGAGTCACGATCGGAACAGACCCTTGCCTGTTCCGGCTGACACGACTGGCCACGACCCCGTCGTCATGGTCAGCTTGCTGACCAAGCGCTACGGCGATCTCGTCGCCGTCGACGACCTCACGTTCTCGCTCCCTGCAGGCAGCGTCACCGGCTTCCTCGGCCCGAACGGTGCCGGCAAAACGACGACCTTGCGCCTGCTGTTAGGGCTCGCAGAGCCGTCCGCGGGGTCGACGCTCGTCTTCGGCCGACGCTACCGCGAGCTCGACCATCCGACCCGTCGGGTCGGCGCGGTGCTCGAGTCGAGCGACTTCCACCCTGGGCGGTCCGGGCGCAACCACCTGCGCGCGCTCGCGCTCGCTGCGGAGATCCCATCGAACCGCGCCGAGGAGGTGCTGGAGCTCGTCGAGCTCGAGGCGGCCGCGGACCGGCGAGTGAAGACGTACTCGCTGGGGATGCGACAACGGCTCGGACTGGCTGCGGCGCTCCTCGGCGACCCTGAGCTGCTGATCCTCGACGAGCCGGCCAATGGGCTCGATCCCGCGGGCGTCAACTGGCTGCGGCGTTTCCTGCTCCGGTTTGCAGAGCAAGGTCGGACGGTGCTCGTCTCGAGCCACATGCTCGCGGAGGCCGCGCAGACGGTCGATCGGGTCGTGATCATCGATAGGGGTCGCATGGTGGCGAGCGGGCGGCTCGATGAGCTCACGCAGCGAGGAAGAACGCTCGAAGATGTCTTCCTCGAGCTGACCGGGGGTGCCTCGTGAGCGCCCTGCTACGCGCCGAGCTCTTCAAGCAGCGATCGACACCGACCTGCCTCGGCCTCTTCGCCGCCATGATCGCACTCGTCCTGCTCGCCGTGCTCCTGCACTGCTTCGGCCTCCCCGTCGAGGACCTCCGAAGTAACCAACGGCAGCTGATGGTCTTCGGCCGGGGAGAGTTCCTCGGCGTCCTTTTCGCCGCCCTGCTCGGTGCGATGTCGATCACCGCCGAGATCCGTCATGGCACCATCCGGCCGACTTTCCTCGTCACGCCGCGGCGCGGTCGCATCGTCGCGGCGAAGGTCTGGGCGAGCATCCTCATCGGGTCGGGCTTCGGGCTCGTCGCGGGAGCCGTTGCAGCATCCGCGGGCACTGTCGCGCTTCGTGCACGAGGGATCGACGTCGCCCTGATACGTAGCGACTACATGCTCCTTATCGTGGTGAGTGCTGTTGCGGCGGCGTTGTGGGCAGCGATCGGCGTCGGTGTAGGCGCACTCGTTCGCAATCAGGTACCAACGATGATCGGCCTATGCGCGTGGCTGTTGTTCGTCGAGGGCCTGTTGGCCGGCGACGTCGCCGGCGGTCTCGGCGACATCGGCCGGCTCCTGCCCGGCGCGGCGGCAGCAGCGATCAGCGGGCAAGATCCGGGAACGCTGCTCTCGCCGGGGAACGGCCTGGCGCTGCTCGCCATCTACGCCGCGGGCGCGGCCATCGCGGGCTCGCTCGTCTTCTCCCGGCGCGACGTCGCCTAGATGGAGAGGCTCTTCAGGCGATCAGCCGCCGAAGAT
>JBBQVZ010000125.1:0-9617 GCA_038211015.1 Actinomycetota bacterium | reverse complement strand
ACGCTATCCTCGGCGCGTGACCCGACATGCCACCATCGCCGGCGTCGGCTCCTTCCTGCCCGACAACCGGATCCCGAACTCGTACTTCGAATCGCTGGTAGACACCAGCGACGAGTGGATCGTGGAGCGGACGGGCATCCGCTCCAGGAACTTCGCGGCCGAGGACGTGGCGGCGTCCGATCTGGCCGTCGAGGCGGCGAAAGTGGCGCTCGACGCTGCAGGCATCCTGGCCGAGCAGGTCGACCTGATCGTGTGCGCAACCCTGTCCGGTGACACCCCGATCCCGTCGACCGCGGTCTGGGTGCAGAGGAAGATGGGCATGACCTGTCCGGCGTTCGACGTGAATGCGGCATGCGCGGGATTCTCGTACGCGATGTCGACAGCGACGGCGTTCGTCGAGTCGGGCGCCGCCGATACGGTGCTCGTGATCGGCGCCGAGGTGATCTCGAAGATGCTCGACATGACCGATCGAACCGTCTGCATCCTGTTCGGCGACGGCGCGGGCGCGGTGGTCTTGCGGGCGGGCGACGAGCCCGGAGTGATCGACTCGGTGCTCGGCGCCGACGGCACCACGGCCGAGGTCCTCATCATCCCGGCGGGCGGCTCCGCACGGCCGGCCTCGGCCGAGACCGTCGCGGCACGCGATCACTCGATCCGGATGCCGGGCGGCCGCGAGGTCTTCAAGCGCGCGGTCGTCGAGATGTCGGCTGCATGCAGCGAGCTGCTCGAGAAGTCCGGATACACGGCCGACGACGTCAACCTGTTGATCCCCCATCAGGCGAACGCCCGGATCATGATCGCCGTCGCGGAGCGGTTGGGCATCACGGGGGATCGCGCGGTCGTCGACGTGGAAGAGATCGGGAACACGTCGGCCGCCTCGATCCCGATCGCGCTCGACCGTGCGTGGAGGGCGGGGCGCGTGCACGACGGCGACCTCATCTTGCTCACCTCGTTCGGGGCGGGCCTGGCCTGGGGCGCGAACCTGGTGCGCTGGACCATCCCGGAGCCTGCGTGACGCGCCACGTCGCGGTGGTCACGGGAGGTTCGAGAGGGCTCGGTCGCGCGTGCGCGGTCGCGCTCGCCGAGGCGGGATGGACCGTGGCGATCGGTTACCGATCGAGCGAGACCGACGCGAAGGAGACCGTCGCGGCGCTCGAGGCCGCCGGGATGCCGGGGCTGGCCGTCTACCTGGACATCACCGACGAGTCGAGCGTGCAAGAGTCGTTCCGGCGCGTCGGAGCCGAGGTCGGCGCGGTCACCGGCCTGGTGAACAACGCGGGCTTCTCGCAAGATGGCCTGTTGGTGAAGTATTCGATGGAGACCTACGACCGTGTGATGGCGACGAACGTGCGCGGATCGTTCCTGTGCACGCAGGTCGCGCTCCGCGGCATGCTCCGCGCCAAGTTCGGGCGCATCGTCAACATGTCCTCCGCCGTCGCCCTGCACGGCAACGCCGGCCAGACCGTCTACGCCGCGTCGAAGACCGCGCTGCTCGGCCTGACGACATCGCTCGCCCGCGAGGTCGGTGCGAAGGGCATCACCGTGAACGCCGTCTGTCCGGGGCTGGTGGACACCGAGATGACGTCCCACCTGGACGAGAAGTCCCGCGCGCACTACGTGGACCAGACGCCGGCCGGTCGGACCGCGACCCACGAGGAGGTCGCCGCCGTGGTTCGTTTCCTGATGTCGAGCGAGGCGTCCTACGTGAACGGAGCCGTGATCCCCGTCGACGGCGGCCTCACGGCGTAGTCGGTGCGGGGGTCCGCCGTCTAGGCTCCTGCGGACAGACATCGCGGTAACCAAGGAGGGGAACGGATGGATCGTTCGGAGATCGAGGTCAGGGTCAAGAAGGTGCTCGCGGAGCAGTTGGCCGTCGACGAGGCGCAGGTCGTCGCCGACGCACGGTTCGCCGAGGACCTGAACGCCGACTCGCTCGACCTGGTGGAAGCGGTGCTCGCGCTCGAAGAAGAGTGGAGCATCGAGATCCCCGAGGACGAGATGGAGGGCGTGAAGACGGTCGGCCAGGCCGTCGAAATGGTCGCCTCGAAGTTGGGGGTTTCCTAAGACGGTCGCGTCCCAGGAACGCCGCAAGGTCGTCATCACGGGACTCGGGCCCGTGACGCCCGTCGGCACCGGCGTCGAGGAGTTCTGGCAGGGGCTCACGAGCGGGCGCAACGGTGTCCGGACGATCACGCGGTTCCCGGTCGACGATCTGCCGGTCACCGTCGCGGGCGAGGTCGACTTCGACCCCCTCGATCACCTGGACCCGAAAGAGGCCCGCCGGACCGACCGCTTCTCGCAGTTCGCGATCGCGGCGGCCAAGCTCGCGTGGGCCGACGCCGGCGAACCGCAGGTCGTATCCGAGCGTGGCGGCGTGATCTTCGCGACGGGGATCGGCGGCATCGAGACGCTGCTGACGCAGTACGACGTGCTGAAGGCGAAGGGCCCCGGGCGCGTGTCGCCGTTCATGGTTCCGATGCTCATGGCGAACGCTCCCGCCGGACACATCGCCATGACGTTCGGTCTGACCGGGGCGAACTTCGCCACGATCTCGGCGTGCTCGTCAAGCAACCACGCGATCTTCGAGGCCATGCGGTTGCTTCGCGAGGGCAGACTCGACCTGTGCATCGCGGGCGGCTCGGAGTCCGCGACGCTTCCGATCACGGTCGCGGCCTTCTCCCAGATGACCGCGCTGACGAAGAACCCCGACCCGGATGTCGCCTCCAGGCCGTTCGACTCCCAGCGGGACGGCTTCGTGCTCTCGGAGGGCGCGTGCGCGCTGATCATGGAGACCGAGGAGCACGCGAAGGCGCGCGGCGCGCGCATCTATTGCGAGGTGGCGGGCGCCGGAGCGAGCGACGACGCGTTCCACATCACGGCGCCGGACCCCAAGGGATCGGGCGCCACCCTGGCGATGCGTTGGGCCCTGGAGGACGCGGGTGCCGAGCCGAGCGAGGTCGACTACATCAACGCCCACGGCACGTCGACCCCGTTGAACGACGCGTCGGAGGCCGCCGCGATCACCGCGGTGTTGGGCGATCACGCCCGCACGGTCGCCGTGTCGTCCACGAAATCCATGACCGGTCACCAGATGGGTGCTGCGGGCGCGGTCGAGGGCGCCGCGTGCGCCATGGTCATCGCGAGCGGCGTGATCCCCCCCACGATCCACCACACGGAGCCCGACCCGGAGATCGAGCTGGACGTCACCCCGAACCACTCACGCGAGCTGAACGTCCGGCTCGCGCTCTCGAACTCGTTCGGTTTCGGCGGGCACAACACGTGCGTCGCGTTCCGAAAGACCGCGTGATCCGGGGGACGAGCCCAACGGGGCGCAAGGCCCGTGGCCGTCGGAGCCTCGCACTCTCCTTCATCGCCTTGACGTCCGCCGTGTGGCAACCGACCGTCGCGACGGCCGGAGCGATCGACGCCTGCGCCCACTACGGGACCGCCGCGGTCACGGGCACCGTGACGATCGACGGCATCAACGAGATCTCGGGCGTCGTTGCCAGCCGCCGCAGAGATGTCCTCTGGATCGAGGAGGACTCCGGCAACCCGGAGCGGATCTACGCGATCGATGGCTCGGGGGCGGAGCTCGCCACCGTGGACGTGATGAACGCCGACAACCGCGACTGGGAGGACATCGCGCTCACGGGCCGTCGGATATGGCTCGGCGACATCGGGGACAACAGGGAGTCACGCAAGTCCATCCAGGTGTACTGGTTCCGCGAGCCCCGGCCCTCGCGATCCTCGGTCTCGGCGCGCGTCCTCGAACTCCGCTACGAAGACGGTCCCCACAACGCCGAAGCCATGGTGGTCGATGGCGCGCGCAGAGAGCTCTTCATCTTCACGAAGCAAGCCGGGACGACGTCCGTGTACATGGTCTCGGTCCGCGGCCTCCAAGGAGGCGAATCCATAACCTTGACGAAGATCGCCGAGCTCCCGCTGAACACGGTGACGGCAGCCGATCTCGGCCCCGAAGGGATCATCGTGAAGTCGGGGTCGGGCTACCTGTACCGTTGGACCTCCGCTCGAACGGTCGGCGCTTCCATCGCCAGGACGCCGTGCAGGGCGCCGGCGGGACCGGGCGAGTCGTTGGGCTTCTCGCGCGGGGGCGGAGGTGTGGGCAGGGGCCTGTACGCCATCCCGGAAGGGACGTTCCCTTCCGTCTACTTCACGCCGTTGGGCTGAGGCCCGCGATCAACGCTCGAACGAGCGGAACCACCGGGCCCCGTTGAACTCGGCAACGACCGCCTTCCCGTCCACCAGACGATCGAATCGGATCCGGCGCGGCACCCACGGCTCCCCCGCGGCGAACCAGCCGTCGTCCAGCGGCTGCAGCTCCGCCTCGCCGGCGTCATCGCTCAGCTCGACCGGGAACTGCAGCGCCAGCCGGCCCTTCCGCAGCACCACACGGAGGGTCGGCATCCACGGATCGTCGTTGCGGTAGAGGCCGGGATAGGCCCACCACTTCTCAGGGGTGGATTCGGGCGGGTCTCCGTCGTACCGCTCACCGCGGAACCATCGGTTCCCGTGGAACGCCTCGTGCACCCGGCCGTCCGCAGCGCGACCGAACCGCAGCGGGAACAACTCCAGGTCGGGGTGCACGATCACGAACAGGTCACCCGTATCAGCGTTCAGTGGGTCGTGCTCCAGACGACCCGAGGCATCCCCGATCGCGATCCGCAACCCGCCCGCGTCCACCCGCACGTCGAGCGCGTCACCCCCCATCGGATCCACGTACGTCCCCGCGTACGCCTGCGCGCCCGGGATCGTCGTCGGCTCGGGGGGCGCCCACACCTCGGGCAGCGCCGCGTCGGACACGCACGCACGCACCGCATCGAACGCGTAGCGCACGACGTCCGTCATCCACCCGGATCCGTTCTGCAGGAACACCACGCCCAGTCCACTGTCCGGCTCGACGGCGGCGTACGCCGTGTACCCGACCATCCCGCCGCTGTGACCGATCCAGAGCCCGTGCCCGTCCCGACCGATGTTCAGACCGTAGCCGTAGGACGTCTCAGGGTCGTCCGGCTGTTCGACGAACGGCGTCGTGAGCACGTCGAACATCGCCTCGCTCAGCACCACGCCGTGCGGTCCTTGCCCGCGGTTCAGCAACAGACGCGCGTACGCGGCCATGTCGATCACGTTCGACACGATGCTGCCGTCGACCGAGCTCGAGATCGTGAACGTCGCCGGGACGAGTGGATGACGCAGCTGCGCCGGGCGGTCCGTGAAGACCGGCTCGTAGCCCGTCGCCAGATCCGCGCGGACGTTCTCGGTGATGGCGGCGACCGACGAGGTCATCCCGAGCGGCTCCAGCACGCGCTGGTGGATGAGCTCGTGCGCCGGTTGCCCCGTCACGCGTTCCAACACCAACCCGACGAGCTTGTACGCGTCGTTGGAGTACCAGAAGCGTTCCCCCGGAGCGAACGTCGGCGGAACGTCTCGCATGAGCGTTGCGGTACCGAGTCCGGTCGGCGCGTCCTCCGTTCCGGCCGCGAGACCGCTCGTGTGCGTCAACAGATGATGCAACGTGATCGGACCGAACGGCTCCGGTAGCTCCAGCCACGGGAGGAGCTCGTTCACCGAGACGTGCAGATCCAACCGGCCGGCCTGGACCTCCTGGAGCACCGCGATCGACGCGAACGATTTCGAGATCGAGCCGATCATGAACCGCGTCTCGGGGCGGACCGGAGCTCCGCTCGCGACGTCGGCGAATCCGCGAACGACGACGCCGAGGGTTTCGTGACGGTCGGTGACCGCGATCGCCGCGCCGGCCGCATGGGACACGGGGAGGTGGTGCTCGAGCGCGAGACCGATCCGATCGAAGGCTTCGGCGAGCCCCGGCATGATGTTGCCTATGCCTCGGGGAAGAACAACCCGAGCTCGCGCGCGGCCGAGGCCGGGGAATCGCTGCCGTGCACGATGTTCTCGCCGATCAACGTGGCGAAGTCGCCACGGATCGATCCGGGCGGCGCCTGGATCGGGTTCGTGGGACCCATGAGCGTTCGCCAGGCGTCGATCGCGGACTCGCCGGTGACCTTGGCGATCACGACCGGTCCGCCGGTGATGAAGTCGACCAATTCCCGGAAGAAGGGCTTGTCCACGTGCTCCCCGTAGTGCTGCTCGGCGAGCGAGCGGTCGATGGTCGCGAGGCGCATCGACTCGATGACGAGCCCTTTGGCCTCGACACGGCGAAGCACTTCACCGACGAGACCGCGTCGCACCCCGTCCGGTTTCACGATGAGCAGCGTCGATTCGATCGCCATCTTCAGAAGGGCTCCCCCAACGCGCGGTGCGCGTCCGCGACAGTATAGAGAGAGCCCGTCACCACGATGAGGTCGGTTTCGTCGGCGGAAGCGCGCGCGGCGTCCAACGCCGCCGCGAGCGAGTCGAAGACCTCCACCGGCTTGTCCAGTGCGCCGAACTCCTCGGCGAGGACCAGGGCATCGCCGGACCGCTCGTTGGCGTTCTTTGCCGCGTAGGCGATGTCTGCCAGTTGTGCGAGCGGCCGGATGATCCCGCTCACGTCCTTGTTCGCCGATATCGAGATGACCAGGTGCAGCCGGTCCCAGATGAAGAACTCGCGGAGCGCCACAGCGAGCGCCTCCGCGCCGGCCGGATTGTGGGCGCCGTCGAGCAGGACCGTCGGGTGACGCGCGACGATCTCCAGGCGGCCGGGCCACCGAACGTTGGCGAGCGCCTCGCGGGTCGTTCCCTCGTCGAGCGGCTTGTCCAACAGCGACTCCACCGCCGCGATCGCCGTCGCCGCGTTCCGTGCGGCGTGCTCACCGAACATCGGGAGGAACAGGTCCTCGTAGGTGCCGCGAACGCCACGGATCCGCAGCGACTGACCACCCATCGCTCGCAGCCGCTCCTCGATCTCGAAATCCCGGTGTTCGAGCCGGAGCTCCGCCCCAACCTCTGCGCACCGAGCCTCGATCACCCGGAGCGCCTCGTCGTCCTGCTCCCGGCTGACCGCGATGTTCCCTTCCTTGATGATGCCCGCCTTCTCCCCCGCCACCTCCGCGATCGTCGAACCGAGCTCCGGATGATCGAGCGCGATGGGCGTGAGCACCGCGACGTCGCCGCGAACCAGGTTGGTCGCGTCCCACGTGCCGCCCATGCCCACCTCGAAGACGCCGAGCGCGACAGGCTTGTCCGCGAACCACAGGTACGCGAGGGCGCTCAGCGCCTCGAAGTACGTCACCTGATCCTCGCCCTGGGAGTCCACAAGCAACAGGAAGGGCAACAGGTGCTCGTACTCCTCGGCGAACTCCGCCTCGGTGATATCGACGCCGCAGATCGAGAGCCGCTCGCGGACCGACTCGAGATGCGGTGACGTGTAGAGCCCGGTCGTCAGCCCGTGGGCGCAGGCGAGCTCGGCCGCAACGCGCGCGGCCGTCCCCTTCCCGTTGGTGCCGGTGACGTGGATCGAGGGGTACGTCAGCTGGGGGTCGGAAAGCAGCGTCGCGAGCGAGAGGATCCGCGACAGGTCGGGCACCATGCGGCTCTCACGGCGTCCCTCGAGCTCGGCGACGGCCTCCCGGAAGTTCAACGCGATCAGCCGCCGAGCTCGGAGAGGTGACCCTCGATCTCGGCGAGTTGCTGCGTGAGCTTGGCGTGCTTGTCCCGTTCCGCCGCCACCACGTCGTCGGCGGCCTTCGCCAGGAATCCCTGGTTCTCCAGCTTGGCGCTCGCGCGCGCCAGCAGCGCCGTAACGTCATCGCGCTGCTTCGATAGCCGCGTACGCTCGGCATCCGCGTCGAAGAGACCGGGCGGCAGGTGCACGAAGCCGTCGGCCAGCGTCAGCGCGATCCATCCGGGCGCCTTGTCCGAGGACGGGTCCACGATGGCGAACGGCGACACGCCGGCAAGTCGCTGGATCCGCTCCGACAACGACTCCACGGCCGGCCGTCCCCAGGCCGGGACACCCGCCGACGCCTCGAACTTCACGGCCGGAGAGATGCCGTGCAACGAGCGGAACTGCCGGACCGCCGTGACGATGTCCTGGACCAGCGAGAACTCCGCCTCCGCGTCCGCATCGACATCGCCCGGCCGCCGCTTCGGCCACGCGGCGACCGAGATCGACGGTCCGATCCCGAACCGCTGCCAGATCTCCTCGGTCACGAACGGCATGAGCGGGTGGAGCAGCCGGAGCGTCCGCTCGAGCACCCACGCGAGCACGTTCGCCGCATCCTCCAGATCGGCGCCTTCAGCGTCCAGCCGGCCCTTCTGCATCTCCAGCCCCCAGTCGCACAGCTCGGACCAGAGGAACCGGTAGACCGCCTGGGCGGCCTCGGCGAACAGGTACCGGTCGAGCGCACCGTCGACCTCTTCGACGCATGCCTCGTGGCGTGAGAGCAGCCAACGGTCGGACACGCTGAGCCGATCGACGGGAGGTAACTGCGGCTCGCCGCCGGGGTACGCGCTGAACACCAACCTCGCCGCGTTCCAGATCTTGTTCGCGAAGTTCCGGGCCCCCTCGATCGACTCGACGGCGAGCGGGATGTCTTGCTGACCTCCGGTCGCCGACCGGGCGAGCGAGAAGCGGAGCGCATCCGCCCCGAACCGGTCGATCATGTCCATGGGGTCGATCACGTTGCCGAGCGACTTCGACATCTTCCGGCCGTGACCGTCGCGCACCAATCCATGGATCACCGCGTTTCGGAAGGGCACGTCGCCCATGAACGAGAGGCCCGACATCATCATCCGCGCGACCCAGAGATAGAGGATCTCGTAGCCCGTCACGAGCACGGCGTTCGGGTAGAAGAACCTCAGGTCCTCGGTGTCGTCGGGCCACCCGAGCGTCGAATACGGCCACAGCTGCGACGAGAACCACGTATCCAGCACGTCGGGATCCTGCTCGAGCGTCGACGATCCGCAGGTGACGCATACATCCGGGTCCTCCCGCGAAACGGTCACGTGGCCATCCGGGCAGTACCACGCCGGGATGCGATGGCCCCACCAGAGCTGCCGCGAGATGTTCCAGTCCCGGAGGTTGTCCAGCCAGCCCACGTACGCCCGTTGCCACCGATCCGGCCAGAACGAGAGCCGGCCGTCGAGGGCGGCATCCTTCGCCGGCCCGCGCAGACGATCCACCGCGACGAACCACTGAAGGCCGGCGATCCACGGCTCGATCTCGCTGTGGCACCGATAGCAGTGGCCCACCGAATGGACGTACGGCCGGATCTCCTCGACGATCAGGTCGAGCTTCTCCAACTCCTCCCGCACGGCGATCCGAGCGTCGTACCGTCCGAGACCGTAGAACTCCTCGGCCGCGTTCTCGTTGATCGTCGCGTCCGCGCGGAAGATGTTCATGAGCGGAAGCCCCGTCCGCTGGGCGATCTCGAAGTCGACCGGATCGTGAGCCGGCGTCACCTTCACGGCGCCGGTCCCGAACGCCGGGTCGATCGCGGTGTCCGCGACGATCGGGATCTCGCGGCCGTCGAACGGGTGTCGCGCGCTTTTGCCGATCAGGTGGGTGTATCGCCCGTCGTCCGGATGGACCGCGATGCCCGTGTCCCCGAGCATCGTCTCGACCCTCGTCGTGGCGCATGCGATCGACCCCGTCCCATCGGACAACGGGTAGCGGAACGTCACCAGCTCGCCATCGA
>JBBQVZ010000124.1:0-10084 GCA_038211015.1 Actinomycetota bacterium | reverse complement strand
ATCGTCGAGTTCGCCGCCGGGGAGATCACAGACGCACGCTGCTACGCCGTCGCCGACGACGTGTGGATGATCGGTAAGGAGTGGCTGCGCGACCGCGTGGGGGCGCTCACCCCTCGACAGATGGAACGTGTGAGCCAAGCGCTCCGGGTGGCGCTCGACCTCTAGCGCACTCCTTGGTCATCTAGGCCTGCTTCTTCATGCCCATGTAGTGATCACGCTGGGCTTCGTCGAGGTGCTCGACCGCGTAGCGCAACGCCGTGCGCGGCATGGTGGGGGGCCATCCGCACGCCGATCGAGACGTCGAGGTCACCACGGACCTTCACCCCGGGTCGCAGGTAGCGACGTGCTCCCACGACCTGTTCCGGCGAACCGAGCGTCGTCAGCCGTTCGATGAACTCGTTCGCGCTCAGTTCTCCGGCGGCGATCTGAGCACCTCGCTTCGCTCGTGGTCCGTCGTGGAATGTGATCTGGCGACAGAGACCGCCCACAGGATGAGCGGGATCTGCAGCGGCAATCGGATCCATGCGAGGACGGTTGAGCTCGCCGGGGCTCGGGAGTCGTTCAGGCTGTCCAGCGCCATCTGCACGTTGGCTGGGAAGACGATGGCGAAGAGGCCCGCGGTCATCCATCCACCGAGCGCGGCGGTCCGACGGTTCGCGAGCATCGAGGCACATCCGAACTCCGCGATGCCGCTGGCGCGCACCCAGAAGGCCTGGTGGCCGAGGACGCGCGGCACGATCCGTTCGTAGCGCCGGGGGAAGACGAAGTGCGCGAGCCCAGCCACGACCATGAACCCGGCGAGGCTGAAACGGCTGACGTCGTCTTTCGTCACGCGGTCAAGCTACCGCCCGAAGGACGGGCGGTCTGTCGTTCGTAGACACGTTGCTTCGCACGGACGACGTCCGCGTCGCGCGGATCAAGGGGAAGCGGGTCAGCACGTGTTGGCTCTCGCTTCACGACCTTCTTGACCTGGAGCTGTCGCATCTGCCACCACCTTCTTGCGGAAGGTTTCGGCGCGAACCACCCGATCGATGACCGAGCGAGACGAAGATGCCTGTTATCGAGTAGGTGGCGGACACAGACCGTGTGTCATGCCTGTGCGCCTGCTCATAGGCCTACTGCACGGGTAGTGATCAACCGTGGGGCTCCAGTCGGAGTTGGGGGCCGTGGGCGGGGAACCCCCTGCCTTCCTCGCGATAGGTCCGAAGCACGCCACCCTTGACGCCGATGGACTTCAACTCATCGACCACAGCCTGCCGCCTACGCTTCTTCTCGTTGTCCGTTGACTTGTCCATCTATCCTCCCCCAGGTCACACCCTTGTTTACCGGCTTGCCCAAGGACTACCTGGAATCGCAAGCGTCGGGCACATCCTGGATCGGTCGATCCGATCTACTCGCCGAACCTGCAACACCTGTTCGCCACGCTGTCGCGTCGTGACCCCTCCAAGCTGCGATTCGCAACCGCGATGAACAGGCCGCGGGCTCCCCTGCCCGATCTCACCTACCATGTCGGGCGTCCCCAACTGTCCGACGAAAGGTCACTCCTTGAGCTCGTTCCTCTATCGGCTCGGTCAAGCGGCAGCGCACCACCGTTGGCGCACCCTCGGGATCTGGATCGCCGCCGTGGTGGCGATCTTCGTCGTGGGCGGCGCCCTCGGCGGCAAGTTCAGCGACGACTTCAACCTGCCTGACTCCGAGTCGCAGCGTGCCTACGACCTGCTGGCTGAGCGATACCCGGCGGCCTCCGGTACCTCGGCGTTCGTCGTCTTCCATGCGACCGGTGGGCCGCTCGAGGAGCAAGCCGACGCAGTGACCCCCACGCTGGAAGCCATCGGGGGTCAGCCGCACGTGATCGCCGTCTCGGACCCGTTCGAGACTCCCGGCGCCCTGTCCACCGACGGCACGATCGGCTACGCGCAGGTCGCCTACGACGAACCGGCCGTCGATCTGGGCGTCGAGCCGTTCGAGGCGCTCAAGTCGGTCCTGGAAGACGTCCGCTCGCCCGATCTGGACGCGGAGATCGGCGGCGAGTACGCATCGTGGGGGACGCAGCCCGAGACGGGCACGTCCGAGCTGATCGGCCTGCTGGCCGCCATGATCATCCTGCTGATCGCGTTCGGCTCCGTGGTCGCGATGGGCCTGCCGATCGGGACTGCGGTGATCGGCCTGACCACGGGGACCGGCCTCACGCTGATCGTGGCGTCGTTCGCGAGCGTGCCGGAGTTCGCCACGATCCTGTCGTCGATGATCGGCCTGGGAGTGGGGATCGACTACGCCCTGTTCATCGTCACGCGCTACCGGCAGAACCTGCACGACGGCATGGACCCGCTGCATGCGATCGGCCTCGCGAGCGCCACGGCGGGGCAGGCCGTGGTGTTCTCCGGCATCATGGTCTCGATCGCCCTGCTGGGCCTGTGGATCTCGGGGATCGCGTTCGTCGGCATGATGGCGACCGCCGCGGCGATCGTGGTCCTGGTGGCCGTCGTCGCGGCCATCACGCTGCTGCCCGCGCTGCTGGGCTTCGCGGGGAACGCGATCGACAAGCTGAGCATCCACCGGCGCCGAAAGACCACTGGGGAGCTCGAAGGCAAGACGACCATGTGGATGCGGTGGGGCCACGAGGTGGAGCGGCATCCCTGGCGGTACTTCGTGGGCGCGGCCCTGGTGCTGGTGGTCCTCGCGATCCCGCTGTTCTCGATGAAGCTCGGGTTCCCCGATGACGGGACCGCGCCCACGTCGGAGACACGTCGCCAGGCTTATGACCTGCTCGCCGAGGGGTTCGGGCCGGGGTTCAACGGCCCGCTGCTGCTGGCGGTCGAGATCGACGACCCAGCCGCGCTCCCAGAGCTCGACCGGTTGACGTCGGCCATCGCGTCGACCGACGGTGTGGCGGCCGTCACGCCGCCCCAGCCCAACGAGGCAGGCGATGCCGCGATCATCCAGGTGATCCCGACCACCTCGCCGCAGGATCAAGCGACGACCGAGCTGGTGCGGCGTCTGCGAGCCGACACGATCCCGGATGCCATGCCGGAGGGTGCGGTCGTGCACGTCGGCGGAGGCACGGCGACGTTCATCGACCTGTCCGATCGGATCACGAACGCCCTGCCATGGTTCATCGGCGCGGTCGTTCTGCTGTCGTTCCTGCTGCTGATGGTCGTGTTCCGCTCGATCCTGGTGCCGCTCAAGGCGGCGGTGCTCAACCTGCTGTCGATCGGCGCCGCGTACGGCGTCATCGTCGCGATCTTCCAGTGGGGATGGGGCCGCAGCCTGCTCGGTATCGATCAGCTGATCCCGATCGTCAGCTTCGTGCCCATGATGATGTTCGCCGTCCTGTTCGGACTTTCGATGGACTACGAGGTCTTCCTGCTCTCGCGCATCCGCGAGGAGTACATGAAGACCGGGAAGAACGTCGACAGCGTGGTGAGCGGCATCTCCACCACAGCCCGAGTCATCACGAGCGCCGCCCTCATCATGATCGCGGTGTTCCTGAGCTTCGTGTCCCAGCCGGACCCGGTCGGGAAGATGTTCGGCATCGGGCTGGCGGTCGCGGTGCTGATCGACGCGACGATCGTGCGGATCGTCCTCGTGCCGGCCACGATGGTGCTCCTGGGCGACGCGAACTGGTGGCTCCCCGGCTGGCTCGACCGCATCCTGCCGAAGATGAGCCTGGAAACCGCCTCGGACCCTGAGGTCGAGGAAGAGCCGGTCCCGGTCGGCTGACCGTGCTGTAGCCGTCGGGAGGTATGACATGCTCTCGGTGCATACAGTCGATGGGGGTGCGGGTGGGCCAGATATCGACGTGCCCTTCCTGCTCGTCCTCGAACCCGGAAGGACAGCGATTCTGCGGCGCGTGTGGGGCCTCGCTCGAGGCACCTGCCCGTCCCATCGCCCAGGAGCGCAAGGTCATCACCGCCCTCTTCTGCGACCTGGTGGGGTTCACCGCCACCGCTGAATCCGCCGATCCCGAAGACGTCGACCGGATGCTCTCAGCCTATGCCGCGATGGCCCGGGCACAGATCGAGGCGTTCGGCGGCGTCGTGGAGAAGTTCATCGGCGACGCCGTCGTCGGGATCTTCGGGATCCCCGCCGCACATGAGGACGACCCGGAGCGCGCCGTCCACGCGGGACTTCGGATCGCGGAGGACGCCGAGGAGCTCGAAGCGATCGGGGGTGCCCCGCTCCGTCTCCGGGTCGGGATCAGCAGCGGGGAGACGCTCGTGCGTCTGGGCGTCACCCCCGGTTCGGGAGAGCGGCTGCTCGCCGGTGATGCGATCAACACCGCGTCTCGGATCCAGTCGGTGGCACCGGAGATGGGGGTCGCCGTCGGACTCACGGCCTATGAGGCGACCTCGTCGGTCTTCGATTACGAGGAGTTGCCGCCCGCCACCCTCAAGGGCAAGACCCAGCCCGTCCGCGTGTTCCACGCGATCGCCGCGAGGGCGCACCTCGGCACCGACCTCACGCGCACCTACGACACCCCGTTCATCGGTCGCGAGGTCGACCTCGCGATCCTCAGGGGCGTGTTCGACAAGACGGTCGCCGGGAGATCCGTCCAGCTCGTCACGGTCGTCGGCGAACCCGGGCTCGGCAAAAGCCGGATCGTGGCTGAGCTCGGGGCGTACCTCGACCGCAAACCCGACGTCACCGTCTGGCGTCAGGGACGATGCCTCCCCTATGGCGATGGCATCACCTACTGGGCGCTGGGCGAGATCCTCAAAGCACATGCCGGCATCCTGGAGTCCGACGCCACCTCCGTCGCCCAGGCCAAGCTCGAGCGCGTGCTTCCCGAAGGCGACGAGCGCGCATGGTTCCGTCAACGGCTGCTGCCGCTGCTCGGCATCGAGGCGTCGTCGTCCGCCGAGCGCGAAGAGCTGTTCACCGCCTGGCGACGGTTCCTCGAACACATCGCCGACCGAGGGCCGGCGGTGCTCGTTTTCGAGGACCTGCATTGGGCCGACGAGTCCATGCTGGCGTTCCTCGAGCATCTGATCGGTCACGCCGAAGGTGTGCCGCTCCTCGTGGTGGTGACCACCCGCCCCGAGCTGTTCGAACGGTACCCGGACTCCACCGACGGCCTCCCGAACACGACGCGAATCAACCTCACGCCTCTTTCCGAGGACGAGACCGGACGCCTGGTCGCCGCCCTGCTGGGGACCGCCACGGTGCCCGCTGGGCTGCGACGGCCGATCCTCGATCGCGCCGGTGGGAACCCCCTCTACGCGGAGGAGTTCGTCCGGCTGCTGAGGGATAGGGACCTGGTCGTGAAGTCCGGCGCGGGTTGGGAACTGCGGGAGCGCGCGGAAGTGCCTTTCCCGCACTCGGTCCACGCATTGATCGCCGCACGGCTGGATACGCTCCCGCCGGAAACCAAGGCGATCATCGCCGACGCGGCCGTCGTCGGGAAGGTCTTCTGGGCAGGTGCGGTCGCGCAGATGGGAGACCGTGACGTGGGAGGCGTGACCGACGCGCTCCGAGAACTCTCACGCAAGGAGCTCGTCCGTCCCGCCCGCCGTTCCTCGATCGAGGGCGAGATCGAGTACGCGTTCTGGCACATCCTCGCCCGAGACGTAGCGTACGGTCAGCTCCCCCGAGCGTCACGAGCGTCCCGTCACGTCGCCGCGGCTCGTTGGATCGAATCCAAGACGCCCGAGCGCGTCCAGGATCTCGCCGATATGCTCGCGTATCACTACACCACGGCGCTGGAGCTCGCTCGCGCGTCGGCGCGAACCGAACATGCATCCGAACTCGAGGCGCCGGCGTTGCGGTTCCTGTCGCTTGCCGGTGAACGCGCGCTCGGTCTGGACACCGCGACGGCGATCTCGAGCCTCGAACGCGCGCTCGCGCTGGCACCGCAAGGACATCCGGAACGAGCCGAGGCGCTCTCTCGCTTCGGTGAGGCGGCGTTCCAAGGGGGGCGACTGGCCGAAGCGTCCGACGCCCTCGAAGAGGCCGTCGCTCTGTTCACCGCAGACGGCGATCTCCCGGCCGCGGCTCGCTCGATGGGCACGCTCGGCAGCGTCGCATCCCGACTCGGGGATCGACGATGGTCGGAGTTACCGAGCGAGGCGCTCGCGCTGCTCGAACCGCTCGGCCCCTCCCCCGAGCTGGTCGGCGCCCTCACCGAGGTCGGTCGCGTCGAGGCCCTATTGGGCCGATCCGCGCAGGCGATCGCGCTGACCGAGCGTGCGCTGGGCATGGCCGAGGAACTGGGACTCGGGTGCCCTGCGCGCACGCTCGGCTTCCGAGGTCTCGCCCGCGGCGACCTCGGCGACTCCGGCGGTCTCGCCGACATGCGCGAAGCGATCGCGCTGGCGACGGACGCGGGGCAAGGGCGCGAGGTGGCCTTGCTCCACAACAACCTGGGCGCGGCGCTCTGGGTCTTCGAAGGCCCCGAGGCATCGCTGGAGGTGATGCATGCGGGGATCGCCTTCGCGCGGACGCGAGGACTCGCCGAGATGGTCGACGCGACCATGGCGGGCACGCTCGATGAGCTCGTGGACAGCGGGACGCTGGACGAAGCGCTCGACGGCGCCGCCCGCCTGGCGCAGCGCCTCGAGACCGAGGACGTGGGGGTACTCACCGAGGTGCGCGCGTTGGAGCTCCGGATCTTGACGCTGCGGGGGCAGGCCGAGCGGATGTCCGGCTCGCTCGACTGGCTCGAGTCGGCGTCGCGCGAGACGGGGGCGGCGGAGGACGCGCTCATCGGCTTGGGGTCATCGGCGTTCGCGCGCGCGGGGCTGGGTCAGACGGATCGGGCGGCGGCGTTGCTCACGGAAACCGAGGCGACGCCCGGCGTGCGCGAGGCCTTGAACTACGCCGCCTATCTCCCGGCCATGGTGCGCACCGCACTGGCGCTCGGCGAGTCGGAACTCGCCGAGCGGCTCGTCGGCGGCCTCGAGCCTCGCCACCCCTACGCCGAGCACGCACTGGTCGCCGCGAACGCCGCGTTGGCCGAACACCGTGGCGACATCCGCGAAGCAGCGAGCGGGTACGCCGAGGCCGCTGATCGCTGGAAAGCGTTCGGCGTCGTGCCGGAGCGTGGCTTCGCGCTCCTCGGTGGAGGCCGGTGCCTGCTGGGCCTCGGCCGGCCGGCCGAGGCCGGCGACGCCCTTCGAGCGGCCCGCGAGATCTTCGATGGGCTCGATGCCGCGCCGATGCGCTCGGAGACGGACGCGCTCCTCGCCGAGTCGAGCTCGCTTTCCCCGTGAGGACTATTGCCCCCGAACAGGTCACCCGCCTAGGCTGAAGTGCCCGCGTCGGCGACGAGGGAGGGGTGGATCAGGATGGTCGACGCAACCACGGTCGTGTGGCTGAGCGAAGTCGGGGATCACGACGAGATCCCATTGGGAGGGGATGGCGCCCAGGTCCTTCGGGTCGAGGACGTCTACGAAGAGACCGATGAGTGTGAGCACGGCGATCAGCCCATCGGGGTCGTCGGCATCGTGGAAACGATCACTGGGCACGGCAACCGTGTGCTCGTCACGGCGACGTTCGATCTCGATGACGGGGATAGCCTCGTCGTTCAGGGCGTCGCCGAGCGTATCCAACACCACGATCGCCCGTCGTTCAGGGGGCGGCTCGGCATCGGCGGCGGGACCGGGAAGTTCAAGGGCAGGCGCGGGCAGATCGACGTCGACGTCTGCAACCCGAAGCGCTGGATCGTCGAGCCGGGTCCGTGATCACTCGAGAGCTGGATCGCGACCCGTCCGGCTAGGTCGCGCAGGCGTGACGCGCGGAAGCCGTCTCGGGCGCCGTCAGCGCGCGTCGATCCGCTCGATCGAAGAGGAGCCATGGTGAGCCAGCCGCGCCGCGGCGAGATCTGGTGGGCCGAGACGCCCGACGAGAAGCGCCGACCGTACGTCGTCCTGACGCGAAACGCCGCGATCCCGGTGATGGAGAAGCTCCTGGTCGCACCCGTGACCCGACGGGTGAGGAGCTTCCCGACCGAGGTCACTCGGACGCGCCGAGGGTCTGCCCGAACCGTGTGCGGCATCCATGGACAACGTGCAGGGTGTTCCTGAAGGCGCTCCTCACCACGCGGGCCGGGACGGTAGGACCCGAACGGAGCCACGAGCTCTGTCGCGCGTTGCAGGCCGCTGTCGACTGCTGAGTCTGATGATCTGATCTCCATGCAGGATCTCTCGCTCGCAGTCGGCGCCCGTCGTACCGAAGGGTCAAGCTGACGCCTGCTTGCGCCGGAACCGGAGCTCCGCGACCAGGTCAGCGATCGCTTTCTGCGGCAAAGGAATCGCGCCCTCGCGCAGACGATCCTCCAGCCCGCTGAGCCGCACGATGAGCTCGTCCAGCACCTTGATCGCTGCACGTTCGGGAAGACCGACTTCGGCGCCGAACGCGAGTAGGTGATTCCGAGAGATGCCACGGGTTCGGCCTTGGATCGACAAGGCGAGGCTCGTGTCCCCATACGGAACGGTCGAAGGCAGATCGTACGCGGGAGCCACTCGCCATTCGCCTTGCGGCGTAGCGAGGATCGCCACGTTCTTCGCGTGCACATCCCCGTTGCCGGTAAGCCACGCGTAACAGATCTGTTGGTAGAGGCGCCGCACCGCCACGATCCGGGCGGGGCAATGCTCCGCCAAACCGCTTACCACCTGCTCCGTGGTCAGGTTGTATTTGTCGGCCGGCCACCGACCCAGGACCTGACACGCGTCCTCGCAGGCAAGTGCGACCGTCTCACCTGATGGCTGCGGCGCACGGTCGAAGCGACGGACGAGCAGGCCGGCTCTCCCGTCGGCATCCCGAACGACCTCCGCGGCGGCGCTCTCCATGCGTATCTCCCGCGCGAGCGCAAGGAAGAACGCCTCGTTCTCGACGACGTGAGGGAACTCCGGAGGATCCACCTTGAGCAGGTATCTCTGGCCTGCACGACCGACGGGGACCGCGATCATCCGAGCGGAGACCTTGTCCTGCACTCCGGGCAACGCGACCGGATCCACGACCCCGGCGTCGGCCAGCACATCGGCGAACCGCACCTCAGACCAGCTCTTGTCGACCTGCACCAATGGCTCGGCGGGCGTGGGTTCCTCGCCCTCAGGCACAACCTGGACATCGCCGACGGTGTCGCGCCCGACCGCGAGTAGGAGCGACAGCTCGTCGTCGGCCGACGTCTTCACCGCTCTGCGCAAGCTCGAGAGCCGCCGGCCTTCCGGGAGCAGGCCGGCGAAGAAAGGAGGCACCGCTCCGGCATGCGTGATGACGGGACGGTCGGTGAGCGGCAGGGTCATCGCGACTGCCGGACCGCCGCCGTGGAGATAGTCGCCCAGGTACGCGAATTCCACGCCGTCAGGCTTCCGGCTGAGCAGGGCGGCCCGACGGCCGGACCTGTACACGTCGGCGACCTCGACAGAGGTGAGCCCTTCGAGGTCGGCGGCCGTCATGGGACGACCCGCGGGGTGAGATGCAGCTCCAAGCCGAGCGCGTCGAGCACGTCGAGGACCTTGTCGAGACGCACGCCGGGTTTCCCTGTCTCGAGAGCGCGAACGAATCGAGGTGAGCATCGGGCGAGGTCTGCCAACGCGTCTTGCGTCAAGCCCAGAGACTTCCGTCTCTCCCGGATCTGCCGGCCGAGTTCAGAGGGTGAGTCCTTCATGATCGCCTCCATAGGCACGTTCGTGCCGATTCCTGGAACTATAGGAGCTTGCAGACCTGGGTTCAACCTAATTCGGCATGATTGTGCCGATTCCTTGATCCCGTCACCCTCGCCGGCCTGTCCTCGACAGATCCGGCACAAACGTGCCTACTCCGGGACCTCGTCGGATCCTGGTGCGTCCTGGGGTGGAGCGACCGGGACTCGCCAGCTCTTGACGGTGCATCCCCTCTCGCATCATACTGTGATGCACAAGGAGATGCAGATGACGAGACTGACGATCACGTTCGATGACGAGACCGTCGACGAGCTGGATGAACTGCCGCTCGCCGACCTGCTGGGGGCCGTGATGGCCCGACTCGACTCGGCGGGAACGACGAGCGATCAGGCGGCGTTCCTGGTTCGGTTGTCCCGCTCGTTGCAGGAGCTGGGCAAGGACCCGAGCGCGTCGGCCGTCGTTCGCGAGGCTCTGGACTACTT
>JBBQVZ010000123.1:0-10086 GCA_038211015.1 Actinomycetota bacterium | reverse complement strand
AGGTCGACCTCTCGCGCGTGGCAACCTCGACGGACACGCTCGTTGTGCTGATGGCCGCCGGGAAGCTCGCCGAAACGTGCGCCGAGCTGGTCGCCGCGGGGCGCTCCAGCACCGAGCCCGCGGCGATCGTCCAGTGGGCCGCGACGCCCGAGCAACGCACCATCGTTGGAACCTTGGAGGATCTGCCGACCCTTGCCGCGACCGCGCGGATCGGACCCCCCGCGACCCTCGTCGTCGGTGAGGTGGTAGCGCTCGTGCCGGAAACGGCGCGGGTAGAAGTGCCGCACGCTCCCGCCGTTCGAACGTAGCGTCACGCGCTTCCGGGATACGCTTCAGGGATGGATCCGGACGCCCCGCCCTCGTCCTCGACCTCGGGGCCCGTCGGGGCGCAAGCAGACCGGTCGCTCCGGCGTCGGATCATCGTGCGCTCGATCTTCCTGGTCCTCACGCTCATCACGCTGTACGTGCTGTGGCCTTCGCTCCTGAAGGTGCTGTCCGCGTGGCCCGAGCTCCTCAAGATCGAGCCCGGCTGGTTCGTCGTGATGTTCGCGGCCGAGATCGCGAGCTTCGCGTGCGCGTGGGCGCTCCAGCGGCTGGCGCTCCGCACCGGACGATGGTTCGCGATCGCCACGGCGCAGATCGCGGGGAACGCGTTCAGCAGGATCGTGCCCGGCGGAGCGGCGGCCGGCGCCGCGATCCAGTTCCGCCTGCTCGTCCTGTCCGGACTCGACGCGACCACCATCGGAACCGGTCTGACCGCGGCGACGTTCATCAGCTCGGCGACGCTCTTCGCGCTGCCGGTGCTCGCGCTTCCCGCGATCGCGTTCGGCGCTCCCGTGCCGGCGGGGCTCGTCCAGTCGGCGTGGCTCGGAGCGGCGCTCTTCGTGCTGGCCGTCGTGGTCGGGGCCGTCCTGCTCTCGGCCGACGGGCCGCTCGTGTGGGTCGGCAGCACGATCGAGCGTGTCCAGAACCGGATGCGCCGAGGCCGTCCGGCGAAGACCGGCACCCCGGAGAAGCTCGTCCGCGAGCGGAACGAGATCCGAGGCACGCTGGGGTCGCGATGGTGGCTCGCGCTGATCACCGCCTGGGGGAACTGGCTCCTGGACTACCTGGCGCTGCTCGCGGCGGTGGCGGCGGTCGGCGCCCGCCCGCGTCCCGCCCTCGTGTTGCTCGCCTACGTCGCCGCCGCCGTGCTCGGCATGATCCCGATCACTCCCGGCGGGCTCGGCTTCGTCGAGGCCGGGCTGACGGCGACGCTCACGCTCGCGGGCGTCTCGGCCGCGGACGCCGTGCTCGCGACGCTCGCGTACCGCTTGGTCTCGTACTGGCTCCCGCTCGTCGCGGGTCCGTTCGCGTACCTGGCGCACCGCCGCAGGTACGTCGGCCGAACGAGGGAGCCCGCGGCGAGCGACGCCTAACCGGGGCCTGGAAGGAACGCCAGGAGTTCACGGAGATCGGATACGCGCGCTCCGTTCCACTCCTCGCGTTCGGGCGTGAGCGACGCCTCGACATCGACGGCGGGATCCGCGATCAGGTACGACGTCATCCCGACGGCCTCCGCGCCCGACAACTCTCCGTAGGCGCCGTCGCCGCAGTACACGCAGGCCACCGGATCCACGCCGAGGCCGTCGGTCGCGCATCGGTAGATGGCGGCGTCCGGCTTGCGAAGTCCCACCTCGCTCGAGAAGACCTCGACATCGACGAATGGCGCGAGCGCGGACGCGCGCCACATCGCGGGCGCGTCCGGAGCGCACATGCTCACCAGTCCGATCGGATAGCCGCGCGACGTGAGCTCGGTCAGCGTCTCGAGCGCGCCTCGCCGCGGGTGGAACCACGTCCGATACAGCTCGAGCCGGAGCTCGAGCGCCGTCGCGACCGCGTCGTCGGATGGGTCCACGCCGAGCGACCCGCAGATGTGCCGCACGTTGTCCTCGACCGTCGCGAACCCGCCGGTCTGCCGCGCCTCCGCGGTCTGCCTCCATCGCTCTTCGAACCGAACGTCGTCCGCACCGAGCTCACGAGCCATGCCGCGCACGCTCTCGAAGAAGTCGGTCTTGGAGAACTCCGGCACCAGCGTGCCGAACAGGTCGAAGACGACGGCCTCGAAGCTCACGTCGCGGGCCACTCGTGCTCGAGCATCCCGTAGACCACCTGATCGACGTAGACGTCGTCGTACTTGCGATGACCGTCGCGCGTCGTTGCCTCGTGGGTGAAACCGAGCCGCTCGGCGACCGCGCGGCTCCGCAGGTTGTCCGCGGCCGCGTGGATCTCGATGCGATGAAGCTTCTGTTCGCGGAAGCCGTGGTCGAGCAGGAGCCGGCATACCTTGGTGACCAGGCCCTGCCCCTCGAACGCGCCGACGATCCAGTAGCCGATCTCGCCCGAGTTCATCTCCGTGTCGACCCTCAGTCCCACGGTCCCGGCGAACTCCTCGCCCACCCAGATGCCGTTCGCATCCAGGTCGGTCGGCGACGCGAGCGATCGCTCGATGAACGCGCGGACGTCATGAGGGGAAAGGGTCGTCCTCTCCCACGGCATGTACGGGCGAAGCCTGTCGCGGTTCTGGTCGACGGCACGAAAGACGACCTCCGTGTCGTCGAGCGTGAGGGTGCGAACGACGGCCCGGTCGTCGACCGGCCAGGAGATGGGGTTCACGACGCGGGTGGTCCGACGACGCCCGCCGCCGCCTTCGCTCGCTCCTCTTCCTGGAGCACGCGACGGAGGACCTTCCCGATCATCGTCTCGGGCAGCGACTCCCGGAACTCGATCTCGCGTGGCACGCGATACCCGGTGAGGCCCTGCGCCGGGTCGCGACTCCACGCGACGATCTCCTCGACGGTGGCGCTCTCCCGGGGCTTCAACACGACGAACGCCTTGACCCGTTCGCCGGTCTCATCGTCGGGCACCCCGATCACCGCGCACTTCAGGATCTTCGGGTGGTGGAACAGCACGTCCTCCACCTCTGTGGGGTACACGTTGAACCCGCTCACGAGGATCATGTCCTTCATCCGATCCACGATGAAGAAGTAGCCGTCCTCGTCCATCACCGCGATGTCGCCGGAGTGCAGCCACCCGTTGCGGATCATCTCGGCCGTCGCCTCCGGCTTGTTCCAGTAGCCAAGCATCACCTGCGGACCGCGGATGCAGAGCTCGCCGCGCTCACCCGCCGCCATCTCACGATCCGGGTCGTCGATGTCAACGATCTTGCACTCCGTGTCCGGGGCGGGGAGCCCGATAGAGCCGGTCCGGCGTTCACCCTTCAGCGGATTCACGTGCGTCATGGGCGAGCATTCGGTGAGCCCGTAGCCCTCGACCAGACCGCCGCCCGTGAGCCGTTCGAACTTCTCGGCGACGGACAGAGGCAGAGGCGCGGCGCCCGAGATGCACGCTTTGATCGAACCCAGGTCGTACTTGCGGGCCTCCTCGGACTCGTTCAGCGTCAGGTATAACCGTGGCACCCCGGGGAAGAACGTCGGCCTCTCCCTCTGGATCTCCTTCAGGCACTGCTTCAGCTCGAACCGCGGCAGCATCGCGAGCTTCGCGGCGCGGAGGATGCCGACGTTCATCGCGACCGTCCCGAACGAGTGGAAGAACGGGAGGACGCACATGATGCAATCCTCGCCCGGACGCAGGTCCGAGATGCACCCCACCGCCTGCATCGCGTTCGAGACCAGGTTGAAGTGTGAGAGCGTGGCGCCTTTCGACAGTCCCGTGGTCCCACCCGTGTAGATGAGCGCCGCCGGATCGGTTCGCGGATCGACGGGCGCGATGGGCGGTAGCGGTCCGGTCGCCTTCATGGCGTCCTTCCACCAGCGCACGCGGTGGCCGGCCGGGATCGGGGGCCACGGATGCCCCTCCTTCTTCGCGTCCCTGCGGAACTTGATCGGCGCGAGCAGGTTGAGCGGGAACTTCATGTAGTCGGTGAGCTTGGTGGCGACGACCTCGCGGATGCCGGCGGCGTCGCGGATCTTGCCGAAGTTCAGGTACACGTTCTCGAGCACCACCATCACGTTGATGCCGGCGTCCTTCAATTGGTGCTCGAGCTCGCGTTGCGTGTAGAGGGGGTTGTTGCCGACCGCGATCGCTCCGATCCGCTGACACGCGTACCAGGCGATCAGGTACTGCGGGCAGTTCGGCAGCAGCAGACCGACGCGGTCGCCCTTCTTCACTCCCAGACCGGACAGGACGGCCGAGAAGCGTTCGACGTGGTCGAGCAACTCGCGGTACGTGAGGCGAGCGCCGAAGAACGCCGTCGCCGGTCGATCGGGGAACCCGGCAGCCGCGTCCTGGAGCAGACGGAACAGCGAAAGCTCCGGGAGCGGTTCGAGGGTTCGCGGCACGTCGGCGGGCCACCTGTTGAACCACGGCCGGTGCTGGGTCATGGGCCGCATCATTCCAGTACGGGCCGCGACCCTCAACCTGGGCCGAACGCCGCGGCTCGTAGGATGCCTGGTCGGAGCGGAGGAGGGACGCACTGCAGGCCTACGTCGAGACCCCGGAGATGGCGGAGCGCGGTCTGTTCCTGCGTGGCCTGCGTCTGGTCATGTCCTACGTGCGCACCCACCCGACCCCGTTCCTGGTCGCGGTGGGCGGTTCGCTGGTGTACGCGCTGTCCTCGATCGGCCTGACCGTCGCGTTGGGGCGCGCCACCGACGATGTCCTTCGGCCCGCGTTCGCCGGCGGCGTGCCCGCGAGGAAGGTCTGGCTCGCGATCGTCGCGCTCATGGCCGCCGGAACGCTCCGGGCACTCGGGATCATGGTCCGCCGCTATTACAGCGGCGTGGCCGGGGCGCGCGTGATGGCGACCCTTCGAACCCGGATCGCGGACCGCTACCGGGATCTCTCCCTCCAGTTCCACAAGGAGACCCCGACCGGCGAGCTGATCGCGCACATGGAGGCCGACGTCGAGGCGGCGGTGGACGTCCTGCACCCGATCCCGTTCGCCACCGGCGTCGTCTTCCTCGTCCTGTTCGCGATCGTCTCGCTCTTCGCGACGGATCCGTTCCTCGCGGTGATCGGCGTCGTGTTGTTCCCCACCCTGGCGGTCATGAACCGCAGCTTCGCCCGGCGCATGGAGGGCCCGGCCCGCCGCGCGCAGGAACGGATCGGCGAGGTCTCTTCCGTCGCCCACGAAAGCATCGACGGCGCGATGATCGTGAAGACGCTCGGCCGCGAGGCCGAGGAGACGGAGCGCCTGGCGGTGAAGGCGCGCGCGCTCCAGCACGAGCGGGTCCAGGCCGGATACATCCGCGCGGGGTTCGAGCCGGCGCTGGAGTCGCTGCCGGCGGTCGGGGCGGTCGCCTTGCTGGCGGTGGGGTCGTGGCGGGTCTCGTCGGGCGCCGTGACGCTCGGCGACCTGATCCAGTTCATCGCGCTGTTCGGCCTGCTCGCGTGGCCGATGCGATTCATCGGATGGATCCTCTCCGAGCTTCCGCGTGCGGTGGTCAGCTACGCGCGCCTGGAGGAGATCTTCGCCGAGCCGGTCACCGTCGTGCCCGCCGCACATCCGGTGCGGCTGCCGGACGAGCCGCTCGACGCGCGCTTGGCGGCCGTCACATACGCCTACGCCGGGACGAAGGTGCTGGACGAGGTGAGCCTGCGGATCGACGCCGACGAGTCGGTGGCGATCGTGGGTCCCACCGGCGTGGGCAAGAGCACGCTGGCGCAACTGCTCGTGCGCCTGGACGACCCCGACGACGGCGAGGTGCTGATCGGCGGCGTCAACCTCCGCCACGCGGACGCGGCGTCGCTCCGTGACGCGACCGCGATCGTGTTCCAGGAGAGCTTCCTGTTCGCCGCGGCGGTACGGGACAACATCGCTCTCGACACCGGCGCCGACCCGGAGGCAGTGGAACATGCGGCGAGACTGGCACAAGCGGACGCGTTCATCCGCAGGCTGCCCGACGGCTACGACACCGTGGTGGGCGAACGAGGCCACACGTTGTCCGGCGGTCAGCGGCAACGCGTTGCGCTGGCGCGTGCGCTCGTGAGACGGCCCCGGCTCCTCATCCTGGACGACGCGACGTCGGCGGTCGACCCGACGATCGAGGCCCAGATCCTGGGCGCGCTCCGTCGCGAGCTCCGCACAACGCTCGTCGTGGTCGCGTATCGCCTCTCGACGATCCGGCTCGCCGACCGGGTCATCTTCCTCGAGGATGGGCGCCTGCGCGCGACGGGGAGTCACGAGGACCTCCTCGCGACCATGCCCGGCTACGCCGCGATGATCCACGCGTACGAACGGAGGGCCGGGTGAGCGTCATCACGCAGGATCCCGTGCTCCTCGACGACGACCTCGTGGTCCCAGCCCACCTCCAGAGCGCGCGGGCGGTGCTGCGGCGCGGACTGCACGAGTCACCGGAGCTGCGCAAGGGCCTCGGCATGACCGTCGTGATCTCGCTGGGCGTCACCGCGGCGACGCTCATCACGCCCGTACTCGTCCAGCAGATCTTCGACCACGGGTTCGAGGGCGGGTTCCGCGCCGGATACGTCTTTACCCTGTGCGGCGCCGCACTCGCGTTGGTCGCGTTGACCTACGTCGCGAGCCGCCAGGCAGCTCGCAGGCTCGTGCACGCATCCGAACAGGCGCTGATGGCATTGCGCGTCCGGACATTCGAGCACATCCACAAGCTGTCCATCGCGGAGCAGACCGAGGAGAAACGCGGCGTCTTCGTGGCCCGGGTCACGGCCGACGTCGACACGCTCTCGCATTTCACGGAGTGGGGCGGGATCGCATGGATCATCTCGATCGCGCTCGTGTTCGGAGCCCTCGCGCTCATGCTCGTGTACTCGTGGCAGCTGACGATCGCGATCGTGCTGCTGGTCGCGCCGCTGCTCTGGGTGGTGTCGTCGTTGCAAGGTCGCTTGACGCAGGCGTTCGACCTGGTGCGGACACGCGTCGGCCAGCTGATGTCGGAGGTCTCCGAGAGCATCATGGGCGCGGCCGTGGTTCGCGCCTACGGCCTGGAGGACCGGACGGATCGGCGCCTCAAGCGCGCGATCGACGAGCGGTACCGGGCGACGATCGTTGCCCACTGGCGGTCGGCGGCGCTGTTCCCGATCGCGACGTTCTTCTACGCGATCGCCGTTTCGGTGATCGTCTGGCTCGGCGCCTCCTTCGGGCCCGACAGGGGCCTCTCGTTCGGCCGCGTCTCGGCGTTCATCTTCCTGTCGGACGTCTTCCTGCACGTGTTCACCGACCTGCCGGAGATCTACGCCGACACCCAGACCGCTATCGCCGGCTGGCGGAAGATCCTCACGGTGATCGATCTCCCGATCGAGATCGTGGAACCGGAGAGCGGGGTCGAACTGCCTTCGGGCCCGATCGCGGTTCGCACGACCGACCTGAACTACTCGTACCGGGAGGGTGGACCGGTGCTCCGCGGCATCTCGGTCGAGGTCGGGCGAGGCACGCACGTCGCGATCGTCGGGCAGACGGGCGGTGGGAAGACGACGTTCGCCAAGCTGCTGGCTCGTCTCGCCGACCCGGCGTCCGGCCACATCCAGGTCGACGGGGTAGATCTGCGCGACATCTCGCCGGCGTCGCGACGCAACGCCATCCGCATGGTTCCGCAGGACGGGTTCCTGTTCGACACCACCATCCGCGAGAACGTGCGGTACGGCCGGCCGGCCGCGAGCGACCGAGACGTCGAGACGGCGTTCGACGAGCTGGGGCTCACGGACTGGGTCGCCTCGCTTCCCCAGGGCTTGGAAACGCCAGTCGGCGAGCGCGGCGAAGCCCTCTCGGTCGGCGAGCGGCAACTGGTCTCGCTCGCCCGCGCGCAGATCGACCAGCCCGGCCTCCTCATCCTCGACGAGGCGACGAGCGCGGTGGATCCGGCGACCGAGCGCCGCACGACCGAGGCGCTGCGACGGCTGTCGGCGGGGAGGACGGTCATCACGATCGCGCATCGCCTGTCGACCGCCGAGCATGCCGATCGCGTGTTGGTCCTGGACGCCGGCCGGCTCGTCGAGGAGGGGACGCACGCGGAGCTCCTCGAGCGCGGCGGTGTGTACGCGGGATTGCACGAGAGCTGGCTCGGCAACACGCGCGAGGCGCTCGCGGAACCCGGCGACCGGTAGGCTCCCCACTCGATGAGCGACTTCGTCGAACAGCTCCGCGAGGTCGCGTCCGCGTCGCTCCTGCCCGAGGACGGCGAGCTCACGGTTCCCGGGCTCTTCGAGCCCGTCGAGGTGCGCCGGGATCGGTGGGGCGTGCCCTACATCAGCGCCGCGTCGCTCGACGATCTCTGGTTCGCCCAAGGCTTCGTGACGGCCGGGGAGCGCCTGTTCCAGATGGACCTGCTGCTCCGCGCCGCGAGCGGACGGCTGTCCGAGGTCTTCGCGGATCGCACGCTCGCCGACGACCGGTTCGCCCGCACGATCGGCTTCCATCGCACCGGAGCGAAGCTGGCGGCAGGGTGGGATGACGTCTCGCTCGCGATGCACACCCGCTTCCGTGAGGGGTGCGCGGCGTGGATCGCGCGGATGCCGGCGCCGCCCGTCGAGTACTCGCTGCTCGACATGAGCCCGAGCCTGCCGACCGACGATGCCGGGGCGTGGGCATCGGCGTTCGTCTACCTCGCGTGGGGACTCTCCGGGAACTGGGACAAGGAGCTGCTGCGCGCGGCGATCGCCGAACGTCTCGGACCCGACGCGGTCCGCGCGCTGCTCCCGCCGCTGCCGGCCGACCCCGTGTCGGTACCCGCGGGCGCGCTCGGCGGGCTGTTGCTCGACGAGCTCCCCCGGCCCAGGGGCCAGGGGTCGAACGATTGGGTCGTGGCGGGCTCGCGCACCACGACCGGCAAACCGCTGCTCGCGAACGACCCACACCTGCTCGCTGTGCAGCCCGGCGCGTGGATCGAGATGCACCTGCGCACGCCGGGCTACGAGGCCCGCGGCGTCGCGCTCACGTTCTCGCCGGGGATCCTGCTCGGCACGACGGCGCACCATTCATGGGGCGTCACGAACGTGAGCGGCGACGTGCAGGACCTCTACGTGGAACACGTGAACGAGGACCGAACGGAGGCCGAACACGACGGCACGTGGGAGCCGATCACGATCCACCGCGAGGAGATCCACGTCCGCGGAGCCGCCGAACCGGCCGTCGTCGAGGTTCGCGAGACTCGGCACGGCCCGATCATCGACACGGCCGTGGTGGGCGACATGCACGCCGAGTACATCCCGCTCGAGTCGACCGAGACCTACGCGCTGCGGTGGACGGGCTTCGAGTGCGGCATCCGTCCATCCCTCGTCCTCGATGCGGCGCGAGCGACCAGCTTCGAGGAATTCCGCCGCGCGACCTGGGGCGTGGAGTGCCCGGGCCAGAACTTCGTCTACGCCGACGTGGACGGCACGATCGGCTATCAGTGCACCGGCCGGTTCCCGCTCCGCGAGGCCGGCGACGGCACCTCGCCCATGCCGGGCTGGACCGGCGGGTACGAGTGGAACGGATGGATCCCTTTCGACGAGCTGCCCTGGGCGACCGACCCCGAGCGTGGGTATCTGGTCACCGCGAACAACCGGATCCACGACGAGGGCTACCCGCACCTCATCGGCCACGACTTCCACACGCCGTACCGCGCGCGCCGGGTGGTGGAGCTGCTGGAGGAGCTCGCGACGCACGACGTCGCCTCGCTGGCGCGGATCCAGGTCGACACCGTCTCGCTCCCCGCGCGCGCCGCGCTCCCGCTGCTGACCGCCATCGAACCTCGAAGCGACGAGGAACGGGACGCGATCGGACTGCTCGCCGGTTGGGACGGCGACATGGCCGCGGACTCCGTCGCGGCCGGCGTCTTCAACGTGTGGTCGCGCCACATCGCCCGGCGCGCGTTGCAGCCGCGACTGGGCGACGATCTGTTCCGGCGCTACCACACCGACCGTGAGGTCTTCCAATGCGAGGTCCTGCCGGAGTGGCTCCGAGAACCCGAGGGTTGGCTCGACGACGAGCTGGTGCGCACCGCTCTCGCCGATACGCTCGCCGAGCTCCGGGAGCGCTTGGGGCCGCACCCCTCCGCGTGGAGCTGGGGCGCGCTGCACCGGCTCGCGCTGGTCCACCCGCTCGGCGCGATCCCCGGCCTCGGATCGCTC
>JBBQVZ010000122.1:0-10098 GCA_038211015.1 Actinomycetota bacterium | reverse complement strand
CGATCAACCATCGTCCGAACGGCGTCAGCCTCGCCCTACGATGTGACACGAGAGCCTCCTTCCGGTCTGCGGCTTCGACACCACAAACCGTGCAGGGAGGCTCTCGCCGTGTAAACAACCTAAGTGGGAACTACATCTAGCCGACCCCCGCCCCGATCACGGCCTCCGCTTCCAACTCCACTTTCCAGCGCGGATCGAGGAGCGCGGCGACCGCCACCATCGTCGAAGCCGGCCGGATGTTGCCGAACACCTCGCCGTGCACCCGTCCGACCTCTGGCCAGTCCTGCGGGTCGGTCAGGTAGATCCGCGTCCGGACGACGTCTTCCCGTCCGGCGCCCAGCGACTCGAGCGCGTCGAGCACGATCTCGAGGCAGCGTCCCATCTGGACCGCGACGTCCGGGTCGACCTCACCGTCTGGCCAGAGGGGCGCGGTGCCGGAGACCAGAACCCGGTCCCCGGCACGCACCGCCCGGCTGAATCCGACCTTCGGCTCGAAGGGCGAACCCGACGAGACCCGTTCCAACGCCTAGCTCTTCTCGATGAGCTCGGCCGGTGTGTCCGGCACCGTCACCGTCTCGTGCTCTGGCTCGTGACCCTCCACGTTCAGCTGCGGCAGCCACTGGAGCCAGCCCGGCAGGTACCAGTTCCAATCGCCGAGCAGCCGCATCCCCGCCGGGACCAGCAGCGTCCGCACGATGGTCGCGTCCATGAAGACCGCAACCGCCAGGCCGAAGCCCATCTGCTGCAACGGACCCAGACGCCCCGAGGCGAACCCGGTGAAGACGACCACCATGATGATGGCCGCGCCGGTGATGATGCCAGCCGTGGTCCGCAAGCCGTACGCAACCGCTTCGGTGTTGTCGTGCGTCTTGTCGTATTCCTCGCGGATCCGCGAGAGCAGGAACACGTGGTAGTCCATCGACAACCCGAACAGGATCGAGAACAGGAACAGCGGCAGCCATGCCTCGATCGCCTCGCTCTGGTGGAACTGGAACCCGATCGCGTTGAAGAACCCGATCCCCACGCCCTTCTGGAACACGAGCGTCACGGCGCCGTACGCGGCGGCCACCGAAAGCAGGTTCATCAGGATCGCCTTGATCGGCAGGATCAGCGAACGGAACACGACCATCAGCAGCATGAAGGAGAGACCGAGGACGAACGCGAGCACGATCCACTGGTAGGAATCGGTCACCGATAGGAAGTCCAAGAAGATCGCCGAGTTCCCGCCCACGAACACCTCGACGCCCGGCACACCGCCGAACGCCGCAGGGATCACCCGATCGCGCAGATCCTTGATCGAGGCGAACGAGGAGTCGTTCTGCGTCTCGCCCTTGAAGAACGCGGACACCTTGACGGCTGAACCGTCGTCGGCGGTCGCGACCTGGGTCTCCGGGGAGAACGCAGGGATCTGCGCGATCTCCCCCTGCAGCGTCGTGATCGCCGCTTGTGCCTCGGTCGATCCGACGTCGCCGGTGATCACGATCTCGGCCGGATCCGTCAATCCGCCGGCGAACTCGCGTTCCAACGTCAGGAACGCTGCCTTCGCCGGCACGTCCGGCAGCTGGCTGATGCTGGTCGAGCTTCCCTTGTTCAACTGGAAGTAGAAGGAGCCGAGGCTTCCGAGGACCAACACGCTCGCGATCAGGAACACCCACGGACGCTTCATCACGCCGCGCGCGACCACGTCCCAGACCCCGCCCGGCACGTCGTGCGGGGTGTCCAGGCGAGCCCGCTTCGACAGACGCGGCCAGTTGATGCGATCGCCGAGCTTGGCGAGCAGGGCCGGCAGGAGCGTCATCGAAGAGACGATGGAGACGACCGTGACGAAGATGGCGCCCGCGGCCAGTGCCCGGAAGATCGTGGTCGGGATGATGAACATGCCCAGCAGGGCCAGGACGACGGTCATGCCGCTGAAGAAGACGGCTCGATTCGCAGTGGCGCCGGCCGCACCGATCGCCTCGAGCTTGTCGAAGCCCTTCTTCCGTTCCTCACGGAACCGCGACACGATGAACAGGGAGTAGTCGATGCCGACCGCAAGACCGATCATGGAGATGATGTTCGTGACGAACAGGTTGAACTCGACGATCTGACCGACGAGCGCGGTGATCCCCAGGGAGATCGCGATGGCGATGATCGCGATCCCGATGGGCACGAGCGCCGCCACGATGGCACCGAAGACGACGACCAGGACGACGAGCGCGACCATGATGCCGATGCCCTCACCCTTACGGGCATCCTCCTCGGCGATCGTGGTGAAGTCGGCGTTCAACGTGGCCTGGCCGGCAAGCTGCAACTCGAACCCCTTCGCCTTGGCGGCGTCGAGCGTCTCGCGCAGTCCGTCGATCGTCGGCGTGGCGTCCTCCGTGATCGGAACGGGGATCAGCGTGTACTGCTTGTCCTTGGAAACCAGGCCGGCGGCCGCCTCCGGCGATTGTGCCAGCGCGTCGTAGTACGTCGACGGGGGCGCGGCGACGAGGTCGGTCTTCGCGGCCAGCGCGCCCTGGACCTGCTCCACATACGCCTGATACGCGGGGTCGTCGACAGTGAGCGCGTCGGAGTGCACGATCACGTACTCGGTGCTCGCGCCCAGCTGCGTGGCCGTGAACTGCTCGTCGATCACGTCCTGCGCCTTGATCGACTCCGGCTTGTTCGTGAACGAGATGTCGTTGTTGAGGACGTCGCCGAGGAGCGCGCTCGACAGGCCGATCATCACCACGAACAAGACGCCCCAGATGCCGATGACCCTCCACGGGTGCAGGCTGCTCGATCGGGCCAACGATTCTGGATTGATCCTCATCCCCGCCACCTTTCTCGTCCATCTGCGTTCTCATTGACGTACGGTGTACGCTTACGGTGTATGTTCTACATGTGTACGGTGTAAGTCGTCAACCACAATCTCAAGGAATCCCGGATGGCACAGCGAACGGAGAGCAAACAACGCGAGAAGTTAACGCGCGACCGCGTGATCGACGCGGCCCTGCGGATCATGGACGACGAGGGCCTCGACGCGGTGTCGATGCGCCGGGTCGGCCGCGAGCTCGGCGTCGAGGCGATGTCGCTATACCACCACGTGCACGACAAGGAGGATCTCCTGCTGGGGATCCGCGAGCGGGTACTCGCCAAGTTCCTGGATCCGGGCACCGACGGTGACTGGGAAGGTCGCGCACGGGAGGCGGCAAGGTCGTGGCGCCACATCCTGCGGGCTCACCCCAACATCATGGTGCTCATCTCGGAGTCCAAACGCTTCGCGATGACGCCGACATCGCTTCGACCGACCGAGACCGCGCTCCGTCTGTTGCGCGAGGTCGGCCTCCCCGAGGAAGACGCGGTGAAGGCGTTCTGTGCCCTGGGCGGCTTCATCGTCGGGTTCGTGATGTTCGAGATCGGCATGATGCGGGCGTCCGGACCCGGGAACGAGCCGCCGACCCCTGAGGGACTGATGGCGGAGCTTCCCGCCGACGAGTTCCCGTGCTTCGTGTCGTCGCTGCCGTACTTGATGCAGGGCGACATCGATCAGCGATTCGAGTACGGGCTGGATCTCATGATCGCCGGCATCCGGTCGAAGGCCGGTGGCGCTCCGAGCTCGTCCGTCTCAGACTAGATTCCGATCCGCTTGGGGGCGGCGAGAGCCCCTCGATGACCCACAACGGTCGCCGCCAGCGTGTGACCAGCGGCGGCGCTCTTCGCCGGCGTCGCGCCGCGCAGCCGGGCCGCGATGTAGCCGGCGTCGAACGCGTCGCCCGCCGCGGTCGTGTCCATTACCTCCACGGCCCGGACGGCCTCGATCGCCTCGACGGCGCGGTCAGAGGACACGACGCACGGACCCGAGCCGTCGGTGACCACGACCTCGCGCGCGCCCATCGCGCGGAACGCCTGCGCGATCTCGAGCGCGGCATCCGCATCCGTGAGCCGACGCCCGTCCTCCGCCGACGCGAGAAGCACGTCGGCGATGGGCGCGATCCGCGTGGTCCACTCCCGGGCATCGGCATCGTCGGCCCACAACGCCGGGCGGTGGTTGGGATCGTAGACGACCATGCCTCCCAACCCGCGCACCGCTGTCGCGTACGCGAGGAGGGCGCGACGACCGGCGTCGTGAAGCACCGCCACGGTGATCCCGCTGAAGCAAAGGACGTCGATCGCGCCATGATCCGGCAGCGAGTCGTCACCGACGAGCGCGCCGCGGAAGGGGCTCTCGCTCCGCTCGTACTCGAACGCCCGCTCACCCGACCGATCGACCGTCACCCGATACCGGCCGAGCGTTGCGCCCGCCACGCGACGGACGTGCGCACGATCGACACCCTCGTCGCGACAGAGCGACAGGAGGTCGTCGCTGTCACGATCGTCCCCGACGGCGCTCCCCAGCATCACGTGGAGCTCCGGAGACTCCCTCGCCAGATACACCGCGAGGTTCAAGGCGTCGCCTCCGAATCCACGGCGGATCGTCCCCACCGGTTCCTCGAGCAGCTCGATCAGAGGCTCGCCGACGACGAGGACGCGCTTCACGCGGAACCGGGGTTCGAGACGGTCGACGCCGCTCGCACACGCTCGGCGATACCGTCCCACGCTCCCTGTCGGATGAGGGCGCCCGGACACATCCAGCTCCCACCGACCGCGAAGACATGATCGAGCGCCAGGTACGCCGATGCCGATCCGACATCGATCCCTCCGGTGGGGAGGAAGCGCATCGAGGGCATGACCGCTTCCATCGCCGACACGGCCGGCACTCCTCCCGCCGCCTCGGCCGGGAAGAACTTCACCTCCCGGATACCGATCTCGGCAACCCGCATCAGCTCCGTCACCGTTGCGACACCCGGAACGAACGGGATCGCACCGTCGGCGCCGGCGGACAGCATCTCGGCGCTCGATCCCGGGCTCACGACGAATGCAGCACCTGCGGCTGCCGCGTCGGTCAGCTGCCCGGGCGTCACGACCGTGCCAGCGCCCACCACAACACCTTCGACCGACGATCGCACGGCCTCGATCGCCGAGAGCGCGCCCGGCGTCCGGAGCGCGATCTCCATGACCGGCATCCCGAGGTCGAGGAAGATGCGAGCCAACTCGACCGCGTGCGACCCGTCGTCGACCTCGAGGAACGGGAGCACCCGCTGCCGGCCCAGCAGCTCGGCGAGCGTCACCGGAACGGACGTCCCCGGCACGTCAGAGGAGTCCCAGTTCGCGTCCGACCCGCTCGAACGCCTCGGTCGCTTCGCGGAGGTCGTCCTCGGTGTGGTCGGCGGTCACGATCGCTCGCACCCGCGCCTGCCCCCGACCAACGGTCGGGAACACGATGGCCGGACAGAACACGCCCTCATCGAACAGGCGTCGCGCCAGGGTCTGCGTCTTCTCCTCGTCGCCCGAGATGACCGGCGTGATCGGGGTCTCGGACGCGCCGGTGTCGAAGCCGAGCGCGTGCAGCCCTTCCTTGAACAACGCGGTGTTCGACCAGAGCCGCTGCAGGCGGTCTGGCTCGTCGTGGATGACATCGAGCGCAGCCATGCAGGCCGCGACGACGGCGGGCGGGGCGCTCGTGGAGAAGAGGAACGGCCTGCCGCGGTTCTGCAGCCACTCGATCAGATGGTGGGGACCGGCGATGAAGCCACCGAGCACGCCGAACGCCTTCGAGAGCGTTCCCACCTGGATGTCGACCCGGCCGTGCAAGCCGAAGTGATCAACCGTGCCCGCACCGCCGGTTCCGAGCACGCCGCTCGCGTGTGCGTCGTCGATCATCATGATCGCGCCGTGCTTCTCGGCGATCTCGACGAGCCCGGGCAGCGGCGCGATGTCGCCGTCCATCGAGAACACACCGTCGGTGATCAGCAGCTGGCGCCGGCCCGGCCGTGCGGTCTCGGCGAGCGACGCGTCTGCCGCGTCCACGTCTTTATGCGGAAACACCTTGATCTCGGCACGTGACAGGCGGGCGCCGTCGATGATCGATGCGTGGTTCAGTTGGTCGGAGACGATCACGTCCTCCTTCGACAGGATCGCCGCCACCGTCCCCGCGTTGGCCGTGAACCCCGACGGGAACATCAACGCCTCGTCCGCGTGCTTGAAGTCCGCGAAGCGCCGCTCCAGCTCACGGTGGAGCGTCATGTTCCCCGCGATCGCGGGGACCGCGCCGCTGCCGGCGCCCAACTCGAGCGCGGCCCTCGACGCGGCCTCGTTCACGCGCGGATGGTTCGCCAGGCCCAGGTAGTTGTTCGAGGCGAGGTTGATGACGTCGCGACCGTCGAAGCGCGCGTGAGCGCCCGTGGCACTCTCCAGCGTTCGCGGATGCAGCAACAGTCCGTCGTCGCCGAGCTTCGCCAGTTCGTCCTTCAGATGATCGAGCGCTCCCATGCGTCACTCCCCCGGAAGGATGATGACCTTCCCCGAACGTCCCGAAGCCGTCGTCGCGAACGCCTCCTCGAACTCCTCCAACGGGAACCGATGGGTGATCACCGGTGCGACATCCACGCGCCCGGTCGACAGGAGCGTGGTCGTCTGCTGCCACGTGCGGAACATCTCACGCCCGGTGATGCCTTGCAGCCGAGCCTCCTTGAAGATGACCTGGTCGTTCAGGTCAAGCGTCACCGGGCCGTCGGGCAGCCCGAGCAACGACATCCGACCGCCGCGGGCCAGCATCCTCGTCCCCTGGTCGATCGCACGAGCGTTCCCGCTCATCTCGAGCACAACCTCCGCACCGATGCCCTTCGTGGCATCCATCACGGCCACCACCGGATCCACGTCCATGGGATCGACCGACAGATCCGCGCCCATCCCGGCAGCCATCTCGCGACGGTAGTCGTTCGGCTCGATCGCGATGACCTTCCACGCGCCGAGCGACCGAGCGATCGCCACGGCGAACAATCCGATCGGCCCACATCCGATCACGGCGACGGCGTTGGTGGCGATGTCCTCGCCGCCGCCGGTTCCGAACGCCGCGTGCACCGCGTTGCCGAACGGCTCCATGATGGAGGCGGCATCGGGATGGATCCCCTCCCCGACGATCCATGCGTTGCCGGCCGGGATCACCACGAACTCGGCGAACGCGCCCTCGATGTCGACGCCCAGGATGCGCAGGTTCTCGCAGATGTGCGCCCGCCCGGTCCTGCATGTCGAGCAACGTCCACATGACACGTGGGTCTCAGCGGCGACGAAGGCGCCCGGCTCGAGGTGGTGGACCTCGGACCCGACCGCCTGGATCGTCCCTGCGACCTCGTGCCCGAACGTCATCGGGAGACGGGGGATCCGCTTCTCGGCCCACTCGTTCCAGTCGTAGATGTGCAGATCGGTGCCGCATATCGACGTCGCATGCACGCGGACGAGCACCTCACCCTCCCCGGGAGCCGGAACCGGGATGTTCACCAGCTCGGCGCCTTCGCGGGGCGCGGTCTTTCGGAGAGCGCGCATCGTCGCGGACACGGGCCGAGCCTATCGCGAAGTGTGGGAACCTCGAGTTGCGAGGTCGGCGTCCAAGCCGCGACATCCGACCAGGAGGAACGACCATGCGGTTGAAGCTGTTCGGCGTCACGGTGCTCTCCCTCGGGATCCTCGCCGGCGCGTGTGCGAACGCCTCCACGGGCGACGGCCCGGGCGACGGAGGAACCGGACCCGGGACCGGCGCCACCGGACCCACCTCACCCACCGGCCCCACCGGCCCCGGACCCACCGGCCCCGGTCAGCTCGTGCTTCGGATCGAGCAGGGCGGCGGCTTCGTGGCGATCCAGTACAACCTGACGCGGATGCCGATGTTGTCGCTCTACGACGACGGTCTCCTCGTCACTCCCGGAGCGCAGATCGAGATCTACCCCGGTCCGGCCCTTCCGGCGTTGTCGCAACAACACCTCTCCCCGGACGCGATACGGCTACTGATACAAGCGGCGATCGACGTGGGGCTGGACAAGGACCGCGACTACACGGACCTGGGGAGCACGATGATCTCCGACGCCCCCACCACGACGTTCACGCTGACGATCGACGGGCAGACGCACACAACGCAGGTGTACGCGCTCGACTTCGATCTCGGCCCCGCACCCGACAGGATGTCCAAGGAGGAGCTCCAGGCCCGCAAGGACCTCCAAGCGTTCCAGGCGAAGGCATCCGACCTCAGCTGGCTCCCCGATGGTTCGGTGACGGACCAGGGTCTGTACCAGCCGACGGCGCTCCGGATCTTCTCGAGCCCCTACCAGCCTGATCCCGAGCTCACGCAAGCCCCCATCGCATGGCCCCTGACGCCCGGTCTCGACCTCTTCGGTGACTCCGAGCAGAGCACGCCGGGCGGGATGCGTTGCGGCACGGTCGCCGACGACGAGACGGCATCGCTCCTGTCGCTCGCCGAGCAGGCGAACCAGCTCACGCCGTGGACGAGCGACGGCACGCGGTACGGTCTCTTGTTCCGACCCCTGCTCCCCGACGAATCGGGCTGTTGATCTCATCCGGGCGAGAGCCGTTGCGTCCAGCGGCCCTCGCCCGGATACCTCTTCGGGACGACCCACAGCGTTCAAGCCACGAACGCCTGCGGCCGATATCCGTCACAGAACTACCTTGAAGCAGGTAGCCACGTGACGGTTGACGACAACGAGCCATCGAGCGTCGACGCCCTGACCGCCCAAGGCGGATTCTTGGCCGATGTCGGCATGGCCGGTACTGACACCATCTCCGATCTTGCACAACGACACCGGGAACTCGAAGCGCGCTACCGCGGCATCATCGACCGGCTACCGGCCGTCCTCTATATCGATGGCGTCAACGACGGGGACACCATGGTCGACGTCGGTCCCGGGATCGTGGATCTCCTGGGCCTGACCCGTGAGGAATGGCTCGCCACATCCGAAGGCTGGCGCGATGTGCTCCATCCAGACGACCTCGAACGGATCGTCCTGGCGAGCGAGCGGAGCGTGGCGACCGGCGAGCCGTTCCGCGAGCAATACCGGGCCATCCATCGCGACGGACACGAGATCTGGATCCGCGAGGAGGCCATCCTCGTCGAGGACAAGGACGGCGACCCGGAGTTCTGGCTCGGGCTGATGCTCGACGTCACGGACTCGGTCCGCACCGAGCACGAGCTGGTGGAAGCCCAGACGAAGTACGGGGCCCTCGTGGAACACATCCCCGCCATCGTCTACGTGGATCTCGCCGACGAATGGATGACGACGACCTACGTGAGCCCGCAGATCGAAGCGCTCCTGGGGATCACGCCCGCGGAATACATCGACGACCCCGATCTGTGGCTCACGCATCTGCATCCCGAGGACCGCGAAGAGACCGTGGCCGCCTACTTGGAAGGTCGAGCGGCCGGCGAGCCGTTCACGCTCGAATACCGACTCATCGCCCGGGACGGGCGCGTGCTGTGGTTCAGCGACAGCGCCGTCGTCGTCCACGATCCGATCGGCGAACCGCTCTATGTGCAGGGCGTGATGCTCGACATCACGAATCGCAAGGATGCCGAGGAGCAGATCGCGTTCCTCGCCTATCACGACAAGCTGACCGGACTCCCCAACCGGGTTCTGTTCGACGAGCTCTTGGATCTGTCGCTCGCGAGAGCTCGTCGGCACGGGCTGGGCGTATCCGTCATCTCGGTGGACATCGACAACTTCAAGTTGGTGAACGACAGCCTCGGTCACGAGGCGGGCGACGAGTTGATCGTGCTCCTCTCGGAGCGATTGCGCGAGGCCACGCGCGAGACGGACCTGGTCGCCCGGCCTGGAGGCGATGAGTTCCTGATGCTTCTCGCCGACCTCGAGCTGACGTCGACCCCCCCCGGCGGGGACCCCGCGACGTTCGCCGCTGAATCCGTCGCCTCGAGGATCCAGACCTCCCTGCGACAGCCGTTCGAGGTCGCCGGGACGGAGCTGTACCTGACGGCGTCTCTCGGGATCAGTCTCTTCCCGAACCACGGAGATGACGCGGAGACGCTCTTGAAGCATGCCGACAACGCGATGTTCCGCAGCAAGCAGACCGGTCCCGGCGGATCGTTCATGCACGCCGCCGGCGACGTCGACGCGATGGGCAAGCTGTCGCTCAGCACACGGCTGCGGAAGGCCGTCGAGAACCAGAGCTGGATGCTCCACTACCAACCGCTGATCGACCTCTCCACCGGGGGGATGATCGGCGTGGAGG
>JBBQVZ010000121.1:0-10354 GCA_038211015.1 Actinomycetota bacterium | reverse complement strand
GTCGGAGCTGCCGAAGCTCCCCGACCTGGCAGCCGAGGACTACGAGATGTACTACGGGAGCTACGAGTTCCCGAACCTGATGCTGAACCTGCATCCGGACTGTGGCATGTACTACATCGGCTACCCGAAGGGGCCGAACCACACGACCGTGGTTTCCGAGTTCCTGTTCCGTCCCGAGACGATCGCCGGGCCCGACTTCAAGCCCGGGCCGGTCGTCGAGCTCTGGGACACGATCTCGCGGCAGGACTGGGAGGTGTGCGTGCGCGCGCAGACGGGGGTCGGCTCCCGGGCGTTCACGACCGGCGTGTACCCGCGGCAGGACCGGTTCCTCTACTGGTTCAACGAGGAGTACCGCCTGGCGATGGGTCGCCAGGCGCAGGGCTGACGTGACGGCCGACTTCACGTTCATCGGCGTCCCGATCGACTCCGTCGGGCGAGCCGGTGGCACCGAGCACGGACCGGAGAAGCTCCGCTCGCTCGGCTTGGTGGACGTCGTCGGCGAGGATGCAGGCGACCTCGACGTGCGGATCCGCGGCGAGGAACGCGATCCGGTGACCGGCATCTTGGGGAGCCCCGACGTGCTGTCGACGACCGTGGCCATCCGGGAGGCGACCGCCGCCGCGCTCTCGGCGGGGGAGCGGCCGTTCCTCGTCGGTGGCTGCTGCACCGAATTGCCCGGAGCCTTGGCCGCCGCGCGCGACATCCTGGGGCGGACCGGCGTGGCGTACCTCGACGGCCACCTGGACCTGTCGGACGGCAACACGTCGCCGACGGGCGAGGCCGCCGACATGCCGCTCTCGGTCGCGCTTGGCCGCGGGCCGGCGGCGTGGGTCGAGGTCTGCGGCGGAGCGTCGGCGCGCGTCGAGGACGTCGTGCCGATCGGCTACCGCGACCCGGACGAAGTTCCCACGTTCGAGCAGATCGCGCCGGAGCTCGGAACCGCGTTCCGCCCCGTCTCGAAGGACGAGGTGGTGTCCGAGGGACCGGCCACGGTCGGGAAGCGGATCGCGTCGGACCTCGCGAGCCGGGCCGGCCGGTTCTGGATGCATCTGGACGTCGACATCCTGGGCGAGGACGAGTTCCCCGCCACGGACTACCTGATGCCCGACGGCTTGGACATGGCGCAGCTCGTCGCGCTGATGCGTCCGCTGGCGACGTCGAAGGCGCTGATCGGCGTGTCGATCGGTTGCTACAACCCCGAGAAGGACCCGGGCGACGTGTACGGGCGGGCGTTGGTGGAGGCGTTCCGCGCAACACTGATCTAGTTCCCGAACCGCTCGCGTGCCTCCGAGATCGCCGTGAAGTCGGGCATGCCCTCGCGAGCGCCCGCAGCGCCGACGGAAAGGGACGCCGCGAGGACCGCCTCCCGGACGGCTGCCGGGAGATCCCTACCCCAGGCCAGGCCGGCGGCGAGCACCCCGTTGAAGCAGTCGCCCGCGCCGGTCATGTCCACCACGGGAACGCTTGGGGCGGGGATGCGCTCCTCAACGCCGTCGGCGCCATGGATCACCGCTCCGTCGATTCCAAGGGTCTCGATGACGACGACGTCTCCGGGGATCCTGCCGAGCGCCGCACGTTCGTGTTCGTTGGGCGTGACGAACGTCGCGAACCTGAGCAGATCGCTCGCCCACGGTTGGGGCGGCGCCGGGTTGAGGACCGTCGTCGCGTCGTGCTCGTGCGCCCAGTCGAGCGCGGCTCGCGCCGTTCGCTCGGGAACCTCGAGGCTGACGAGCAGGACGTGTGGCCTCAGCGTCTGGAGCGCAGCCACCACAGCATCCGGGCCGAGGGTGGCGTTCGCTCCCGGCGCCACCGAGATCTGATTCTCCCCGTCGATGCCGACGGCGATGAGCGCGACCCCGGTAGGGGCGTCGGGCGTGACGACGACGTGATCGGTCTGGACGTCGTTGGCGCGGAGCGCTTCCAGTGCGGCGATCCCGAGCTGATCGTCGCCAACCGAACCGAGCATCCAGACTCCCGGCCGCACCGAGTGCCACGCAGCGAGAACGGCACCGCCGCGGCCGATGGCTCGCGCCGCGGCCACCGCCTGGTTCCCACCCTTCCCTCCGTGATGCTGCGCGAATACGCCGCCGGTGACCGTTTGCCCGGGACCGGGCAGAGGCGCACCTGAGACCACGACGTCGACGTTGATCGCGCCGAGGACCGCGACGATCGGCGCCCCCTCGACCCTCACGCGCGTGGCCTCACGCGTTCGCCTCGACGAGCGCGCGCAACCGTTCGACGAAGCGGCTCATGAAAGCGGGCGCATCGACGTCGAGCGCCACGCGGGCGTTATCCTCGGGCATCCATCCGGTCGGCCACGGGCTGCGGCGGATCCCGCGCAGGTCGGTGACGGTCGCGCCGCGCGTCCACGTGCCGTCCGTCTCCACTTCCACGCGCGTGGTCTGCAACGTCGCGAGCGTCGGGTCGATGGCGATCGCGAGCGCCAGTGGGTCGTGCATCGACGCGCCGTCGCTCGACCCGTACCGCTCGTAGAACTCGATGTAGAACGGCACCGCCCCCTGCAGGAACGTGGCGAGCGGCGACTCGGGGGCGGGCGCGCACATCTCGTTCACGCCGTCGCGTCCGAGCTTCACCCGTTCGGTCACGTCGAGCCCCACGCCGACCGGCAACTTCTCCTCGGGCGCGCCGGCGAACCCGCGGAACACGGCGTGCGCGGCCTCCGGGTCGACCCAGATGTTCGCCTCCGCCGCAGGCGTGACGTTGCCCTGCTGGTCGAAGGCGCCACCCATGATCACGAAGCCCTTCAGCAGCTCCGGGAGCGACGGCTCCTCGGCGAGCGCCAGCGCGATGTTCGTGAGCGGGCCGGTCGCGACCAGGAGGACCTCGCCGGGGCGCTCGCGCGCGGTCTCGACCAGCAGGCGTGCGGCGTCGCGGTCCGACGGCGCGTGCGAGGCGGGCGGGAGCTCCGCGTTCCCCAACCCGCGCTCGCCATGCACGACCGGGAACGCCAGGTGGTCGCGGACGAGCGGACGTCCGGCGCCTTTCGCGACCTCCACGTCGGCGTACCCGCAGAGCTCCAGCAACGCGAGGGTGTTCTCGGTCGTGCGCTCCACGTCGACGTTGCCCATCACGGTCGTGGCGCCGATCAACGTCACCTCCGGCGACGCGAGCGCGTAGAGGATCCCCAGGGCGTCATCCACCCCGGTGTCGACGTCGAGGATCAACGGTGTGGGTTCCATGGCTGCTCAGGCTAGGGGGTCGGAAGCCGTCTCGCCCAGGGGCCGGTCAAGCCGATGCCGGCTCGAGCGAGAAACCGATGAGCTTGGCGGCGACGTCGCGGCAGACCTCGCGCATCCGTTGGGGCGAGAACGCCGTGTCGTTCATCATCACCTGGATGGCCATGCCGTCGATCATCGCGCCGATCTGTTGGCCGAGATCGTCGGCATCGACGCCTTGAGGGAACTCGCCGGCCTGGCGGCCTTCCCGGATGATGTCGGCGATCGACTGCCGCCACCGGCGGTCGAGCGCCTCTCGCTCCTTCGCCATCGCGGGGTCGCGGAGCGCCCGTACCCAGATCTCGATCCAGAGCGCCCACTCGTCCAGCCGTTCGTACTCGGGCAAGAGTCCCGGTACGGAGAGCTCGATGAGACGGTCGAGCTGCTCCCGAGCGGACGAGATCCGTCGAAGCTCGCGCGAGAGGCGGAGGTAGAACTGGTCGTTGGCGTAGGTGAGCGCCTCCACCAGCAGCCGGTCCTTGGACTCGAAGTAGTAGAGGATCAGGCCCGGCGACACCCCGCAGCGCTCGGCGATGTCGGAGATCCTCGTCTCGGCCAATCCCCGGTCGGTGATGACGCGGGCGGCGGCCTCCAGGATCTCCTGGTGGCGGTCTTTCGACTGCTTCTGGCGGGTACGTGCCATCTCGGCTCCCTTTGAACGGCGCACAGGCCGCGAGACTCCTACGCCCCGATGTTGTTCAGCGGTTCAAGGAACTGTACGCCCCTGAGCAGCGATGTCAAAGTCGCAGGCAGCAACGTTCGAGTTGACTGGTGATTCAAAGTCAGGGGATAATCCCTCGGGCTCGCGCCTGGATGGGCGCGTCACTCGGCTATCAGGAAAGACCGGGACACAACGGCACCAAAGAGCCAGAAGGGGATGGATCGGCATGGCGAACGTCTACGACGCGATCATCATCGGCGGAGGGCACAACGGCCTCACGAGCGGCGCCTACTTCGCGCGATCCGGGGCGCGGACGATGGTGCTCGAGGCCCGGGGAAAGACCGGCGGCGCCGCCGACACCAGCGCGCCGTTCCCGGATCACCCCGAGATCAAGGTCACGACCTACTCCTACGTCATGTCGCTGATGCCGCCGACGATCATCCGCGAGCTGAACCTCAAGCAGCACGGCTACGACGTCACGCCGTTCGGCCCCTACTACCAGGCGTTCCCCGACGGCCGGGCGATCACGGTCTACGCCGACGATGCCAAGAAGAGCCATGAGTCGATCGCGCAGTTCTCCAAGAAGGACGCCGACATCCTGCCGAAGTGGGAGGCGTGGCTGAAGGGCGTCGCCGATGTGCTGGGCCCGCTGTTGCTGCGCGTGCCGCCGAAGCTCGGTTCGCTCTCCCCCCACGATCTGCTCGCCAGCGCGCAGTCCGCGTGGAACATGCGCAAGCTCGGAACGCGCGGCGTCGCCGACGTCACGCGCCTGTTCACGATGAGCGTGAGCGACCTGCTCGACGACTGGTTCGAGTCCGACGCGATCAAGGCGATGCTCACCGTGAACGGCGTGATCGGCACCTGGGCCGGGCCGGACGAGCCGGGCACCGCGTACGTGATGCTCCACCATTCGATCGGCGACGTCGGCGACGGACACCTCGGATCCTGGGGGTTCCAGCAAGGCGGGATGGGCGGCGTCTCCGACGCGATCCGGCGCTCGGCCGAATCGTTCGGCGCCGAGATCCGCACCGACGCGCGCGTGAAGCAGATCCTGGTGCGCGGCGGCCGCGCGGTGGGGGTCGCGCTCGAGAACGGCGACGAGCTCCGCGCGCCGGTCGTGGTCAGCTGCATCCACCCGCAGATAGCGTTCCTCGACCTGATCGAGCGGCACGAGCTGCCGGCCGACTTCGTCTGGGACATCGAGCGGTGGAAGACCCGGAGCGGCGTCGTCAAGGTGAACGTGGCGCTCTCGGAGCTGCCGGACTTCATCGCGAACCCCGGTAAGAACCAGCAGGACCATCACACCGGCTCGGTCGAGCTCTGCTTCAGCCCGCAGTACGCGGAGCGCGCGTTCCAGGACGCGCACATCGAGCGCAAGGCCGCGGTGGCGCCGTTCGTGGACGGGACGATCCCGACGACGCTCGACAAACAGCTCGCACCTGAGGGCGTGCACGTGTTCTCGATGTTCTCGCAGTGGGTGCCCGACGACTGGAACACCGAACCGCATCGCGACGAGCTCGAGCAGTACGCCGATCGGATCATCGACAAGTACACGGAGCTCGCGCCGAACTTCAAAGCGGCGGTGATCGACCGTCAGGTGATCGGGCCGTACGACATGGAGCAGGACCTGGGCCTGTTGGGCGGCAACATCTTCCACGGGGAGCTGTCGGTGGATCAGCTCTTCCACATGCGTCCGGCGCCCGGCTACGCCGACTACCGCACGCCCATCAAGGGCCTCTACCACGGGTCCTGCGCGACGCACGGCGGGGGCGGCGTCAACGGCATCCCGGGGTGGCAGGCGTTCAACATGGCGAAGAAGGACAAGGCCGTCGGCAAGAAGTAGCTGGTGACGGAGCCGAGCGGTGAACCCGACGCACGGACCGCCCTCGAGCGCATGCTCGAGGCGCGTTCGGTCGCCGTCGTCGGCGCCAGCGTCAAGGAGGGCTCGCTCGGCCGGCAGATGATGGTCGAGCTCATCCGCGGCGGGTTCGAGGGCGAGGTCTACCCCGTGAACCCCGGCTACGACGAGGTGCTGGGCCACCGCTGCTACCCGTCGATCGTCGACGTGCCCGAGCCGGTCGACCTGGCGATCCTCGGTGTCGCGAACCAGCGGATCGAGCAGGCGCTGCGCGATGCCGTCACGGTCGGCGCGCGCTCCGCGGTGACGTTCTCGTCCCTGCACGAGGTCGGGGTCCCGGAGGCCGGTCTGCCGTTGCTCGGCGAACGCGTCGCCGCGATCGCCCGCGACGCCGGCATCGCGATGTGCGGCGGCAACGGCATGGGGTTCCTCAACCTCGAGGCGAACCTGCGAGCGACCGGGTTCGCCACGCCGGATCACATCCGGCCCGGGCACGTGGCGTTCGTGAGCCACTCGGGATCGGCGTTCGCCGCGCTCGCGTTCAACGACCGGGGGATCGGATTCAACGTGATCGTCTCGTCGGGTCAGGAGCTCGTGACCGACGTCGCCCACTACATGGAACACGCGCTCGGCCTGGCGTCGACGCGCGTGATCGCGTTGCTGATCGAGACGGTGCGGCGGCCCGAGGCGTTCCGCGCCGCATTGGCGCACGCCGCGGATCGTGATGTCCCGGTGATCGCGCTGAAGGTCGGGCGGACCGAGCGATCGAGATCGATGGTCGTTGCGCACTCAGGCGCGCTCGCCGGTGAGGACGGCGCGTACGAGGCATTGTTCGACGCGTACGGCGTGCTGAGGGTGGCCACTCTGGACGAGATGGCCGATGCGATGGAGCTGTTCTCCGCCCCTCGACGCGTGACCACGGGCGGCGGCATCGCGTCGATCCATGACTCCGGCGGCGAGCGCGCCTTGCTCGTCGACGTGGCCGCGGATCTCGGCGTCCCGTTCGCGCAGATCTCCGATGTGACCACCGAACGGATCCAGGCCGCGCTCGACCCCGGGCTAGAGGCCGCGAACCCGTTGGATGCGTGGGGTACGGGCATCGATGCCGACCGGATCTTCATCGAGTGCTTCCGTGCGATGCACAACGATCCCGACACGGCCGCGCTCGCGTTCGTGGTCGACATGACGCGACAGGGCGAGCCGCACGACGTGGGCTACCTGCACGTTGCGCGCGAGGTGTTCGAGTCGACCACCAAGCCGTTCTGCATCCTGTCGAACCTCGCGAGCGCGGTCGCCAACGACGAGGCGGCGCTCCTTCGCGACGACGGCATCCCGGTCCTCGAAGGGACCGCTTCCGGGCTGGCCGCGCTGCGGCACCTGCTCGCGTACCGGGACGGTCGCGCGAGGGCGCCCGTCGTGCTACCGGAGCCGGTCCCCGACGACGTCCGCGAACGATGGCGCGCGCGGCTGGCTTCCGGAGATGACGTGAGCGAGCTCGAAGGGCTGGCGTTGCTGGCCGACTACGGCGTCCCGACGATAGATGCTCGTGGCGCGGCGTCCGTCGACGAGGCGCTCGCCGCGGCTCAGGAGGTCGGCTGGCCGGTTGCGTTGAAGACGGCCGCGCCCGGCGTGCACCACAAGTCCGACGTGGGCGGGGTCGCGCTCGGCCTGACGGATGCGGTCGCTCTGCGAACGGCCTACGAGGACGTGTCCTCGCGCCTCGGCCCACAGGTGGTCGTGGCGGTCATGGCCCCTCCCGGGGTCGAGCTCGCGCTCGGGATCGTCCGCGACCCGCAGTTCGGCCCGCTCGTCGTCATCGCCGCCGGGGGAGTCCTGGTCGAGGTCCTGCACGATCGGCGCCTGTCGTTCCCTCCGTTGGACGAACGGCGGGCGCACCGGTCGATCGATCTCCTGCGAGTCCGGCCGTTGCTCGACGGCGTGCGGGGCGCGCCTCTTGCCGACGTCGACGCGCTGGCCCGCGCGGCCTCACGCCTCTCGGTCTTGGCCGCCGATCTGGGCGAACAGCTCGACGCGCTCGATGTGAACCCGGTGATCGTCACGCCGGATGGGTGCGTGGTGGTCGACGCGCTCGTCGTCCTGCGGCGGTCGTAGTCTGCGCCCGTATCGCCCGTATCGCCCGTATCGCCCGTATCGCCCGTATCGCCCGTATCGCCCGTATCGCCCGCGGAGCCGAGGAGGGGATGTCCGATGATCGCCAGGATGTGGCGCGGTGCGACGGGTGCGGAGGACTCGCAGGCGTACGCCGAGTACATGGGTGGAAGCGGGGGCAAGACGCTCGCCGATACACCCGGCAACCGTGGGGTGTACATGCTTCGGCGCATCGAGGGCGACACGGCCGAGTTCGTCATGCTCTCGCTCTGGGACTCCGAGGACGCGATCCACGCGTTCGCCGGTGACGACATCTCGGTCGCGGTCTTTTTCCCCGATGACGATCGGTACCTGACCGACCGGGAGCTCACCGTGTCGCATTACGAGGTCGTCGAGATCCGAGGACTCGGCTGAACGAGACGAGAGCGAGACTAGAAGGTGATGTAGTCGGACGGTTCGGTGCCGGGCGGCCAACCGTCGTAGTTCTCGGGGACGAAGCCGAACGGCTGCCCGTACGTCTTCGCTCGTGTGGTGGTCGGCGAGGGCGGGCGGGGTCCCTTCGAGAAGTTGAAGATGTGCTCCATGTTGTGTGTCCCCGCGATCCTGGGTGTCAGAGGATCGATCCCCCAGTTGTCGCTGATGAACCGCAGGGGCGTCGAGAACTCACCGAGCTCGTCGTCGATCAGTCCTCTACGCGCGAACGGGGAGATCGTGAGCAACGGAACCCGGAGCCCCAGGCCGATGTCGTCGATCTGCGGCGGCATCACGTGGTCGTAGAAGCCGCCCCATTCGTCCCACGTGATGAAGATCGCGGTCTGGTCCCACATGTCCCCGGTCATCACGGCGTTCACGAGGTCCGTGATCCAGTTGTGCGAGAACGACGTACTGTACGGGGGATGATCCGAAAGCTCGAAGCGAGGCGTGACCCAGGTGACTGCCGGTAGCTTATTGGCCTCGATGTCCTTCACCAGAGCGTCTACCGACCGGATGTGGGCGTTCCAGTAGTCCTCGTCATGGAACACGTCGTGGATGCCGTTGTAGGCGTTCCAGAAGTAGCCGGGCTGCCCCCAATCGGCTGCGTAGTACGCCCAGTCGACGCCCGCCTCCGTCAGCTGCTCGCCTACCGTCCGGTAACGGAAGCACGTTTCGTGTTTGGTGAGGTTCCCTTTCTGGTCCTTCACCAGGACATACACGTTGTCGCCGATCGCGTCGCACCCCCAGCTCTTGTAGATCTTCTTGTTGGCCCGGTCGACATCCGACTGGATGTTTTCCGGGTTGTCGATCACGCCGCCCGACTCACCGGCGACGAAGTAGAAGTGGTTCGGATACGACGGGCCCAGCGCCGACGCGAAGAAGTTGTCCGAGATCGCATAGTCCCTGGCCCATCGGTAGTAGTTGGGGATCTGCGCCTCGTGGAACTGCGAGTAGCCGTACACCGCTCCCCACTTTCCTCCACCGAACCCGTCCAACTTCTCGCCGTTCATGCAGTTGAGCGCCGCCGCGCGATCGTGCTGCAGGTCGCCCGGCAGCCAGTCCGGGCATGGGATCAGCGGTTGCTCCTTCCCGAGGGCGACGCCGGTCGTCGTTCCGTTGACTCCAGGGAATCGCCCGAACAGGTTGTCGAAGCTGCGGTTCTCGAGCATGACGTAGATGACCTGCTTGATCGGCCATCGGGTGTCGATGGACGCCGACGGACTCTCGGTCACGTTCGGGATCCTGCGTCCTCCGGTGCAGGAGAACAGCACGCCGCCGGCGACGGCCATCGCGGAGCGCTGGAGGAAGCGGCGACGGCTGACGGGGAGCGGGTGGACGTCGCCGCGCTCCTCGTGGTTGGGGTGGACTCGGTCGGGCATGTCCACCAGTTCTATCAAGGAACGCAGCTATCGGTATCCTCGGGTCGTTCCCGACCGCTCCGGAGCGTCGCGTTTGCGAAGGTCCCTCAGCTCTCTGCTCGTCTGCGTACTGGCCGGATCGCTCGCCGCCTGCGACGGACACGAACCCGGGCCTGTCTCTCCTTCGTCGTCGTCCGCGGTCGCTCCCCTGTCGCCCGGGTCACCCGGCGCTTCGCCCACTCCGCCCGCCCTGCCCGCGAGCCCGCCCGCGACCGGCGGGCCCCCGACGGGGTCGTGCGAGAAGGGATGGGCCACGCCGGCGCCCGGCACGCCGCCATCCACCGATCCGCTCGGGATCGTCCGACGGATGACCGGCGTCGAGGGTCCGCTGACGGTGGTGGACATGCGGTATTTCACCGGCCCTGAGTCGCCTCCATCACCCCAGGGCTATCTCCTCGTGGTGGAGCGCTGGTACATCAAGCTCTACGCCGAGGACGACCTCGCGTTCCAGGGCCGGTTCCTGGTGGAGGCTCGCCGGTTCGGCCGCGGTCTCGTGGCCGTCGCGCCGTACGACACCGAGGGGTTCGCGTCTCCGGACTGGGTCGGGTTCCAGTTCGACAGCGGGGACACCGCTCGCGAACGCTATCCGGGCCTCCCC
>JBBQVZ010000120.1:0-10383 GCA_038211015.1 Actinomycetota bacterium | reverse complement strand
GGTGGCGTACCCGTCCACGATCATGAAGCTGGTGTCGGGGAAGTCCGGCGCGATCGTGTTGATGTCCGGTGAGAACGCGAACCCGACGCCCACGACCAGGTTGAACCCGGCATCGGCGAGCGCTTGGACGTTCTGGGTCCGATCGGAACCCGAGGCGTTGGCCTCGTTCGTGACCACGTTCTCCTCACACACGAGTCCGTCGGCGATCGCCTGCGTGACCCCGGCGTTGGCCGCATCGTTGAACGACTTGTCGCCCAGACCGCCGACGTCGAACGCGATGCCGACCTTGATGTCGGCATTGCACTCCGCGCCGGTCGCACCCGTGGCGCCCGTCTCACCGGTCGCACCGCTGGCGGCGGGGGTTTCCTCATCGCTGCCGCACGCCGCCGCTACGACCCCCAGCACGAGCAACGGCACGACGAACCGCAAGAAACGTCTACGCATGTACTTCGCCTCCCCTTCATACCCTTGCCCAGACCGGTAAGCCGGTCCCGGCGTCCCGGATTGTGCGTTCGCGCGGTCGGAACAGTCAAACGCTACTTCCGTGGGAGACTACGCAGCCGGGAGGGTCCGAGGATGGACGAGCAGGAAGCGCTGATCCAGGGTCTCCGAGATCGCCTGCAGGGCAGCGAGTTCTACCGCTGGGCGGGCGTGGAGCTGGTCGACGCGTCTCCCGGCCGGGTGGAGGCCGCCTTCGAGGCCGGTCCCCAACATCTCAACCTGCAAGGCCTGGTGCACGGCGGCATCCTCGCCACGCTCGCGGACACGGCGATGGGCTTGGCCGTACGGACCGTCCTGCAACCCGGTCGACGGCACGTGACGGTGCAGCTCAGTATCGAGTTCCTCTCCCCGGGACGCCCGGGAAGGATCGTGGCTAGGGGCCGATCGGTGAAGATCGGGAGCCAGCTCGGGTTCGCGGAGGCCGACGTCATGGGCCCGAACGAGCGGTTGCTGGCCAAGGCGCACTCGACGCTCTCGGTGACGACGGAGAAGCAGCGGAACGCGACCTAGTACTCGACGTCGATTCCAGCCATCGCGCCGGGTAGGAGCGCGAGCACGTTCTGGAGGCCGAGGAGCATCCCCATGTTGCCGGCGATCTTGACCTTGCCCGTCATGAACGCGGTCACCGGAGACAGCTCGCTTTTCGCGAGCGCGACCGCGGTGTCGTAGGTCTCGGTGATCGTGGCGTCGGCGCTGGCCGCATCGCCGATCCCCATGTCGATGGCGCCGTCTGCCAGGCTGATCCAGTAGTGGATCTCGTCGTCGCCACCCCCGATCACCTGCTGGATCGTTGCCGTCTTGCCGGCCGCGGCCTCCTTGAAGCTCTCGCTCGCGTTCAGCTCGGTCTTCAGGGTCTGCGCCCACTCCTCGGACAGGAACTTCACGGCCACGGATCACTCCTTCGCAATCGGGGTCGGTCGGGTCTCGCCGAGTATAGCCAGGCCTCCCTAACCCTCCTCGAACAGCTGCGGGTCCGTGAGATGCGCGATGTCGTTCAGGAAGCGCACGGTCCGCCGATCGCCCTCGATGACGACGCTGTTGAGCGAGGTGTTCTCGGGCAGGAAGAACATCGCGTATGGCAGGCCCAAGACCTCACCGCAGTACGCGTTGATCACGCCGCCGTGCGCGACGATCACGACATCACCGTCCGCGTGACTCGCCAGTATCGAGTCGAGCGCGGTCACGACGCGGGCCCGGAAGTCCCGTTCGGTCTCGCCACCGGGGGCGCGGCTCCAGATGGCCTGCTGGTTGCGGATGCGGTGGACCAGCTCCGTGTCGCTCGCCACGATCTCCTCGAACGGAAGTCCCTCCCAGCCCCCGATGTGCGCTTCGATCAGGCCTTCGTCGAAGACGACCTCCACCCCGCCGCCGTCGGCATAGGGCGCGACGGTCTCGCGCGCCCGACGCAGAGGCGAGCAGTAGACGGCCACGGGGTCCAGCTCCATCACACGAAGGCGAGCCGCGAGCAGCTGCGCCTGTCGCCGTCCCTCCTCGGACAACGGCGGATCCCATTGGTCGCCGCGCGGTGTCGAGAACATCTCGGCGGAGTCGAAGTCGGAGCGACCGTGCCGGATCAGGTAGAGCACGCGGCTCATCCCGGCGGCGCTCCGTCAGGACGGGGATGACGCCTTCGCCACTCGTCCGCGAACGCCTCGACGTCCTCGCGGAGCCAGATGCGTCCCGACGCGAGCGACGTGAGTGGCTCGGGGAACTGCGCTCGGTCGATGTACGTCACCACGCGGCGCTTGTCCCAGTCCATGATCTCGGCCGCCTCCGCTACGCCGACGATCCGGGGAACCAGCTCGATCGTCAGCGTCACGTCGTCGCCCGTGAGCTTGCGGAGCTCCTGGACGCAGCGCTCCTGACTGGTGCCGGTCACCTCGATGAACGCCGGCGCGTCCATGATGTGGGCGTACCAACGGCCTCCCGTCTCCCACACGCGCGCACGGACGTGGTCGGCCATCTCACGCGGATGATAGGCGGTGCGTATGACGCCGCCCCTCGGGAACCCGGCCCTACCAGCCGCAGCAGGGAAGGATGTAGTGGCAGGCCGGACACCTGTAGTGGGCGTGCTCCGGCTCCATCGGCGTCCCGCACAGGTCGCAGGGCAGGCGCTTCGACTCGCTCGGTGGGATACAGGCGGGCGTGGCGATCTCGAGGTTCTTCGCGGTCTCCACCGTGGCATCGTAGATCGTCGGTCGGATCACATCTCTCGTTGGGGTGCACGATATCGGCCGAGGCGCTTGAGCTCCCCGCGCCAGCACTCCGTGTGCCAGTGGCGGCGGGCGTCGGCATCGCCCTCGGGCACCACGACCAGGTGCCAGATCCCTTCGCGAACGATGTGGTCGCAGCCCGGGCACCGATATTCCTTCTGGCCACCCACGTGCCGGACGTCGAACCCCGGCACCTGCGCCCACAGCGGCGCGTCGGCCCGGGCGGGGGGTGCCTCGGGGGCCTGGAAGTACTCCGGGTTGCGTCGGTTCTTGCGCGGCATCAGCTCGCCCGTTCTCTGATCAGGGGCGCCACCGTATGGGCCAGGTCGGCGGCGATCTCGCGCGCGTCGCGCTTGGCGCCCCTGACGTTGAACGAATGGTCGCCGCCCTCGATCGAGATCAGCGTCGCCCGATCGCTCAGCTTCTTGATCACGCCGGCCAGCAGGTCCGCCGACGCGAACACGTCGCGCGTCCCCTCCACGAAGATCATGGGGGCGTCGATCCGGTACAGGTGCTCGTCTCGGATCCGCTCAGGCCTCCCCGGCGCGTGCAACGGATAGCCCAGGAACACGAGGCCGGCCGCGGGCATGCCGTCGGCAACGGCCATCGACGCGATCCGCCCGCCCATCGACTTCCCGCCTGCCCACACCGGCTCCCCCTTGGCGCGACCGCTCGCGACGTCGAATGCGGCTCGCCACGCCTCTTGGAGGAACGGCGCCGGATCGGGCGAGCGGCGGCCGTTCTCGATGTAGGGGAAGTTGAACCGGAGCGTCGCGAACCCTTCGTCGTTCATCTCGCGCGTGAACCCCACCATGAACGGGTGATCCATTCCCGCGCCGGCTCCGTGAGCGACCACGAGCGTCGCGGCCGGCTTCGCCGGCCGCGCGTACGCACCGGTGACGTGCACGCGCCCCTCGTCGATCATGAGCTGTTCCTCAGGTGCCGCCATGCGTGCCATCATGCCACCGTGAGCGGCAGCTTCTATCTGGGCACGTCGGGGTTCGCGTACGACGAGTGGAAGCACGGCGTCTTCTATCCGGAAGGCCTCAAGAACCGCGAGATGCTCGAGTACTACTCCTCGCAGCTCTCCTCGGTCGAGATCAACTACACGTTCCGCCGGTTCCCGACCGAGAAGTCACTCACCACGTGGCGCGAGCAGGCGCAGCCCGGGTTCGTGTTCACGTTGAAGGCGAACCAGCGGATCACGCACTTCAAGCGCCTCGAAGACGTCGACGATGATGTCCGCGCCTTCCTCGAGGTGGGGAAGACGCTCGGCGACCGATTGGGTTGCGTGCTGTTCCAGTGCCCGCCGTCGTTGCAGTACCGGCGTGAGCTGATCGAGGCGTTCGTCGGGTACCTTCCGCCGCCCGGTCCCGGCGTGCCGCGCTTCGCGATGGAGTTCCGCCATCCGTCGTGGACCGAAGCGAAGGATCTCCTGCTGTCTCAAGGCGTCGCCTGGTGCGTCGCCGAGACCGACGACAAGGATCCCGGCCCCGACGACCTGTCGTGGGAGCCGGCCGGCTATCTCCGCCTGCGCAAGACCGAGTACACGGACGAGGAGCTCAAAGAGTGGGCCGGCCGGATCGATCCGGCGCTCGCCGCCGGCAGCGATGTCTTCTGCTACTTCAAGCACGAGGACGAGGGTGCAAGCCCGCAGATGGCGAAAAGGCTAGCTTCGATCCTTGAAACGGCTGGTCAGAGGCCTATTAGCAACTAGTATCAACTGTAGATCGCTTCGAACTGCCCTTTACAGAAACATGTCGGAAACATCATCATGATTGCAGGGTCCAAAACGGATGGACCACGAGCAGGAGATACTGGCATGGGAAGCATCAGGGTCTACGTGTATCCGGTCGCGAGGGCATCGGACACTGGCTGGAAGGTGCAGTGGCGTGAGAACAGACACCAGGCGTCGAGTACATTCGACACCGAGCAGGAGGCTGACGATTTCGCCGCGATCAAGAAGGGTGAGCTGGTCAGCGGCAAGGGGTTCGACGCGCAGCCCGGGAAGATCGCGTTCCGCACGTATTGGGAGGACGGATACCTCCCCCACTACCTGTCCAGGACCAACAGAAGTCCCAAGACCAAGGCTTCCTACGAGGGGTACTACCGCAGGCTCCTGGAGCCGTACTTCGGCGAGCGTTCGCTGAACGACATCCGCAAGGCCACTCTCAAGGACTGGGTCCGCTGGTGCGAGAAGGGCGCGGGAAGGAAGTACATGCCTAGCGCCCACAGCGTCAAAGAAGCGTTCGTCGTCCTGCGCAGCGTCCTGACCCGCGCAGTCAACGATGAACTGATCCAGGTGAACCCCTGCACGAGGATGGGCGACATCCTCCCGGACCTACCCCCCAAGAGGAAGCCGGTCGTACTGTCGCTGCCCGAGATACGCGCCCTGTCAGGGGCCCTCGATCCCCACTACACAGCGCTCGTTCTCCTGCTTGGCACCCACGGATTGAGGCCGAGCGAGGCGCTCGCTTTGACGGTTAGCGATGTCCACCTGAAGGAGGGGTACGTCTGGGTGGATAAGGCTGTCGTCAATGTCAACGGCAAGATGACAGCGAAGCCCAACACGAAGAACATGGAGCCGCGCAGGGTCGAACTGTTCAGCTTCACCAAGGAAGCCCTCATGGAGCATATGGCGACCCTCGGCAGCCTGGGCGACGACACACTTCTGTTCCCCGGGAAGCTCTCGGGCAGCGTATGCACCCAGGAGGGGCCGCGTAAGGGCAAGGTGTACGGGCCCTACATGCACATGGACTACCTCAGGAAGATCGTCAACGAGGCGGGCGAGAAGCTCGGGTTCAAGGGCCTGACAACTTACGACCTGAAGCGCTCGGCGGCCACGAATCTCCTTACCCTCACCGGGAACATCAAATGGGTGCAGGAGCAGCTTGGGCACAGCCGCTACAGCATGAGCTTGCTCTACGCCCAGGTGACCAAAGGCATGAGCGCCGCTGCCGATGAAATCATGACGGCTGCCTTCGAGGGTGAAGAAGACGACCAGGATGAGGACGAGACTGAACCCAAGAAGAAGGCATCATAGGAAGAGGCATCAGGGCCATCCGGGGCCTCAGGAGGACTTGCGCGATTCTTGGGACCTAGCCCGCCTCCGGTGTTTATTGCTGACGCCAGTTCGGAGTGAGATCACGCCTGGTCCCCAAGCGCGTCTCGCGGCCTATCTGTGGACTCCGATCCAATCGTCAATCAACCCGAGGTAGTCAGCGTCCTCGATAGATTCGAGAGAGTCGAGTGGCTGCTTGAACCGGATGATGTTGGCCACGAGCTGTCCGAAACGCTGATCTGGCTCCCGTTCCCACGCCTCCTGAAAACGGTCGAGGAACCGGCGGATGTGCAGATCAGATGATGAGTTGTTGGTCGAAGGTGTGGATTCGTCCTTCCCCACCGTCTCGTCCCACTCCCGGAGGCGTTCAGCAACGGTCTCCTCCTCGGGAAGGTGAAGCGACAAGGGAGGCTGCCGAAACGACAACGCATCGCACACGATCTTGCCGAACTTCAGATTGCTGTGACGGTTCCAGATGGCCTCGAACGAACGGAGGAACGGCTCGATGCGAGCGGGATCGCGCCCGACCCTGCCGTACATCTTCAGCGCCATCTTCGCCCACGTATCGTTGACCTGGCGCAGGGACTTCCAGTCGAAATCTGGATCACCACCAGCAGGGGGCACGGATGGGTCTATCGGCCTGATCTCGGGATGCCGAGCCTCCTCATCGAGGAGAAGGAAGCCGCTGTTGTTCGCAACGATCTCTTCCACTGTCGGGAAGATCAGATCGTCCCCAGATGGATCATCACCGCGATCCGTACGCGGATCACGTTCATCGTCCTGCGACCCGTTCTCGTCCATGGTGACCTCCGGTGATGCTCGTGTAGACGATAGACGCCAGTGGCGACACAGATCACCCCGATCACGCTCTTGCTCGTCGGAGGCACGGATCGGGTTCGCGGTCGCGCCGCTGATGCCGATGTCGGTGGCCCGCAATAGACTCCAGCCGCAAGCATCAAGAGCGGTCCGACCATCCGGTCGGACCCGGCAACCTGGGATGGACACCCAAGGTGCCTCCCGCCACGGCGGGGATGCGGCCACAGAGTGGCAACCAAATGTCTGGCGCGGTCGGGTGTCCACCTCTGAGGAGGTAGGCATGACGCGATGGGAACTCATCCCGAACGGCGACGCATTCTTGTTGATCCGTGACGGTGAGCGGATCGTCGGGCTCGGCGGCACGAGAGACTGGGCAGAAGGTCAACTACGCACCTACCGCGAGCAGGAACGGCAGGCCCGCGAAGCGCTCGCGACCGGAGATCCGCTCGATCTCTGCCGCTTGGGATGGCATCGCGGCCCACTCCCCATCCCCGTCGCCCGACACATCGGCACTCCCTCGACGTACTTCCGGTTCGGGGCCAAGATCGGTGAGGCTGGGGGCACGCTCGTCTACCGTGTCGCCGAAGAGCCGTTCGAATACCTCGCGAGAACCGTGAAGTGTCTAGGCAGGCTGGACCCGTGGTCTTGCTCCGCCTGCGGCCAGCAGGTCGATGGCGAGACGAGCGAACTTGTCCCCTGGTGAACGCGTCAGTCTATTGTTCCTGCGTGCTCCGGATAGCAGACGTGGCGCGTGTCCTCGGGGTTTCACCTCAGCGGGCGCAGCAGATGAGACAGGAAGGCAAACTCCCCAAGGCCACCGCCGAGGATCATCTCGGGCCGCTCTGGCGCAAGAAGGCCATCGAGCGGTGGGCCGACGCGGAATGGTGGGGAACAAGAGCATGGCGCACTCGTCCCCGGTAACTCATCATCGACTGGATACGTTGTAGGCGTCCCGAAACGCCGGAAGGTGCTCCGCGATTCAGGTCGCAGGTGGCGTTGAGGACAGGTGAGCCGGATCCACAAAGAGTGCCTCTTGCCCTGGCAGCTTTGTATGGCGTCGTCGCTCTCCACGCTTCCCGTGCCATGCAGCAAGGCACTGATCGATCGATGTCATTCGCCATCTGCCTTGCACTTACGCCGAGTAGGTAACGGCTCAACCCCTCAGCCGCAAGGTAGCGCCCAGGGATGATCGCTCGCCATGACAGGCCCATCTCATCTGGCGTCCGACCGTACGACGGCGGTGTCATCGGCCCGCCAGTATCCATCCACTTGTAGTCGGCGATCGTGAGCGCCCGACCCAATCGTTGTTCGAGACACGCAGAGTGGAACCGACCGCTGTCGTAGCGAAGACCGGCTTCCGCCCAAACATCATCGTGTACCCAGTAGTCGTCTCGGTCGGTGTCGCAGCCACAGTCGAGACAGGTCAAACGATCACTCTCGTCTGTTCGCAACGACTCGATCGATGCTGGCAATAGCGGCTTCAAGACGCCGACGTCCACTGACGTTCGATGAATGAACATGGAGTATGGGCGGTTCGTAGCTGAGATCGTTCGCAGCCTGCTCTTCAATCCAGACAGCAACTCGATAGCCGTCACCGACCTCGTCCGGGTCTCCGAGATCGTGATCGAGGCTCGCCTCAACCACGTTGCCGGATTCCAGGAACGCGATCGCCTCACTCGCCGTCTTCACCCAGATCCACTCCTGAAGCTCCTCGGCATCGCGACCTCGCCACCATCGGATATGCGGCAACCACTCCGATGGATCACGCTCGTCGTCCAACCAAATCCTCACGACTCACCTTCACTTGACCGAATGACTTCTTCTGGCTACGGGAGTCCCGCAAGCAAACTGATTCGTCCTCGCTTCTCCGGCGACCAGAAGACTTCATCGCCAACTGGCGGTCCCTCTGGGAGGGTCCCTGGTTTCACGCCTGCGATCTTTTCGACCGCCGTAGCTTCCATCAGAGCATTCAGCGTAAGAGCCGCCGAGACGAGGAGGGTTTCGACAAGAACTCTGGCATCTATGGTTGCGTCGCCCGCTGCCCCATCCTTGGGACGAACTCCCCAGGCATCCGCTCCTCCACACCGGCTAACAAGATCAAGGAGATCTTGATGATCTGCCTCGGGCACCATGATGCGGCTTTCGGCATCGCGTCCGTGCCTATACAACCCGACGCGAAGCGCCTCGCCGTGGATGGAGTTACGTAGCAAGGCGATCAGGTCTACTAGGTTCCGATGGGGCTGACCGGGCTCGACCAGCCCGGCCAGGCCAGGGTCGTGATTCGACAACCGCACCCGCCAGCCTTCTCTACTCCAACCAGCAGATCGTGGCTTCGCTATCCCATAGATGTGGTCGGCAACCCGCGCAACCACGTCGAACGCTCCGACCGCCATGAGCAGCACGACATCCAAGTAGAAGAGGATCTCGTCTCCAGAAGTCGGTTCCTGCTGGAGCTGGCTATTCGTGAGTAGGCGATCGCGGGCACGAAGGGCGTTCGCCAACCGTGTGATCGCCGAACCCCCAAGTCGCGTGAGGGTGTCGTCGTGTGCGCGGGCACACGCGCTAAACCATCGCCACCATTCCGGAAGCAGCTCCCTCGCGACAATTAGGTAGAAGCTGCTGGGGGCGACCCTAGCGACAAAGCGCTCGTCTGCGTCGACGGTGAAGTCATTGCGGGACCGGAGCCAAAGGCCGACGACGGAGGCTGCCTCCTCGGGGGTGAACAGGTTGCGCCGACCGAGGTGACCATCCTCTCGCTCTGCAAGGAGGTAGGCCGAGTTGGTTACGAGGGCATCTACGCGATTGGCACCACAGGCTTCGACGAGCAGAAGCTGCTGAAGAAGTGCCTGTTCGTCCCCCATGCCCTTCGCAGAATGTCTCCGAGCTATCTCTTCGTACTGATTCGCGAACGGCACACCGGACCGACTCCAGCTTCCGTCGGGATGGTGAACGTCCGTGGTCATGATGTCGTCGCGAACGTCATCGATAGTGAGTTTCGACAGCCCCTCATCGCGGGTCGATACCACTTCAAGCAGCTGTCGCCTGCCGAAGCCTGCGAGGACATTCGCGGCTTCGCTGTCACCGATGGACTCCCGATCGAGAACTAGCCTCAAAGGCCGCTCCTTGGCCCCACGGGCAAACGCTGACTCGTCGCCGCTGTGCGGCGGATAGAGGGGTTTGAGTCTCGGCATCATGCCAGGACGTTAGCGCCCCCAGATGACACCCGAGTCATTCGCGGGCTCGGCTCAACATCCGTGGGATCCGGGAAGCCGGTGGCACATTCGTCTACCGCGTGGCCCGCCACCCATTCGAATTCGAGGCGACGACGGTGACGTGTCTGGGGATGCTCGATGATCCGTGGTCCTGCTCCGTCTGTGGATTGATGGTCGATGACACCAACAGGAAGTTGGTCTGAGCCGCGTTGGCGAGCGTGACCACCTATCTGGGATGTCACCCTTGGGGAGTATGGTCCGCTGTGTAGCCGCACCCCCGGAGCAAGAGCAGGTATGGCCACCAGTATCTCCGATGCGTTCAACGAGTTTCACGACAGGATCACGCCGACCGAGGCGCAGAAGAAGCGCGTCAGTGATAGAGCCGCTACAGCAGAGACCTACCTCATCAGATGCTTCGATTCAGACCACGACTTTCCGGTTGGGTCTGCCCCCACTCCAGTTGACTCGTGGGCTGGCAAGGATTCAAGCAGCATGAGCGACCACGTGCACCGTCTCGAACTCGATCGGGGTGAGCTTGCCGAGGCCGCGTTGACGCCGCCGACGGTGGTAGGTGCGTTCG
>JBBQVZ010000119.1:0-10541 GCA_038211015.1 Actinomycetota bacterium | reverse complement strand
GGCGGACGTCGAACCGGAAGGGGCCGACGTGGTCTGGCGAGATGCGGCGCCGGAACCCGACCAGATCGCGCAAGATGTAGCGGTCCTGCGAAGTCAGCCGTTTGTACTGGACCCGTCGACAGAGGTCGGAACTTTGCCTGGCATCGCTGATGTCGGAAGTCGAGGAACCGCAACCTGGAACCTGCCGATTGACCCCGCGCCCGGTGTTGCCGGGATGACGCCGGAGCTTTCCATCGTCTACGGGAGTGAACGCGGGAACGGGTCGCTGGGCGTGGGTTTCGCGCTGAGCGGCCTGCCGACGATCCGTCGTTGCGTTCGAACCATCATCGACGACGAAGCTGCTGGAGGAATCCTGTGGACGAACAGCGATGCGCTCTGCTTGGGTGGCGATCGACTCGTGCTCGAGGGCGGCACTCAAGGCAGAGACGGAGCGCAATATCGGCTCGCGAATGATCCTACCGTTCGCATCACTCAGCGCCGGCACGCGTCCAGTATCAATAGTTGGTTTGAGGCATTCTACGCGGATGGAAGCATTCTCCACTTCGGCACTGCGGCCGCAACGCAATGGCGAGGCCCGAATGCATCCTTCGCGCAGCCCTACGTATGGGGGATCCTGAAGCAAATCGACAGATTCAACAACACGATCGACTACGCATACGATCTTCCGCAGCCGTTGCCAACGGGCCCCGGGGAGCTGCGTCTCCGTACGATACGCTACGGCGGAATCGGGATTGCGAACACACGACGAGAACTCACGTTCGACTACGAAGCGCGGCCGGACGAGCTTGATACTTGGTGGTTCGGCGCACGTCAACGTATCAACACTCGCCTTTCGCGGATCACCGCAAAAGGACCAGCAGGGGTCGTGGTCCGGAGCTATCGGCTCGCGTACGAGATCGCTGGGGACGCGGAACGCAGCCACCTTGCGACCCTTCGGATGTGTGACGCTGCGAGTAAGTGCATGCCAGCCACGGTGTTCGAGTGGGGAGAACCCGCCGACGAGACGTGGGGCCACGGCATTTGGGACTTCGACGGAGATGTTGCATACGGCCTCAACCTCGAGGCGATCGGCGAGATGCTGGTGGCTATGCGCGGTGCGATGGTCACCGACATGGACGGCGACCTGCATCATGAGCTTCTCCTTCGGCGTGAGAGCACCGGGCTTGCGCCGACGATGTTCTGGCGTCCGTTCTACGATCTGGACTTCGCATTCGACCTGCCGATCCCGTCGCCGCCGGCGCTACCGGACTATCTCGATGAGCAAATCGAGTCCTCGCCAGGAATTCCGTACCCGGGACCCGGACCCGGCCTTCCGATTCTCTCGCAGCTCGCACGGGTTCAGCCGGCTTTGACGGCGGCAGTGGTGAACGGAAACGGCGACCGCCTTTCGGATGTGCTCACACCGAGGACACCCTACGGCCAGGCCGTTGACCTCGATGCGGATGGCTACTTGTATGGGCAGGGGTTCTTCATGTCCTACGGGCAGAGCACCCCGCTCGGAGCGAGTCCTCAGACTATCGATGTGACTAGTGTCGATGTGCCGGATCCGTCCGGAGAGCGAACCTACTTGATGGTTCCTGTCGATCACGACGCCGACCTCGCCACGGACGCGTGGATCTGTCGAGGTGATTCCGCAGTGGACAGCCATTGGGTGCTGATGAGGGCTGGAAGCGACGGGGTCGGGGAGCAGATTCCGTTTACATTTCATGCGACTGACATCGCGTGCTCAGTCCACGACGAAGTGTCCATTGAGCCGACTGCCACGGGGGCTCAACGCCTCCTGGTGGTGCCTGCATACGACACCGACGGGACGCCCGTAGACGACAGTCTGCGCACGGCATACTCGCGGCTCGACTTCGATCTTCGGAGCGGCGTCGCAAACCTGTCCCCTTCTCTGCTGCCCCGAGATCGCTATCAGAGATGGCACGACCGTAGATGTCGCAACGGGGTCGCTCATGACATGGTAGGTCTTCCCGTGTACGGTGCGGGTCTCGGCCATGACCACCGAATCGATGTCAACGGGGATGGTCTGAGCGATATTCTTCGGTTCGAGCTTGCGGCAGGTGATGGTGCTGCTCAGCAGGCTGCAATCGTCGATGACCTTCGGGAAACTCTCGACGGCGTCGACGGGAAATCGTGGGCTTCAGCCCACATCTGCAATGACGACGTGGCCGACCATCGAGACGCTGTGATTCGGCTGTGGCAGAACACCGGCGAGGGGTACGTCGACGGCGGCGTCATTCACGAATTCGACGGCATCGCGCACGCGAACTTCTGGCTCAACTTCGTTGGGAGCCAGACGATGGACGTTACGGATGACGGGCTGATGGACCTCGTACTTCCGTCATCCGGGGTCGGGGGCGGATGGACTCTCTTGGCTTCTCGAGGTGACGGAACTTTTGCGTCCCGCGGCACAGCTTTGCCCGACGGATGGCCGGCCTACTCCAGTGACGCGAGCTGGGTCGCTGACCTCGAGGTCGGAGCGCGCGTTCGCACCTTCAACTTCTCGGACGGTCTTGGTCGTCTCGGGCTCCTTTTCGTCGGATTCATCGAGGATGCAGGAGACGACTGGCTGACTGTCGCGAACCTCCATTCCCCGGGCATTGCGAGCGAGGGAGAGCACGTCGTCGGCATCATCGATGGTCTCGGCCGGAGGACAAGCTTTCAGTACGATACCGTGGACGCAAGTTCGCAGTTCGCTGTGTCTGGGCCGCGCGTTCCGTTGTGGGGGGCTCCGTGGGTTGTGCGAAGAATGTGTATCGAGGTTCAGACGGAAGGTTACCCCGATGGCGGGATCTTCGGTGGCCCCGACGAATGCACGTCGTTCGAGTATTCAGGCGCGGTGGTGGATCGCCGCGGACGCGGGCTGCTCGGCTTCGAGGAGGTCAGGGCGACCCAGAAGCGTGTCCGAAGCTCGGTATGGACGCGGTACTCCGTCGGGTACGACGCTGCGATCGACGAGTATCCTGCCGTTGGGCGCCCCCTCGAACGCATCGTGGCCGCCCACACGGGAGCGCCCGGTTCGCCCGGGGTCGAAGCAGCCGAGATCGAGCGGACCAGCTGGACTTACGCGCGGGTTGCGACGCCCCTCGTTGACAAGGACACGGTCCTCACATACGCGAATGAGCTGCGCGTTCGACGCTACTCGGAGCCGGCCGGCTCGGTCACGACGTGGACAAGCTCTCAACTCGACGGACTCGCTCCCTATGCAGAGCAGTCGCGGACGGAGGAGCGAGATGAACTCGGGACTGTTCTCTCCGCCGTAGATGATACGTTTCTGGGGGAGCGAATCGAGCTGAAAGCCTTCAACGTCGTTCATGACACCGACGAGTGGTTGCTCGGCCAGGTGGGTCGGACCCGGCTGGAAAGCTGTGGCTACTACGGTGACTGCAGGGTTCGCATCACCGAATTCGTCTATGACGCAAACACGGGCCTCGCCGAGTCTGTGGTCGCGCATCCAGGAAATGCTGAGCTCGTACTGTCTACCAGCATCCAGCGTGACGGCCGCGGGAACGTTTTTCAGACCACGTCGCAGGGCGCCCTGGGGCTGGCACGCGTGACGACGACACAATGGGATGCAGAAGGCGTCCATCCCGTCGGAACGATCAACGCCGCGGGGCATGAGAGCCACGTGGTGCACGACATTGCATCCGGCGCAGTCCGCGCTTTCGTTGCCCCGGGTGGGACCACCGAGACGTTTCGGTATGATGGCTTCTACCGCCGTACCCGGGAGGATCGCCTGTCGGGGCCACTCGGCGCAAGCGACGGCGCCCCGACGGCCACAAAGTACTACGCCGGGCCTGACGAAACGTGGCCTGACGTGCCTGGTGTTTCGATGCGCATCGAGACGATGCAGACGGCCGGGCAAAAGGTGGTGACCCACTTCAACCGGGTGGGTCAGCCGGTGCTTCAGGTTTGGCGCGGTGCGCTGGAAATTCCAGAAGCGATCCTTCCAACCATCGGGCCTGGTGCCGACGTGTATCGTCGTACGCGCTACGATGTTCATGGAGAGGTGATGGAGCGAAGCGTCCCCCAATGGGTGGGAAGCGAGCCGGCAGGATGGGAACGTAGCGAGCGCGACGATGCGGGGCGATTTCGGCGGGGGACGGCTCCCGATGGCGCCGTGCTCTCTCAGGCGAGTTATGCGCACCAGTCAGGCGTTCCTGCGTCGACTATCGTTACCACAGCGGATAATGGTGGGCGGGAGTCTCGCACGGAGTTCGACAGTAACGGGCGCGTTCTTCAGAGCGTGGATCCAAATGGTGCTGCAGTGTGCTTTGTGGTCGGCGCTTTTGGGAAAGTGGTTTCCTCATGGCGTAACTGCGCACCGGGATCTGCTGGTCCACAACCGGTCACCATCTACGAATACGACGAATCTGGGCGACTTCGCAGCGAGGTCGACTCCGGGTGGGGCACGAAATCGTTCTCCTATAACGCTTTCGGAGATCTCGTCGAGATCGTCGACGGTAACGGTGACGCCACGACGTTGGATGTCGACGACCTCGGTCGAGTGATTTTTCGACAGGACACCGACGGGCTCGCCATGTTCGTCTGGGATACCGAACGTCCCGGATTCCCGACGAGCGAGACCAGTCCCGATGGAGTGATCACCAGTCGTTCATATGATGCGTACGGCCGCACTCGTTTCGAGCACACTGTCGTCCCAAGCAGCAGCGGCCCGGACGACTACGTTTTCGAGCAAGTCTGGGGTCCTGGTGATCAGCTTCTCGAGCTCGGGTACCCTGCAGTTGACGGAGAATCATCTTTTCGTGTTCGTATGCAGTACGACGCGACAGGTCGAATGCGCGCTGTGAGGAATGTCGTCGGCGATGCGCTTCTTTGGGCCTGGCGAAGTGCAGATCCGAGCGATCACGTGCTGACTGAGAGCCGCTTTGGAGGCGCAAAGACCATCCGGCAGTGGGAGCCTCGGAGAGGCTGGCCTCTGCGCGTTGACACGGTTTCGGCAGTAACGCTGCAACGGCTTGCCTATTCGTGGCGTGCCGACGGCGAGCTAGAGTGGCGCGAGGACCAGCAGCTCGGTCAACGAGAGGAGTTTCGCTACGAAGACGCGAGGCGACTGACCGGGGCCCAGGTCTTTCAGGTCACTGGTTCTGTGAACACTCTGAGGAAGGACCAGTCGGTCACCTATGACGCGCTCGGAAACATTTTGTCGAAATCCGACGCGAGTAAGACGGGGAGCGCTGCTGCGTACAGCTACGACGCTGACGGGAAGCTGCTGTCGGTCGGAGCGGAACTGGTGTTTCATGACGGTCAGGGTAACGTTCTCTCGCACGGTGCGCGTTCGCTAACCTACACCGCCCTCGACAAGGTCCGTACAGCACTCTCCGGCGCCACGTCTCTCTCGTTTACCTACGATTCGGCGGGGAATCGCGCTCGTCGTACTGCTGGTGCGATTCAGACAGTTTCTATCGGTTCTCTGTACGAGAGGCGGCTCGATGGCGGGGTTTCCACTGCTCTCAGCTATCATGTGATGGCCGGGGGGGCACCGGTCGCACGCGTTGAGCGGGTCAAGAATGGTGGAGTATGGAGTACGACCACCTATGCGATGCACGGTGACGCCCTCGGGTCGACGAGCGTACTGAGTAACGTTTTCGGCGGGGTATTCCGTCGCCTCTCACATGACGCATGGGGGGCGGCGCGGAAGGCCGCTGAGTGGTGGGTGCCGGCCACGGAGGCTGAGACAGCGAGCGTGGGGCTTGGCTTCACGGGCCACCGGGCTCGCTTGGACGTTGACCTCATCGACATGCGTGGTCGTATGTACGATCCCAGGGTCGCTCGGTTTACCTCTGCCGATCCGATCCTGGTGGCCCCGAGCGACCCTCAGTCGTGGAACCGGTACAGCTACGTAGGGAACCGTCCCTTGCTCTTCACCGATCCGTCTGGCTGGAAGAGATCGCCATTCATCGACCAGCAGGTGTTGGACGATCCCGCCGGATTCGCTCTGGACGGAGCACAGTATGGAGATGAGGGGCTGGTCGTCCAGTACACGGTCATCTCCGGCGCCTACGAGGGGGATGGCGTTGCCGCGGCTGTGGCATGGCGCGACGCCGGAGGTGGAATCTGGGGCCTCGGTCCGACGCCTGGGTTCGTGGGTGTGCATGCACGTGGAGTCGGGAACGGCTGGGTGCGCGTGCAGCTCAAGGGCATGGGTGCCGAGTACATGCACGTCTCCGGCTTCAGCGTGAAGGCTGATGCGATGGACGCGTATCGGCGCAACTACTATGCTCGGATGTATGCGACGAGGCGTGGCGAGGTTATCGACAATCTGATCGCGCTTGGTAGGGGGTTCGACGTGGCTGCCACGTACGGGCTGATGCTTGCGGATTTTCATCCTCTGGGGCGGGCGGTGAACCTCGGGATCGCGGTGGGGGATGCTATCGTTTCCGAGGATCCGGAGGCGACAAGCGACCTGCTTATGTCTGCCTTGCCGGGGCCCCTGAAGATGACGGGGATGGGGAGCGGTAGACTCGATCCCAGTCGCGCGGGACACACGGCGTCTGAGCACGGTACCTTTCATGTCGATCCGCGAGGAAACGTGCTGGCGACGCCTGTTGGCGGGGGCGTTAGCGGTTCCCCTGATGGCAGGTTCCTGCAGGTGCGCGACGCTAGCGGCGCGCTGACGGGCGCAAGGATCGACGGCCGTCACAAGCCTGCAGGGCATCCCGATCCTCGCGCTCAGGTCACTCACGCTCACGTGCCGGGCGTCACAAACTCTGATGGAACGCCGTGGCTGCAGGTGCGCTAGCAGCACCCACCGCTGGATGCAAGGAGAAGAGAGCATGGCTGATTGTAAATTCACTTGGGGTGGGCTGGTGCGCGTGACGCACGATGCCCCGGCGGCTTTTCGACCTGGCGCGACCGGTTCGGTGTGCTCTGTCGAGGAACTGGTTCGCCCGGAACGTGCGCTGTTCTTCGGACTTGAGGTTGGTGCGGTTGTCTATCTCGTGGAGTTCGCGGATGGCGTGTCGATCGAGATTGCGGAAGCATTCTTGGAGGAGGTTGAGGATTCGTGAGCGCTCGAGTTCTTCTGGCTGTGCGTTGGCGTTCTGATAGGGGCACGCGACCCTTGGCGAAGGCGTCCGCTCGGGGAGCCGCGGAGGATCTTCTTCCGTTCTGTCTATGCGCGCATGAGAGGGCTTTGGTGCACGCTCGGGCTGAGCCTGACGGGCCGCTGCCACGCTCGAGATCGGATTCGGAGAGTTGGTCACCATTGCTTTCGGGCACTGGTCGCTCGGGCCTCAGTTGGCGCAGATGGGAAGGGGCGCCCCTCGGGTCCGCCCTCGTTGCTGTTGTCGCGCTGGTGGTGCTTGGTTGCAGCCCTACGGCCGGGGGGAACGACGACGCCACCGCCGCCACCCCGCAGCCCGGCGCCCCCGACGAGCACTGCGACCCCGACCCCGATTGTGTCTACCTCGTCGAGCATCCGTTCCAGGGCATCCCCTCGGTGCTGCTCACCGACCTCGACGACCCGTCCGCCGTGTGCGCCTACCGCGAGAGCTACCGCGAGAACATCCGTCTAGACCCGGTCGGTGGCGGCCTCATCACCCTCCACGGCGACCAGATCTGGCGGCTCGAGCACGACTGGCTCGCGCCGAGGTCACCGGGCAGCGACATCTGGGTCCCCGATGCGGACGGCCAGGACAACGACGAGCAGCTCGGCCGCGTCATGCGGAGCCTGGAGATCACCTGTCGGGTCGACGACCCGTACGTGCTGCTCACCGACGATGCGACGGTGTACGCGAGCTGTGGTGGCGCGTGGTTCAACGCGGCGGACATCGACGGGGTCGGCGACTGGCCGAACCTCGTGGGCCTCGTGAACGGGCGCAAGATCTTCAAGGCACCCCCGTTCACGAGGTTCGGCTACTTCACGGAGGATCCGGACCAGGTCCCGCTGGTGCCGATCGGGATGCCGGGCGACGTCGACGCGATCGAGCATCTCGCGGTGCGGCCCATCGCCGGCGCTCTGCTCGCGGCGGTGCAGGTGTGGCGCGGTGACGTGGTCACGACCGAGCAGGCGCGCGTCGACGCCAACGGCATCACGCTGGCCGGCGTCTACGCGCACGACGTCGGGGAAGCCGGAGTTCCGTTCATGGACTACGCGCTGGCGGCGGACGGAACCGTCTACGGCCTCGAGATCGCCTCCGAGGACGGCGAAGGGACGAGCGGTCGCCGCGTCGTGCGGATGACGCTCTCCGATCCGCCGGCGGTGATCATGACCGCGCCCTCGCATGCGGACGACCGGCCGACGCGCCTCGTCGCGGTCGGAGCCGGCGGCCCGACGCCCTCGAGACTCTGACGCCGGGGCCGGGCGGCGGGTGCCAACCCGCGAGGCCGAAGCGCGGGTTGCCGCCGCAGCCGGGCGCCCACCGTGGACGCGCAGGGGCGCCGAGGGTCCACAGAGCGCGCCGCTGGCGTGGAGCCCCCCGCCGGATCCGGCGCGACGGCGCGAGAATCGCGCCACGCAGGTGAGGCACGGCCGCCCGGCACCCCAACCCCACCCCACCACCCACGCCCCGAAGGTTGCCCCCAGGACGCCCGGCGACCATGATCCAGCCGGTCGCCCCGACCTCCGCGGTCGTCTCGAGGGGTGAGTACCGGAGCAGGCAGTGCTTAGCCCACGCCCACATGCTCGCGTTCTCGCGGTCGCTGCGGCTGCCTTCGGGTCGATCGAGCCCCGACGTGCTGCCGCAGATGGGCGCGATGCCGTGGGCGCGGGCGATGGGCACGGACGCGTGCGCAGCAGCGGCGCGGTTCGTGCGGGACGAGGTGGGCTGCACGACGGTGGTGGATCCGTTCTGCGGCCATGGAACCATGCTCGCGGTCGCGAATGCGCATGGGTTGGATGCGGTCGGGGTGGAGCTGTCGGGCAAGCGGGTGAGAAAGGCGTTGGCGCTGGTGCTGCCGGGGTGAGGCGGGTCACCGCGTTCGCCCCCACGCACTCCCGCTGCTAGCATGCACCGGCATGTCGGGCCCCGAAGAGCGCGTCGCTGCGTGGCTCCGCGGCGCTGCACGGGACGACCCGCCCCCGGGGCTCGCCGAAGCGCTCGCGATCGCGTGTGCAGAGGCCCGGGCGGCGCGCCCCGAGCTGCACGCCGACGAGCGCGAGTTCGCGGAGGCGGTCGGGCGATCGCTGGTGGACCGCGATGATCCCGTCGCGGCCATCGACGGCTTGCAGCTCGGCGATCTCTGGCTCGCGTGCGCGTGCGCCGGGGGCGACCGGGGGGCGATCGCCGAGTTCGATCGAGTGCTCGCCACGCTGCGTCCCACGCTCGCGCGGACCGGCGCGGACGCGGACGCTATCGACGAGCTGCTCCAACAGCACCGCGCTCACATGCTCACCGCCGAGCCAGACCGGCCGCCGCGAATCCGCAGCTATCGCGGCCACGGCGATCTGAGGAGCTGGATGAAGGTCGCGCTCGTGCGCGAAGCCGTGAGGACGCAGCGACGCGGCCAGCCGTCGACCCAAGGCGAGGACGAGATCGACGCCCTGGTCGACCCGTCCGGCGATCCCGAGCTGCAGGCGATGCAGGACGCCTATCGCGCCGGATTCCGCCGCGCCTTCGCCCACGCGCTGGCCGAGCTGCCGCCGCGCGATCGCAACGTGCTGCGCTATCACCTCGTCGACGGGCTCGCGATCGACGACATCGGCGCGATCTATCGCGTGCACCGGGCCACGGCGGCTCGCTGGCTCGTGCACATCCGCGAGCGCCTGCACGAGCACACCCGCGGCGAACTCATGCGGAGCCTCGCGATCGGACCGCGCGAGCTCGACAGCGTCATGCGGATGATCCGCAGCCGGCTCGAGGCCAGCATCGCGCAGGGGCTTGTCGAGCCCGCGACGGGTCGACCAGGATGATCTGCCCCGACGAATCCGCGGTGCTGCGATACCTCGCTGGCGAGGCCCGTGATCGCGCGCCGGTCATCGAGGAGCACGTCGACCAATGCCCCGAGTGTCGCGCGTGGGTCGGCGCGCTCGCGCGCACCTCGTTGGGGCTGCCCCCGCGGCCCACCGAGCAGCCGATCGCGCCGCGCCCCGGCGAGTTCCTCCCCGCGGGCGCCGAGCTCGGCCGCTATCGGATCGTGCGCGTGCAGGGACACGGCGGCATCGGCGTGGTCTACCTCGCCGAGGATCCCCGGCTCCGGCGGCGGGTGGCGCTCAAGGTGCTGCGCGCCGCGGTCGCCGAGACCGACGCGCCGCGGTTGCTCGCCGAGGCGCGCGCGATGGCCCGGCTCTCGCACCCCAACGTGTGCCCGGTGCTCGACGTCGGCGTCGTGGACGGGCGGTGGTTCCTCGCGATGGCGCTCGTCGAAGGTGGCACGCTCGCTGCGTGGCTCGCCGAGGGCGATCATCCTCGCGCGCAGATCATCGCGCGCTTCGTCCAGGCCGGCCGGGGCTTGGTCGCAGCCCATCAGGTCGGGCTGGTGCACCGCGACTTCAAGCCCAGCAATGTGCTGCTGGACGCGGAGGGCCGGGCGCTGATGAGCGACTTCGGGCTCGCGCTCGATCCTCTCCTCGGGGC
>JBBQVZ010000118.1:0-10579 GCA_038211015.1 Actinomycetota bacterium | reverse complement strand
CGATCAACCATCGTCCGAACGGCGTCAGCCTCGCCCTACGATGTGACACGAGAGCCTCCTTCCGGTCTGCGGCTTCGACACCACAAACCGTGCAGGGAGGCTCTCGCCGTGTAAACAACCTAAGTGGGAACTACATCTAGCTCAGCTTCTGCCGTGCCCGGTTGCGCCTGACGGTGAAGGTGACTCTCGTGTCCTCCGATGTCCACGATCCAGAGCTCCGTGCGAACGCCGTCCGCGCTCATGGGGAGCTCCTGGTAAGTCCCGTCGTACCCGGCGACCGTGACCACGGTCGGCCCGTCCTCATAGGCGTTGGATAACGCGGAGAATATGATGCTGACGCCGATGTTGTCGTCGCTGGGATTGTGCATCCAGCTAGCGTTCAGCATGTTCCAGGAGTATCGGCCCGCGCGGTTTTGTCGAGTTCCGGGCCAGCCGTGGACGATCGATAGGTCGACTGGGGACGACACGGCCGGTGCCGGGTGCGGCGTCGTGCCTGCCTCTGACCCTGCGATCGTCGACCAGTCCCACAGGAGGCCTACTCCGACGATCGAGATCGTAACGACCGCCACCGCCCCAATCGCGGCCCTCGCAAGGATGTTCATTCTGCGACCCACCTTTTCTGGTGTTCTGTGGAACCTTATCGCCACGATCTCGCTTGGCGATCACCGTAATCGCAATAGCCTCGCACGCACGCTGGCGCGGCGTCCACGAGGCTCACCAAGTGCCATTCATGCCCAGTAGGGACAGTCACGCGCTTCTGGCCTCTCGATCCGGTCACTCCGATCCACAACACGTTCCACGAAGTGACCGCTCGCCGGATCTACTGCATCCAGTCGCGGTGCGTTCGGCCTCGTGCTCTGCGGGCCTTAGTCCGTCACTCCGGACGATCACAGCGATCACCTGGGCGTGGGAGGAGTCCAATAGAGGCGTTTGGCGGTCCACGTTAGATCGCCCGTTGAGCAGCGTCGGGCGGTCTCATCTTCATTGAGGAACACCACGGTGTATCGGAACGTGCCCGACGCGGTGGCTGGCCTGAACGTTCCTACAAGGTGCAGCGCAAAGTTGCTCTGTTCCTGCCACTCTTCTACGGTCACTGTCCGGCCCTCGAAGTACCACGGCCAGACGCTGAAACCCGCGCCGTTGTACGGCAGGGTCGTGCCGTCATCGCAGGGCAATTGGAAGCCCTCCCCGAAGAACACGGAGTTGAGGCGGCGTCGCCCATCCTCGTCTCGAACGGTTCCGAATCGCAACGTCTGCCCGTCGCTCGTTTCTGCACGATAGTGACGGGACGCCTTATCCGCGGCCGACGCCGGGCCAGCCAGCAGCGGGATGACGAGGAGACCCGCCAGCACGATCGCGATCCGTTTCACGTTGCCTCCCCTGTCCCCAAGTTCATCGGTTGTCGGCGCCGATCAGGTGGACGTGCCAGGAGTCGGATAGATGCGTTCAGCGGTCCACGTCAGGTCGCCTGTCGAGCAGAGTCGGGTGGTCTCATCTTCATTGAGGAGCGCTTCGGTGTAGCGGAACGTCCCCGACGCGGTGGCGGGTCCGAACGTACCAACGATGTGCATCGCGATGATGTCTTGCTCGTACCAATAGTCAACGGTCACCGTCCGGCCCTCGAAGAACCATTGCGGGCTCCTGAAACCTCTACTTAGCGATACGGTCGTGCCATCATCGCAGGGCAACTGGAAGTCCTGCCCAAAGATCACCCCGCCTAGGCGGCGCCCCCGTTCGTCTCGAACGACCCGGAACCGCATGGACTGCCCGTCGCTCGTTCCTGCCCGGTAGAGACGCACCCCTTTAATAGCGGCAGACGCCGGGCCAGCCAATAACGAGATGACGAGGAGACACGCCAGCATTATCGCGATGCGTTTCACGTTGCCTCCCTCTGTCGCCGAGTCCAGCGGTTGTCGGGACAATGCGCTTCGGAGGCAGCTAGCGCAAATTGCTTGCCCGGGGCGAGCGCATGGGTGGTTCAGGGAGACCGGGTTGAGGTAGGTCCCGTTTGAAGGTCCTCTCGAAGGCGCCACGTTCGACGGGCTCGTTCTGAATGCCGCTGTGGCCGACAAGGCCGGTTGCGAAGCCGCACCGATGCGACCCGGCGTACCCCCGCGTGTGCATCCAGTCACCTCCTCCGGACTTGGACTCCGCGGACGTCGACTACCGACATTGCGACGTGTTGCCGCCCGATCCGCAGAACGTCGACGGGGACCATAACGGCACCGGCTGCGAGACGTGAGCTCTCTCCCGTAGCATGAAACTCGGACCGATTGACCGTGTCGCGGCAACTGTCCTGGGTATGCGCTGTCGAGACCGCCAGCCGCCGCGATCCTCTTTCAGCAACCCGCGACCAGATCCGTGCCGATAGGAAGCTCGAGACTGCCGAAACGGGCTGGCTTGAGCGCACACGCATCCGCTATCACCGCGGCCGATCAACCCTCGCTCTACACTCGGTCGCATGCGCGGCTGTCCTGCGTGCGGCGAAGAGAACCCGGACAGGGCGAAGTTCTGTCTCGAGTGCGCGACTCCGCTCGCTCAGCAGCCGACCACCCGCGAGGAGCGCAAGGTCGTCTCCGTGCTGTTCTGCGACCTCGTCGGATCGACCTCGTTCGCCGAAGGCAAGGACCCCGAGGACGTGCGAGCCGTCCTGCGCCCGTATCACGAACTGCTAAGAACCAGGATCGAGGGCTTCGGTGGCACCGTCGAGAAGTTCATCGGCGACGCCGTGATGGCGGTGTTCGGAGCCCCGGTCTCGCACGAAGACGATGCCGAGCGAGCGGTGCGCTCGGGGCTCCGCATCCTCGAGTCGTTGGAGGATCTGAACACCGAACGCGGCTTCGAGCTGTCCGTGCGGATCGGCGTCAACACCGGCGAGGTCGTCGTCTCCCTCGAGGCCCGGCCCGAGCACGGGGAGGTCATGGTCACGGGAGACGTCGTGAACACCGCCGCTCGTCTTCAGACCGGCGCGCCGGTGGGCGGCATCGCGGTCGGCGAGATCACCTATCTGTCCACGAAAGACGTCTTCGACTACGAGCCGCTCGGGGCAGTCGCGGCCAAGGGCAAGGCCCAGCCTGTGCTTGCGTGGCGAGCGATAGCGGCTCGCGCGCGGTTCGGGCCCGACATCACTCGCCGTCACGACGTTGCCCTCGTCGGACGTGACGCCGAGCGAGCATTCCTTCTGAGCCTGCTGGAGCGGGCGATCCGCGATCGCTCCTGCCAGCTCGTCACGATCCTGGGCGAACCAGGTGTCGGCAAGAGCCGCATGATCCGCGAGCTCTCCGAGCTGGTGGAGGAACGAGACGAGCTCGTGGTCTGGCGCCAGGGACGGTGTCTGCCCTACGGCGACGGCATCGCGTTCTGGGCGCTCGGCGAGATCGTGAAAACGGAGGCGGGGATCCTCGAGTCCGACTCCAACGTGCAGGCGGAGGCGAAGCTCGATCGAGCGCTCCGAAGCCTCCCGCTCACGCCCGGCGAGCTCGGATGGGTCAAGGCACGCTTGGCTCCTCTCGTCGGGGTCGAACCGCCGAGCACGGCCGAACGCGATGAGACGTTCACCGCGTGGCGGCGATTCCTCGAAGCGATCGCCAGCTCGGGTGCGGCCGTGTTCGTGTTCGAAGACCTGCATTGGGACCCCGCGCTCCTCGAGTTCCTGGAGCACGTCGCCGCCCGGGTCGAGGGTGTCCCGATGCTCCTTGTCTGCACCGCGCGTCCCGAGCTGTCAGAGCGCCACCCGAACCTGGCTGGGGACCTCCCCAACGCGACCATCCTGAACCTGGCACCGCTCTCCGAGCAGGGGACGGCGATGCTGCTCAGCGAGCTCCTGGGAACGACCTCCTTGCCGGTCGACGTACTGAACCCCATCGTCGAACGGGCCGAAGGGATCCCGCTCTATGCGGAGGAGTTCGTCAGGATGTTGAGGGATCGCGGCCTGCTCGTTCCCCGCGGGCAGACCTGGGAGCTGGCGGAGGGTGCGGAGATCCCGTTCCCTGAGGGCATCCACGCGATCATCTCGGCCCGGCTCGACACGCTGACGCCGGATCGCAAGCGGCTCCTGCAGGATGCATCGGTGATCGGGAAGGTCTTCTGGTCCGGGGCACTCGAGGCGATGAGCGACCGCGACGGGCACGAGGTGCGGGAGGCGCTCAACGAGCTCACGAAGAACGAGTTCCTCCGCGCGGTCCGGACATCGTTGATGGAGGGCGAGAGCGAGTACACGTTCTGGCACATGCTCGTGCGGGACGCGGCGTACGCCCAGATCCCTCGGGCCGCCAGAGCCGACAAGCACGCCGCCGTGGCGCGCTGGCTCGAGGGTCGCGCGGGTGGGCGGGTGGAGGACCTCGCGGACGTGCTCGCGTACCACTCCTTCGAGGCGTTGGAGCTCACACGCGCTTCGGGTGGGGATGTGTCGGGATTGGAGCGACAAGCCTTGCGCTTCCTCGTCCTCGCCGGCGATCGCGCGAGTAACCTCGACGCGGCGCAGGCTCGGGTCATGTATGAGCGGGCGCTCGAACTCACTCCAGACGGAGATCCCGTCCGTGGCGAGATCCTGCACGAGCTCGCCCTCGTCGAGTGGTCCCGTGGTCGCTTCGGGCGGTCCCGCGAGCTCCTCGAGAAGGCGATCCCCTCGCTGCACGCAGCGGACAAGCCGGCACGAGCCGCCAGCTCGAAGGCGTTTCTCGCCCTCGTCCTGACAACGATCGCGCCGTCGGACGCAGATCGACAGCTGATCGACGAGGCGGTCGCCGAGCTCGAGCGACTCCCACCTGGCAAGGAGCTCGTCGAAGCCTACGCGATGCGGGCGGGCTGGGACGCCGTGACGGGCCCGTCCCTCTGGGCCGACAAGTCGCTATCCCTCGCGGAAGAGCTCGGCCTTCCTAGCCCCCCGTGGGCGAGGATCAGACGGGGCGAGGCGCGTTGCTGGAACGGCGACATGCAGGGACTTGAGGACATCCATCGTGGCATCGACCTCGCCCTCGAACAAGGATCGGTCCTCCTCGCCGCTCTGGGGCGCAACGAGCTCTCGATGGTGCTGGCGAAGTTCGCGGGACCGGCCGAGGCCATTCAGGAGCTCGAGTTGGGGGTTGCCCTCGCTCGCAGGAGCGGCATGCTTGCGCTGGCGGAGTCCATCGAGGTGGGAAGCGGATCCGAGATCCTCTACGACTTGGGGCGCTGGGACGAGATGCTGGCTGCGACGACCACCTACCTCACCGAAGATCGCGAAGATATCGAGGCACGGCTCCGGCTTGGCTGCCAGGTGATGGTCTGCGACGTCTCGACGTGGCGTCTGGACCTCGCCCGCGCGTCAGAACTCAGCCACGCCGTGCATCAGGCGGTGAGAGAGTTCAACGACACTGAGTATGTCGTGGGGCTAGGCGTCGTCGCGAATCTTGACCTGGCGACGGGAGATGCCGATCACGCTGCGAGTGTGCTCCGGGAGCTCGAGGCGTACCCGAACATCCGGGAGGCCTGGAACTACACGGCCGAGCTCCCTGAGATCACGCGTGTGGCGCTCGACGCGGTCGGTATCGAGTTCGCGCAGCAGCTCGCGACCGGCATCCCCGAATCCCCGACGGCGTTTCGCCAGGTCTCGTTCGAGATGGTCGATGCGCAGCTCGCGGAAGCCCGCGGTGAGTTCGACCGAGCCCAGCAACTGTATGCATCGGCGGAAGAGGGCTGGAGAACGTTCTCGGTTCCCGAGCGAGCCCAGTCGCTCCTCGGGCGGGGCCGATGCCTCCTCGCGATGGGCGACCCGGAGGCCGCGGCCGTGCTGCGGGAAGCCAAAGGGGTCTTCGCATCGCTCAAGGCCGAGTTGTACATACCCGAGGTCAACTCGCTCCTCGAGCGGGCCCTCGCACGATCCTCTTGATGGAGTTCAGTTCGCATTCAGGTGGAGCGTCGCCCCAAAGAGCGTGCATCAGGGGCGTCGCTCCAAGGACGGCATCAGGCAGCCATCCCTCGTCTTCCTCCAGCCGATCCATGAGTCCCTCGGCTCATCCTGGCGAGAAGGTCCACAACTCGCGACCGGTCGCAAGGGTCCGCGCACTGAAGAAGACCGTTCCTCCGAACTCGGTGATCGAATACGGCTTCGAACCCTTTTGGCCCGGATACAGGTCCTCGATCATCACAGTCCCACCGTCAGTCCCGTCGGACGTCCACAGCTGGTTCCCACGCTTGTGCTGGTGGGCGACGAAGTACAAGGTTCCCCGGACGTCGGTAAGCTCAGAGATCCCGGTCGAAGGCTCGCCCGGATTGATGTCCTTGACGATCGCGGCCCCGACCTCCGTCACGTCGGATTTTCACAGCTCGAACCCCCTTCCGTCTTGGATCCGATTCCATCAACCCGCCCAGCCTTGATCGGGGGCGCGGTCAACGACATAGGCATTCCCTCGGGAATGTGCCTGGAAACGGATCGGTTTCGTCGGGTGAAGATCGCGCTTCGGGATGAGGCAGGTCATCAGGTCGCCGTGGACCTTCATCCGGTACCGCTGGGTCCCGAAACTCCGGCCGCAAGCCCAGCCAATATGGGTTGGCAAATTGGTGAGCGTCATGAGGACGTACCAGTCAGGATCTGGGTCCACCGCTCGCGTCGAAGCGGAGCTTGATGTTCGCGATCTCCACAAGGCTGTCGTAAAGCTCATACGCCCCGACCGTGACGGCGAGCATCCGTCGCCCCGTCCCACCGGTGTAGGTGCGCAGCGAGACGGAGCGGATATCCAGAGGACAGTCTGCCGTATCGTACTGCTCAACATCCTGTGGATCGGTGACCGTGATGGCCTCCAGACGGCTGCGACCGAGATCGGGGAGGGTCGTGGCCGGACTCGAGGGCTGAAGGCTGCCCAAGACACTGAGATCAAGGAGACCAACACGAGGTGTCTCCGCATCGGGCGCTCCCGTCTGCCCGGCGGTCACCGCTCTAGCTAGACGCTCCAGAGACAGCCTGTCTAGCCGCACGATGAAACGAGCCTTGGCACGTGCATAGAGGTTCCGTGGTGGTCCTCGCGAGGACCGAATCGGTTCCCTCGCCGAGACGAAGCCCTCGACCCTCTCGTTGACGAGCCCGGCGCCAGCAAATGACGGATCGGAGAGCTTCGCGGCGCCAGCTGGAAGACGATCGCGGTTCACTTCGACAACATCAGCTGGCGCGGGATCTTGGCATTAGTCCGTGCAATCGAAGATCTCTGGGTCATACCTCCATCCCGGAGGCAGGCGAGCTGCGATCCGATTGACCGTGTGTCGCGCCAAACCGGTTGCGGTAACCGAGTGTCGCGGCTGCTGAACGTGCAGCGGTTGCAGCAGGAGGTCCGGCAGATCGACCTCGAGGAGGACGAGCCCGCACGTCTGCATCTAGTGGCGAACCGAACCGTGACTCCATCGCCGAACCAGAGCTGTTCAGCCGCGCGTCAGGTCTAGCCGCCGTGGGGCGGTATGTATCGTGTCGTGCGGCGTCATGGCTTCTTTGGTGAGCGTTCTGAAAAATCTGCGAGGAGGCACGCCACCCGATGGTTGCCGATGTGTATTGCCGCTGGTACGCGAAGCTGCGGGTCGATTTCCTTGCAGCGATCCTCCCCGATAGGGCACCGCCCGTAGAATCGACATCCGGTAGGGATGCTGATTGGACTCGGGGTCTCGCTTTCGAGAATCGATGTTGCCGACCGGGTACGGGGGTCGCGCTTCGGAACCGCTTCGAGGAGTGCCTGCGTGTAGGGGTGTCGAGCGTGGCTAACGAGCTCTCGTGAGGGGCCTTCTTCGACAACGCGACGCAAGTACATGACTGCAATACGATCTGCGAAGTGGACTGCAGTCGAGAGGTCATGAGTGATCATCAGGATCCCCATGTTTCCATCACGGCGCAGGCGGTCAAGCAACGACAGGATGCCTGCTCGAACAGACACGTCTAGCATCGAAACTGGCTCATCCGCGATCAGCAACTTCGGCTCAAGGACCAAGCTGGCCGCAATGGCGACTCGTTGGCGCTGGCCGCCAGAGAGCTCGTGAGGATATCGATTCTTGAATAGCTCGGGAGGAGATAACTCGACCCGCGTAAGGGCCGCCTCCACGCGTTCGAGCCGCGTTCTTCGAGAGCCTCGAACGCCATGAACCAACATCGGCTCTTCGAGTAGCTGCCGCACGCGATAGCGTGGGTCGAGGGAAGAATAGGGATCTTGGTAAACCATCTGGACCTGGCTCCGAATGGGCCGCATCGCCGATGCCGACAGCCGTGTGATGTCCTTGCCTTCAAACCGGATGGTTCCCCGTGTTGAGTCCACCATGCGTACCAGAGTCTGGGCCATGGTCGTCTTGTCACAGCCGGACTCACCCACGAGAGCGAGCATTTCGCCCCTCGACACAGTGAGTGACACGCCGTCGACTGCTCGGACCCACCGCTTTGGCCTTCTCCTGAGCTTCTCGCTCAGCGTCCTCTTGACGGGATATCGCGCAACCAGTTCCTCGACGTCGAGGAGTTGCGACGTTGCGGTCTCGCTGTCGAAGGGGACGCTGCTGTTACTCACTTTGGCGGCGTGTCGGAGGGTTTCCAGCTCCGGGAAGATCGTTCAGGTGGCACGCGGCCTCCCGTCCGTACCCCACAACTTGTAGCATCGGTGGGGTCACCGCGCATCGATCGAAGGCGCGATCACACCTAGGCTCGAATGGACATCCGGCGACTTCTTGATCCAGACGCGGCGGCGCACCGCGAATTGACAGGATCGGCTCTGCACTGAGCAGGTCGGGGGTGGAGCCGAACAGTCCATGCTCGCCGAACGGCTCGCGACCATCAATGGCCACTGGACCGAAGCAACCAGAGCCGCCCGGTTGACGTGGGGCATTTTCCGAACGCCCGCCTATGCGGGTGGGGTTCATAGCATCGCTGGAGCAGGGTCTGAGATGAGAGGGTGCTGCTATGCAATCCGGGGATCGGCCCGTAACGCGACTGTTGCTCGCGCATCAGACCGCGCAGCCGGATGCGCTTGTCGAAACTCTCGCCGCGGCTGTCGTCGGGATCGGCGGTCGCGACGTTGCGCTGTTTCTCGTCGACTACGGGCACGTCTCCCTGGTTCCACATCTCGCCGTCCCGAGGCCTGGGAGCGAGCCGGAGGTGGTTTCGCTCGATGGGTCCATGGCTGGCCGTGCCTTCACGTCCTCCACGGTGGTGGCCGCTGAGCACGAGGACGGGTGGCACGTTTGGGTGCCAGTCAGCGAGCAGTCGAACCGACTCGGCGTGCTGGCCTTGACCCTGCCGCGATGGGACGATCAGATCGAGTTCCTGGTTACCGAGTTGGGCTTGGCGGCCGCTCCGTTGTTGTTGGCGAGCGCCCAGTACACCGATCTGCCGCACCTCATGCGCCGCCACCGCGACATGGATTTGGCAGCCGAGATGCAGTGGTCGCTGCTCCCGCCGTTGTCCTTCGCGGCCGCAGGGATGACCATCGCTGGGCTGCTCGAACCCGCCTATAACGTCGGCGGCGACTGTTTCGACTACGCCTTCAACGCGGGCATCCTCGACCTCGCTATTCTCGACACGGTCGGGCACGGCCTGAGCAGCGCCGTTCTGGCCGCCCTCCTGGTCGGTGCGTACCGCCATGGCCGTCGTGCAGGAGACGACCTCGCCACCCTGGCCACGCAGATGGACGCGGCGGTCGGCATCTTCCCGGCTCAGCCTGCATTCGCGACCGCGGTCCTCGGGCGACTTGACACCACGCTCGGCACGTTCGACTGGATGAGCTGCGGGCATCCGCTGCCCATCGTCATACGCGATGGCACGATCGTGTCCGAGTCGAGTGTGAGACCGGGACTGCCCCTCGGGGTTGGTGCTCTTGGTGCCGTCGTCGGGGACATCACCCGGGTCAACCTTCAGGCTGGAGACGGCGTACTGCTGTACACCGATGGCGTCACCGAGTGCCGCATGCCGGACGGCACGTTCTTCGGCGAGGATCGGCTACGAGACCTCTTCGCGCGCGAGCACGCCGCTGGCGCCTCACCACACGAAGTGGTTCGACGACTCACTCGCACCGCCATCGAGCACTCCCAGGGCGACCTCCGCGACGACGCGACCATGCTCTATCTCCGCTGGAAAGGGTGACGCTAGGAGTCCCAAGGGAGTGCCGACAGTGTGCCCCTCTGCGGCACGCGCCGAAATCGATCCAGGTCATCAGGGTTGAAGAGTCGTCCTTCGCATGTCGACTTGACGACGAGGGGGATTGAGTCGCACGTGAGCACGATAGCTCCTCGCCCGGACGCGGCGAAAGGACCAAAGGGCGGCGGTGTTGAACAGTCAGTGACTCACCGGCGGGCCGGGTGGAGCGGATCGAGTGCCCGAGCGTGAGCGCCCGTAGCCTCCAGCACGCTGGTTCCCAACGAGAATGGCACGCAGGGATCCGGGAAGGCCATTGACGAGTGACACGACCGGGTCAAGCTGCCGCACAAAGGGCGATGGGCATTGGGTCTGCCCCCACTCCAGTTGACTCGTGGGCTGGCAAGGATTCAAGCAGCATGAGCGACCACGTGCACCGTCTCGAACTCGATCGGGGTGAGCTTGCCGAGGCCGCGTTGACGCCGCCGACGGTGGTAGGTGCGTTCG
>JBBQVZ010000117.1:0-10611 GCA_038211015.1 Actinomycetota bacterium | reverse complement strand
GACGCCTGCCACGGCGACCGCGAGCACTACCGCGTAGGACTCATAGTAGTTAGGCACGTTTGTGAACGGTTTCCCGAGCGCGGATTCTAGCAGCAGCCATCATGGCGCCTGCTCAGCGCCGCAACGGGCCGCGAGGAAGCGCGCGAGCTGCTCCAACGCGTGCTGCGCGGGGCCCTGCGGCAGCCTCCTGGCCAGCCCGATCGCCCTCGCGACCTCAGCCGTCACGGCCTGCCGGGCGTGGTCGATGGACCCGCCGGCGCGCACGATCTCCAGGGCTCGATCCAGGAACTCGCCGTCCGGCGCACCGTGCCCCAGGATGCGAGCCAGCTCCTCGCGATGCTCGTCGTGGGCCAGCGCATGCAGGACCGGCGCCGTGTACACCCCCAGGCGCAGGTCCGAGCCCGGCTCCTTGCCGAGCTCGAGCTGGGTCGCAGTGATGTCCATGATGTCGTCGGAGAGCTGGAAGGCCATCCCCAGGGCGTCCCCGAATTCCTCCAGGATGTCCGTGTGTTCCGGCGTCGCGTCCGAGAGCACGCCCCCCAGCCGGCACGAGGTGGCGATCAGCGAGGCGGTCTTGCGGCGGATGATCTCCAGGTAGTTGCTCTCGGGCTGCTCGACCTTGGCCGAGCTGTCGACCTCACGGATCTGTCCGTCGCACAGGATGGCGATGGTGCGGGCCAACAGCCGGCACACCTCGGCGCCCAACTCGGTCGAGATCTCTGAGGCCCTGGCGAACAGGAAATCTCCCGTGAGGATGGCGACGGTGTTGTCCCAGCGCATGTTGGCCGACGGGGCGCCGCGGCGGGCGTCGGCCTCATCGATCACGTCGTCGTGGTAGAGCGTGGCCAGGTGGACCAATTCGATGGAGACGGACCCGCCGATCAACCGTGGATCCGACGGGTCGCCGAAGTAGCCGGCCAGCAGGACGAGCATGGCGCGGAAGCGCTTGCCGCCCGCGGCGATCAGGTACGACGACGTCTCGGAGAGCAGGCCCGAAGACTCCACTCGCACGGACTTCTCCAGCGCCTGCTCGACCTGGTCGAGGCGCGCACGGATGTCGGCCTCCAGGGCCGCGTCCGGCGGCTCCAGTCCCGGGATCACCCTTCGGCTCATCGATTCACCACCTGAGGATCGAGGCCCTCTCGAGGATCCCCACGATGAGGCCGGGGAAGACGCCGAGGGCCAGCGTGAGGATAGCCGGGATCGCGATCGCGACCCGCGGCAGGAGGGAGCGATCTTCCTCGAAGGCGCCTTGGGGCTCCTGCATGTACATCAGGACGATCACTCGGAGGTAGAAGAACGCCGCGACCACGCTCGAGACCACGCCGATCAGGGCGAGGGGTGTGTGACCGGCGCGGATCGCCGCGGTGAAGACCCCCACCTTGGCCACGAACCCCACCGTGGGCGGGATGCCCGCGAGCGAGAGGATGAACAGCGTCATCAGGCCAGCCAACAGCGGGCTCCGCTTGGAAAGTCCCGCGTAGGACGTGAGGGACGTGCGCTCCTCCCCTCTCGCCGAGACCAGCATGACCACCCCGAACGACCCCAGCGTCATCAGGGCGTACGACACCAGGTAGAACATGGCCGCCCGGATGCCCGTCTGGTTGGCCGACGTCAGGCCCGTGAGGATGAAGCCCGCATGCGCGATGCTCGAGTACGCAAGCATCCGCTTGATGTCGGACTGGGCGATCGCGAGCACGCTGCCGACGATCACCGATGCGGCCGCGAGGGCCCAGATCACCGGGGTCCAATCCCACGTGAGGGGCTGGAAAGCCACGTCGAGGACACGGATCAGGGCCAGGAACGCCGCCACCTTCGTCGCTGCGGACATGAACGCCGTCACCGGCGTGGGCGCCCCCTGATAGACGTCGGGGGTCCACTGGTGGAACGGAACCGCCGACACCTTGAAGCCGAACCCGATCGCCAGGAACACGAACGCGAGCAACGCGAGCCCCTGGTTGCCCGTCTGACCGGCCAGCGTGTTCGCGATGGCGGTGATACGCGTCGTGCCCGCTGCGCCGTACGCCCAGGCCACGCCGAACAGGAAGAACGCCGACGAGAACGCGCCCAGGAGGAAATACTTCATGGCCGCCTCGTTCGACGTCCTTCGTCCGGTGATACCGGTCAAGACGTAGAGGGACAGCGAGAGGATCTCGAGCGCCAGGAACACGAGGATCAGGTCGGCCGCGGCCGTGATCAGCGTCATGCCGGCGGTGGCGAACAGGACGAGCGGGTAGAACTCCCCGCGGTACGTGTCGCCGGAACGCGAGAAGTAGTGCGTGCCGAGCAGCAGGCCGGTCGCCGCGATACCGAGCAGGAGGAGTCGCGAGACCACGGAGAAGCGGTCGACCGAGACCATCTGACCCATCACGGTGCGCTCCCCCGCCCAGTGCCAGAGCGGGAACGTCGCGAGGGCCGCCGCGATGAGTCCGGCCATCGCGAGCGCGAGGTGCCACAACCGCTCGGACCTGGGAGCCACCGCCTCGTACAACAGCCCCACGATCGCGACCCCACACAGGAAGAGCTCCGGAAGGATGGGCACGAACTCGAGCTTCGGCGTCGGGATCACGGCGCGGCTCCGTTCGCCTGGATGACGGCACCCGCGCCGACGTCGGTGAGATGGTCGGGAGAGACGTGCGCGACCACGGCCTTGGCCGTCGGGTCGATCCGGTCGGTCAGGAGCTTCGGGAACACGCCGAACACGAGCAACAGCGACAGGACCGGCGCCAGGACCAGCACCTCGCGGAGGTTCACGTCGGGGAGCCCCGAATGCTCCTCGTGGATCGGTCCGTACGCCATGCGCTGATAGGACCAGAGCAGGTAGATAGCGGCCAGGACGACCGCGACCGCCGCCAGTGCACCGAACCACCGATTCACCGCGAACGACCCCAGGATAACCAGGAACTCGCCCACGAAGTTGTTGAGGCCCGGCAGTCCGACGGACGAGAAGACCGCGAACAGGAACGCACCGGTGAGCCACGGCATGACGACGGCGAGGCCACCCATCCTCCCCAGGTCGCGCGTGTGCGTTCGCTCGTAGACCATCCCGACCAACAAGAAGAGCGCGCCCGTCGACAGGCCGTGGTTCACCATCTGCAGGATGCCACCCGTCACCCCTTGGTTCGTGAACGCGAAGATGCCCAGGACCACGAACCCCAGGTGCGACACCGAGGAGTAGGCGACCAGCCGTTTGATGTCGGTCTGGATCAGCGCCACGACGGCTCCGTAGATGATCCCGATCACCGCCAGGATCGAGACCGCCGGAGCGAAATACTTCGACGCCTCGGGGAAGAGCAACAGGTTGAAGCGGATCAGCCCGTACGCGCCGACCTTCAGCAGCACGCCCGCCAGCAGGACCGAGCCGGCGGTGGGCGCCTCGGTGTGTGCTTCGGGCAGCCAGGTGTGCAGCGGGAACAGCGGCACCTTGACCGCGAACGCCACGAAGAACGCGAGGAAGAGCCAGCGCGCGGTGCTCGCGGGCAGCGAGCCAGCCACCGACATGAGCTGCTGGATGTCGAACGTCCCGTGGCCCACCGGTCCGGCGGACCGCGAGAACAGGAAGAGGATGCCCACCAAGAGGAACGCGGAGCCCGCCATCGTGTAGAGGAAGAACTTGATGGCCGCATAGATGCGCCGTTCGCCGCCCCATCCGCCGATGATCAGGTACATCGGGACGAGCAGGGCCTCGAAGAACACGAAGAAGAGCAGGAGGTCGAGAGCGACGAACGAACCGATCACGGCCGTCTCCAGCACCAGCATCGATGCCATGTACAACCGGACGTTCTTCTCCACCGTCCACGACGCCAGCACCGACAACGGGAATAGGAACGTGGTGAGCAGCACCATCCAGAGGCTGACGCCGTCGACACCGACCAGGTACTGCAGCCCGATGCTCTTGACCCACGTGGCTCGCTCCACCATCTGGAACGCGGCGTCGGCCCGTTCGAACTTCCCGAGCACGGAGAGGGACACGATAAACGTGACCACCGTGGTGAGCATCGCGGCCGACCTTGCCGAGTTGTCGGGAGCGCCACGCCACAGGAGCAGGACCACGGCCCCCGCGAGCGGAAGGAACGTCACGATCGTGAGCAGGTGATCGATCACAGCCGGAACCCCACGTAGACGAGGAGACAGATCGCGCCTGCCAGGAACGCGAGCGCGTACGTGCGAACCAGGCCGGTCTGCAACCGCCGCCCGCTCCGGGCTAGCGCCCGGACGGCCGCTCCGATCCCGTTCACGACACCGTCGACGACCTTGGCGTCGAAGACGTAGGCCAGCCACGCGGCCGCGGCCTTCCCCGGCGTCACCAAGAGCGCCGAGTAGTAGTTGTCCACGTACCAACCGTGTTCCAGCACGCGCTGGGCGGGCTGCATCCGCACGCGGAGCGCCAGCCAGTCGATCTTGCCGGACGCGTACACGACCCAGGTGACGAACAGCCCGACGACGGCCAGCGAGAGCGAGATGGTGACGACCGCCGACCTGGCGATACCGGCGGCACCTTCGGGCACTGACCCGACCACGGGCTCGACGAACCTCGAGATCAAGCCGTCCGTCGACGTGTCGAGGATCCCGGCGACGGCGGCGCCGACCGCCAGCACGATGAGCGGGATGGTCATCACCAAAGAGGACTCGTGCGCGTGCTCGGCCTCCTCGGACCGCGCCCGGCCGAAGAACGTCAGGAACACCAGTCGTCCCATGTAGAGGGCCGAGACCAGAGCACCGACGGTGCCGAGCACGTACATCCACGGTCGACCCGTGCTGCTCGCCACCTCGAGGATCTCGTCCTTCGCGAAGAACCCCGACAGCGGGAAGACGCCCGCCAGCGCCAGCGCACCGACGATGAACGTGACGCCGGTGACCGGCATCTTCCGGATCAATCCGCCCATCCGTTTCATGTCCGTTTCTTCGTGCATGCCGTGCATCACGGAGCCTGCGCCCAGGAACATCAAGGCCTTGTAGAACGCGTGGGCGACCAGCATGAAGAGCGCGATCGAGTAGGCCCGCATACCGGCCGCCATGAACATGTACCCGAGCTGGCTGACGGTTGAGTAGGCCAGCACCCGTTTGATGTCGTCCTGGCCGAACGCGCACGTGCCCGCGAACAGCATCGTCACGAGGCCGGTGATGGCGACCACGGTGAGCGCGACGCCCGAGATCTCGAAGATCACGTGCATACGGAGCACCAGGTAGACGCCGGCGGTCACCATGGTCGCGGCATGGATCAGAGCCGAGACCGGCGTGGGGCCCGCCATGGCATCGGGCAGCCACACATGGAGCGGGACCTGCGCCGACTTGCCGACCGCGCCGGCGAACAGCAGCAGCGCGATCGTGGTCGCGGCGCCCTTCGTGAGCGTTCCGGCGGCGGATCCGAAGATCACCGAGAAGTCCAGCGTGCCGAACCTCAGCACGAGGAGCGCGAGCCCGATCATCATCGCGGTATCGCCGATCCTGGTCGTGACGAACGCCTTCTTCGCCGCGTTGGCGTTCTCGGTCTTCTCGAACCAGAACCCGATCAGCAGGTACGAGCAGAGCCCGACCCCCTCCCAGCCCACGTAGAGGAGCAACAGGTTCTCACCGAGCACCAACACCAACATGAAGGAAACGAACAGGTTCAGGTATGCGAAGAACCGTCCGTACCGCGGGTCGCCGTGCATGTAGCCGATGGCGTACAAGTGGATCAGCGAGCCGATCCCCGTCACCACCAGGATCATCACCGCCGACAGCGCGTCCAGGCGGAGATCGGCGCCGACCGAGAAGCCCCCGACCCGGATCCACTCGAACAGATGCTGCGTGTGGATGCGCTCCTCCGCGCCCAGAGCGAGGAGGCTACCCACCACGGCGACCGACACGACGAACGACGCGACGACGAGAGCAGTCGCCAGGATCCCCGCAGACCTGCCCAACCGCTTGCCGATGAGGAGGTTGATCGCGGCGCCGAGGAGCGGTAGCGCCGGGATCAACCAGAGCGATCCGCTTGCGCTCATCCGCGCAACGCCTCGGCGTCGTCGACGTTGACCGAGCGGATCCGTCGATACACGGACACGATGATGGCGAGCCCGACGACGACCTCTGCGGCCGCGACCACCATCGAGAAGAACGCGAGGACCTGGCCGTCCAGGCTGTTGTGCATCCGTGAGAACGCAACGAGCGTCAGGTTCACGGCGTTCAGCTGAAGCTCGACCGACATGAAGATGATCAGCGCGTTCTTGCGCACCAGCACGCCGACAGTGCCGATCGCGAACAGGATCGACGAGAGGACGAGGAAGTACGCGATCGGCGTCCTCACGCGATCGGCCTCGATGACACGACCGCCGGCTCCAGCGCCGCGTTGTGCGCCTCCATCTCTGCCTGGGTGACGGCGCGCGCCTTGCGCTGCGCCAACACCATCGCCGCGATCGCCGCGATGATCAGCAGGATCGACGTCACCTCGAACGGGAAGAAGTACTTCTGGAACAGCACGCGCGCGAGCGCCTGCGTGTTGCCGCCTTCGTTGACCTTGCCGAACCCCGCGGGCGCGTGCCGCGAGAACCCGATCGCCCCATGCACCGCGAAGAACACCTCGAGGACGAATCCCAGGCCCAACAGGACGGCGAGCGGACGCTGCGCGATCAACCGGCGTTCGCGGAGGTCCTCGCGGCCGTCGACGCCGAGCAGCATGATCACGAACAGGAACAGCACCATGATCGCGCCGGCGTACACGATGATCTGCACGGCGAACAGGAACGGCGCGCCCAGGATCAGGTAGAAGATCGCGAGGCAGAAGAAGTTGACGATCAGGAACAGTGCCGAGTGAACGGCGTTGCGCATCAGGAGCATCGCGATGCCGCTCGCGATCGAGATCGGCGCGAACACCCAGAACAGGATGAGATCCGCTTGCACTACCGGCCCTCCCGGTCGACCGGATCGGTGCCGAGCTTCGGGGGCGGCTGGAGCAGTTGCTCCTTCGTCCAGATCGCCTCCTCTCGCGTGGTGAACGCGAGGTCGTAGTAGCTCGTCAGCGTCAAGGCGCGGGTGGGGCATGCCTCGACGCACAGGCCGCACATGATGCAGCGCAGATAGTTGATCTGGTAGTCCTTCGCGTACCGCTCCCCCGGAGACGTGGGGTCATCCGGGTCGTTGTCGGCACCCTCGACCCAGATGGCGTCCGCCGGGCACGCGAACGCGCACAGCTCGCAGCCGATGCACTTCTCCAGGCCGTTCTCGTGCGTGTTGAGGAGGTGGCGCCCGATGTGCGACCGCTCCGGCGACGGCACGATCTCGATCGGGTACTCCTCCGTGTTGTCGCGACGGAATGTCTGCTTCCAGACCGTGCCCATGCCCTTGGCCATGGCGATGGCGCCGTCGATGATCCCGGCCGGCTGGCCCTGTGGATCCTTTTCCGAACCGGTATCAGAGGTCACGACGTCACCTCCTGCTTCGCCTTGGGCGCGAACAACGGGGCGATCAGCATGGCGAGCACGAGGACGCCGAACACGACCGCGGCCCCCGTGAAGAGCTCCTTCCGACTGAAGTGATCGGGCGCGGCGACGACGAATCCCGTCACGAGCACCCAGACCAGGCCGAAGGGGATCAAGCGCTTCCAGCCGAAGTTCATCAGGCGGTCGTAGCGCATCCGCGGGAGCGTTCCGCGAACCAGGATGTAGACGTAGACCACGGCGGTGACCTTGAACAGGAACCACAGGAGCGGCCAGAGCCATGGGAGGAAGTCCGGATGCGGTCCCCGCCAGCCGCCCAGGAACAGCGTCACGGCGATGGCCGCAACCGTCACGGTGTTCACGTACTCGCCCAGGTAGAACATGGCGAACTTGATCCCCGAGTACTCCGTGTGGAACCCGGCGACCAGCTCGGTCTCGGCCTCCGCCAGATCGAACGGCGGGCGGTTCGTCTCGGCCAGGCCGCAGATCAGGTAGACGACGAACGCCGGGAACTGCGGGATCGCGTTCCAGACCTTGTCCTGCTGCGCGACGATCTCGGTCATCCGCAGGTGGCCCGAGTACAGCAAGACCGCGACCAATGCCAGCCCCATCGCCACCTCGTAGGAGACCATCTGCGCCGTCGAGCGGATGGAGCCGAGCAACGGGTAGTTGGAGCCGCTGGACCAGCCGGCCAGCACCACCGCGTAGACCCCGATGGACGTCATGGCCAGCACCCAGAGCACGCCGACGTCCAGGTCCGCGATCTGGAGCGGCACGGTTCGGCCGAAGAGCGTGACGGGCGTGCCGAAGGGGATCACCGCGAACGCCAGGAACGCCGGCAGGATCGCGATGACCGGCGCGATGGCGAACACCGGCCGGTCGGCGTTGGTCGGCGTGATGCCCTCCTTGAAGAAGAGCTTGATGCCGTCGGCCAGCGTGACCAGGATGCCGCGCGGTCCGGCCCGCATCGGCCCCTTCCGCGTCTGGAAGTCGGCGATCACCTTGCGCTCCATCCAGACGTAGAGCATCACCGAGATCAGGAGCGCGAAGAACACCACCACGACCCGGACGATCAACAGGAGCCAGTCGAGCCAGTCCATCAGGCTTCCCCACCAACCGCTGCGTCCGCGGTTTCGAGGGCGCCATCGACGGTCTCCACCGGCTCGACCACGGCGGCGATCGAGAACGAGCCCTGCAGGATCGTGTTGGCGGCGAACCCCGGTTGGTTGAACGGCACGAACACCGCGCCTTCCACGACATGCTCGGTCACGCGGACCGGCAGCTCGGCCTCGCCGGCCTCGGTGCGCACGACCACCCGGCCGCCGTCGGTCACACCGCGCTCTGCCGCGTCGCTCGGATGGATCTCGAGGAACGGCTCGTCCTCGAGCGCGGCCTTCAGCTCGTCGGAGCGCTCGGACAGGCGGCCCTCGTCCACCAGCAACGGGTACGTGAAGAGATGAAGCGAGCCCTCAGGGACGACGAGTGCGCCCAGCCCGCTTCCGGCGATGGCGCGGGAACGCGGTTCGCGTGGGGCGAGGAGCCGGCCCATCTCCTCGTGGAGCTCGTCGAGGGTCTCGAAGTCCAGGTCGCCACCCGATGCGAGCGCCAGGCTCGCGAAGATCTCCCAGTCCGGCAGCGAGATGCCTGCCGCGCCGCGGATCGGCCGGATCCTTTGGTTGCGGCCCTCCCACGTGGTGACGTGGCCCTCCTTCTCCAAGAACGCTGCCGCGGGAAGGAACGCGTCGGCGAACGGCTCCAGGGAGCCCAGCTCGAGCGACTGCACGACCAGGCGATCTACGTTCTGGAGCGCGCGCATCGCGAGCGCCGCGTCTGGGAAGTCACGGAGCGGGTCAACGCCGACCAGGAACAACACGTCGACGTCACGAGCGGCGCATGCCTCCAGGATGCCCCACCAGTTCCGCCCTTCGTCGCCGACGATGATCGGTCCCCAGAGCGTCTCGACCTCGGTCCGATCCTCGGCCACCTCGAACCGGCGACCGCCGGGGAGGAGCGACGGATGCACGCCGGCGATCAATGCTCCCCGATCGTTCGCGCGTCGCGTGACGTAGGCGAACCGGGCTCCGGTCATGCCGGCCAGCTCGGCGACGCCCCATGCGCCGTTGCCTCCGTCGGCGAGACGAGGGCCGGCGATCATCACGCCATCGGCTCCCGCGGCGCGGAACGCCTCGGCGATCTCCGGCCGACGGCGAAGGACGACATCCTGCTCCTCGCCGGGGCGACACAGGATGTGCTCGGCGACGTCGTGCAGACGCGTGCGGCGCGGGTGCAGGACGTAGATCTTCGCGCCGCGACGCGCGGCCTTCCGCAGACGCAGGTGCAGGATCGGCACCTCCTGTTCGGCGTCCAAGCCCGCGACCACGATGACCTTCGCGCGCTCGATGTCGTCATACGTGACGGACTCTTCGCGCGTAGCGCGCGACGCCACGACTTCCTCAGCGAGCCACGCTCCTCCATCGCGGCGGTGATCCAGGTCGTTGGTCCCGAACACCGTCCGCGCGAGCTTGGACATGGCGTAGTAGTCCTCATCCATCAGCCGCCCGCCGGTCAGGAACGCGACGCGCTTGCCCGCTGCCCACCCGGCGATCTCGGTAAGGACCTCGCCGAACGACGCCGGCTCCAGACCTCGGTCGCGGATCAGCGGGGTGGTGATCCGGTCGGGCGCGTCGGGGAACCGAAACGCGAACCGCCCCTTGTCGCAGAGCCAGGCGTCGTTCACCTCGAGGTTGTCGCGCGCGAGCTGGCGCACGACCTCGCCTCGCCGCATGTCGAGCTTGATGTTACAACCGGCGCTGCAATGCGGGCACACGGTATCGACCGACGAGAGGTCGAACGGCCGCGCGACGAACCGGTACGGCGTCGCCGTGAGTGCGCCGACCGGACAGATCTGGATCGTGTTCCCGCTGAACGGGGAGCGGAAGTCCTCGCCCGGCGAGATCGCCACCTGCTCCACGGCGCCGCGATCGAACAGCTCGATGAACCGGTCGCCGGAGATCTGATCGCAGAACCGGGTGCATCGGGCGCACAGGACGCATCGCTCCCGGTCCAAGCCCACCAGGGGCGACAGCGCGAGCGGCTTGGGGTACGTCCGCTTCGCCTCGATGTAGCGGCTCTCCCCCGGCCCGAACGCGAGCGCCTGGTCCTGCAGCGGGCATTCGCCGCCGCGGTCGCAGATCGG
>JBBQVZ010000116.1:0-10914 GCA_038211015.1 Actinomycetota bacterium | reverse complement strand
ATGCCGGAGGAGGCCACGGTCGAAGAGGTCGAGCAGCTGTTCATCGAATCGTGGAAGCTCGGGCTGAAGGCCGTCGCGATCTACCGTGACAACTGCAAGGTCGCGCAGCCGCTGTCGGCCGACAAGAAGAAGACGGCGGACATGCCCGAGCCGGCAAGTCTGGCCCGGCCGGAGCGCAAGCGGCTGCCGCGGACCCGCCCGTCCATCACGACGAAGTTCGAGGTCGGTGACTCCAAGGGCTACATCACCGCGAGCTCGTATCCGGACGACGGGATCGGTGAGATCTTCCTCAAGACGTCGAAGCAGGGTTCGACCCTGTCCGGCGTGATGGACGCGTTCTCGATCGCGATCTCGATCGGCCTCCAGTACGGCGTGCCGCTCGACGCGTTCGTCGAGAAGTTCATCAACATGAAGTTCGAGCCGTCTGGCATGACGAACGACCCCGACATCCGGTTCGCGTCCTCGCTGGTCGACTACGTGTTCCGTCGGTTGGCACTGGATCACCTTCCGGATGACAAGCGGGACGCGCTCGGTATCCGCTCGATCGAGGAGCGGACAGCGGCCGTCAAGGCCGAGGTCGAGGAGAAGATGCGCCCCGTGACCGCTCCCGCCGATCCTCCGGCGGAGCTGATCCCCCCGAAGGAGAAGCAGGCCGCGAAGATCCTGGACGCGCCGCTCTGCTACCAGTGCGGTTCGAAGATGCAGCCGGCCGGCTCCTGCTACGTGTGCGGGACGTGCGGCAGCACCAGCGGCTGCTCGTAAGCTTCCCGGATGGATCAGCGTGACGGACGCGTCGTGGGGCTCCACCACGTCCAGCTCGCGATGCCACAGGGCGAGGAGGACGCCGCCGTGAAGTTCTACGGCTACATGCTCGGACTGGAGCAGATCTCCAAGCCGCCGGAGCTCGCCCCGAGGGGAGGCGTGTGGTTCCGAGGCCCGAGCATCGAGTTCCATCTGGGGGTCGAGGAGGGGTTCAGGCCCGCGACCAAGGCGCACCCGGCGTTCATGGTGGCGGGTCTCGAGCAGCTGTTGACCCGCCTCGACGCGGCCGGGATCCGGATCGTCGAGGACGAGGTCCAGCTGGAGGGGTTCCATCGGGTCTTCGTCCGCGACCCGTTCGGCAATCGCATCGAGCTGATCGAGGCGGTCTGAGCCGTGGACGTCCCGTTCAAGCGTCTGCACCCCGACGCCCAGCTGCCGACGGCGCAACATCCCGGTGATGCCGGGCTGGACCTGTGCTCCGTCGCCGACGTCGAGGTAGCCGCGGGGGAGCGGAGCATGGTGCCGACCGGTGTCGCGGTGGCGATCCCGGACGGGCATGCAGGATTGGTCCTCCCCAGGTCCGGTCTCGCGTCGCGTTCGGGCCTCACGCTCGCCAACGCACCGGGCTTGATCGACGCCGGCTATCGCGGCGAGGTGATCTGCGCGGTCGTGAACCTGGACCGCGATACTCCCGTGCGGATCGCGAAGGGAGACCGGATCGCGCAGTTGGTCGTGGTCGCGATCCCCGAGGTGAAGCCCACGTGGGCCGAGAAGCTCTCCGACACCTCTCGAGGCCTGGGCGGCTTCGGCTCGACCGACGCGCAGTGAGGATCCTGGATAGCGTCGCTCGGGGATCGGCCGCCTCATCGGCGGGTGCGGTACGGTGGCACCCGTCGTTCGGGGCGCCGGTTGAAGGGGATCCAGACCCGCGCTAGCCTGAAAGACACGCGGACGTGGCTCAGTTGGTAGAGCACCACCTTGCCAAGGTGGGGGTCGCGGGTTCGAATCCCGTCGTCCGCTCCAGGAACGACCTGCGGAAACGCTGAAGGCCCCCCGCCGGAACAGGCACCGGGGGCCTTCTTTCTACCCACTGGTTCTACCCATGGGTCACGATGCGGGTCCGCAGGACTGCCCGTGCCGCGCACCCGAACATGCTTCCGGGCTAGGGCCGGACTAGGCTCTACTGGTGCTGACCTGCGCCAACTGTGGGCGAGAGTCCCCGGAGGACTTTGCGTTCTGCCCGGCGTGCGCGGCGCCCCTGGTTCCGCCTGGCCGCCTGGAGGTCCGCAAGACGGTAACGGTGGTCTTCTGCGACGTCACGGGCTCGACGGCGATGGGCGAGCGCCTCGATCCCGAGTCCCTCCGCCGGGTCATGTCCCGCTACTTCGCCGAGATGCGGGCGGCGCTCGAGCGCCACGGGGGGACCGTGGAGAAGTTCATCGGGGACGCGGTGATGGCCGTGTTCGGGATCCCGGCGGTCCACGAAGACGATGCCCTACGGGCGGCTCGCGCAGCGGTCGAGATGCGAGAGGCCCTCAAGGCCTTGAACAAGGAACTGGAGCGCGACCACGGCGTCTCGCTCGCCGCCCGGATAGGGGTGAACACCGGGGAGGTGGTCGCCGGGGACGGATCCGACACGCTCGTCACCGGCGACGCCGTGAACGTCGCCGCCCGCCTGGAGCAGGCCGCGGAGCCGGGCACCGTCCTCATCGGCGAGGAGACCCTCCGCCTCGTCCGGGACGCCGTGGTCGCCGAGCCGGTCCCGCCGCTCGAGGTCAAGGGCAAGTCGGAGCCGCTCGCGGCGTTCCGTCTGATCGAGGTGACGGCCGGCGTCCCCGGGTTCGCGCGTCGCCTGGACTCGCCCATGGTCGGCCGGGAGCGGGAGCTCGCCCGGCTCCGGCAGACGTTTGAGGCCGCGATCGCCGATCGTTCGTGTCAGCTGTTCACGATCCTCGGCACCCCGGGCGTCGGCAAGTCCCGGCTGGTCGAGGAGTTCGTGGGATCGATTGGAGAGGCCACGGTCCTTCGAGGCCGCTGCCTCTCGTACGGCGAGGGGATCACGTTCTTCCCCGTGGGTGAGGTCGTGAAAGAGGCGGCCGGACTGGAGGACTTCGACGCGCCCGAGGAGATCGAGCGGAAGATCTGCGCGGTGGTGGGGACGGACGGCCCGGTGTGCTCGACCCTTGCGCAGTTGTTCGCCGCGGCCGAGCGCGACAGCTCGGTCGAGGAGACGTTCTGGGCGGTCCGGTCGTTCCTGGAGGCGGTCGCGCAGACGGCACCGCTCGCCGTGGTGTTCGACGACATCCACTGGGGCGAGCCCACGTTCCTGGACCTGATCGAGCACATCACGGACTGGGCGCGGGAGGCGCCGATCCTGGTGCTCTGCCTCGCGCGGCCCGACCTGCTGGACGGGCGGGCGAGCTGGGGCGGCGGCAAGTTCAACGCCACGACGATCTCGCTCGAGCCACTCTCGGACGACGAGTGTGGCGATCTGATCGGGAACCTGCTGGGTCGCGCGCCGCTCCCGGAGGAGGCGCGCGACCGGATACTCGCCGCGGCCGAGGGCACGCCGCTTTTCGTCGAGGAGATGCTCTCGATGTTGATCGACGACGGGCTGCTCGCTCGCGACGGCGAGCGGTGGGTGGCGACGGGAGCGTTGTGGGACCTGCGGGTGCCGCCGACGATCCAGGCGCTGCTGGCCGCGCGGCTGGATCAGCTCACGGCCGACGAACGGGCGGCGATCCAGCGGGCGGCGGTGTGTGGCAAACAGTTCCACGTAGGCGCGGTGGCGGCGTTGCTGGAAGCCGATGGTCAGCAGGTGCGGCCGACCCTCATGAGCCTGGTCCGGCGTGACCTGATCCGGCCCGACCGCTCGATGCTCGCGGGCGAGGACTCGTTCCGGTTCCGCCACCAGCTGATCCGCGACGCCGCCTACGAGGCTGCGCCTAAAGCGCTCCGCGCCGAGCTGCACGAGCGGTACGCCGACTGGCTCGAGGGCGTCGGGGAGGCTCGCGTCGAGGAATTCGAGGAGATCCTCGCCTACCACCTGGAGCAGTCGCACCGGCTCCTCTCGGCACTCGGGCCGCTGGACGAGGCCGGGCGCGAGTTGGGGCTCCGAGCCGCCACGCACTACGCGGCGAGCGCCCGCCGGGCGTCGGATCGGAGCGACGACCGGGCGGCCGAGACCCTGTTCCGGCACGCGGCCGACCTCCTCCCCGAGGGTCATCCAGACCGGCCTCGCGCCCTGTACGACGTGGGGCGGGCGAGCGCGCGCAACCTCGACCCGCGCGTGGCGTCCTCCGCGCTCGACGAGGCCGTGGCGGCGGCCGCCGCGAGCGGGCAGAAGTCGATCGAGTGGATGGCCAGGATCGATCGGGGTCTCATGCAGCTGATAATCGACCCCATCGGCTTCACCACCGACGAACTCCGGGCGGAAGTGGCTGCGGCGAGAGCTGCGCTCGAGGCGGGCGGCGATGACGAGGCGCTCGCGATCGTGTGGATGGGGCTCGCGAGCGTGGAATGGATGCCGTGCCGCTTCGACGCGGCGAGAGACGCGGCGATCCACGCCGTGGATCACGCGCGCCGATCGGGCGATCGGTCGCTCCTCATGGACGCGATGTCGCTCCAGGTGGGCGCCGAGCTCCTCGGGTCGACGTCGCCCGCCGAGGGGAGACCATCGATCGATGCTGCGGTGGCCGAGTTCGGGCGCGACGGAGCCATCGGCCACGTGGTCTTTGTGCAGGAAGCCTGCTTCGACGCCCTGACCGGTGATTTCGATCGGGCGCGCGAACGCATCAGGGAGTCCGTCGCGTTCGCCGAGCGATTCGGTTCGGAGATGTGGGTGACGGCGAGCTACGAGTTCGGCGGCCAGATCGAGTTGATGGCGGGTGACCTTGAGGCGGCGGAGCGCTCGTTCCGCAATCAGTACGAGATCCATCAGCGCCACGGCGACGAGGCACACGGGTCGACCGCCGCCGCCAACCTCGCGATGGCGCTCGGCCGTCTGCGTCGGTTCGACGAGGCGGACGAGGTTGCGACGATCGCGCGCACGATCGGCGCCGACGACGACCTGGCCACGCAGGCCTCCGCGCGCTCGGCCCAGGCGTTGTTCCGGTCCGCGCGAGGCGAGCATGACGAGGCGCGCCGGCTCGCCCGCGAGGCCGTCGACCTCTACGCTGGTGCGCAGAGCCCCTGGTTCCACGGGAACACCTTGATGACGCTCGCGGACGTCTCACGCGCGGCCGGCCTCCGCGAGGAGGCGGCGGAGGCAGCCCGTGGCGCGTTGGCGGCATTCGAGCGAAAAGGGAACGAGCCGGGGGCGGCGTCGGCACGGGCGTTGATCGACGACGTCTCGGCGGGCTAAGCCAGGCGTCGCCGGTCGCGCCACGATGCCGGTCGCGCCGCGCCAATCCGTCGGCTGCTCAGCGCTAGGACGCAGCGTGGCTCACGGTGCTGCTCGCTGCCCGCGAGCCGCGCTCGATCTGCGGAGCTCCGAGACCGCGCCCGCGGCTCACGTTCGATGAAATAAGCCTGCCGACGAATCCTCCACGTCGGCTGGACGGATGGAGACCTTGAGGAGGCGGATCATCGAGCCTCGCCTCCCGCGAGAGCGCGATCCATGGCAACGACCGCCGCGTCCTGGTCCTCAGGGATGCAATGGCCATAGGTGTCGATGGTGAATGACGCCTTCGCGTGTCCGGCCATCCGCGACACAACCAACACGGGCACGCCAGCGCGGAGCCACGTGCTGATCGCGAAGTGTCGGAGTGCGTGCAGCGTGACGCCCTCGAAGCCGAGTCGGTCATCGCGTCGAGTCCCTTCGGTCGCCCCACCAGTCCCTGAACTCTTCCAGCAGCTCTCGCCCCTCGAGCCACATGTCGCGTACCCAGGCCAGTCCCACGCCCACGAGCAGGATGACCAGGACGATGATGCCGACAACGGAGAGAGGGTCGGTGGCGAGCATTGGCCTTCAGTCGACATCTGCGAGCGATCCCATGAGTGCGGCGCAGCAACAGATGGAGCGAGGACGAGCGAGGAGGGCGATGAGATGGAAGCCGAGGTGGCGGTGGCGCTGCTCGATGCGACCGGCAGGAAGCTGAGCACGTCCGTGCGGTGCGTGGGCTACGCGATCCTGATCCAGGAGCTCGGCTGGGACGCGTCGGCGAACAGATGAAAGAGGAAGCGCTCCGAGGTCTCCGCGGCGCGTTCGAGGAGGCCGGCGTTGACCCGTTCGAGATCACCTACCCCGATGGAGGAAACGTGTACCTGGCCGAAGTGGTCCGCTCGAGCATGCACCCGGCATCGAAGGCTGCCGCCAACGCACTCATGGACGATTAGTTCGCGGTCCGGATCTCGTCATCACTGGATGGACGGGCCAGTCCAGGGTAGGTACCAGTTAGTCGTCAGCGTTGCCGGTCTCGTTCTGTGAGCCGTCGTCGTCGTTCTCGGTCGCGATGACCTGGAAACCCTCATCGAGCTTCACATCGACCTGGCTACCGTCGGTCAGGCGGATCTCGACGCCGTACGCGACTCCGTCCTCGCCCACCTCGGTGCCGACGACCGTTCCCTCGCCCACGTGCGCCAACGCCGCGGCCGTGGCCTTCTCGCGGGCGCTGCCCGTGAGGGGTGCGTCGTCTTCGCCGGATGCCGTGGCCGCCACGGCGCCTCCCGTGATCACCATCGCCGCCGCGGTTGCACCGATGACTACCTTGATCCGCTTGTTCATCTCGGCCTCCTCCGTCTCGATGGTGGTCCGGCCTCGCCGGTTCACGCGCATCCTGCGCCGCCGGCCCTGAAGCCTCGCTGAACGAGCCGGCCGCCGGCGGGAGCCGCCTCAGTCCGGCATCGACGGGAAGCGGACCTCGAAGCGCGCTCCGCCGATGTGAGCGTCGGTCACGACGAGGGTGGCGCCATGCGCGACCGCCAGCTCCCGGACGATCGCGAGCCCGAGCCCGCTGCCACCCGAGTCGCGATCGCGTGCCTCGTCCAGCCGAACGAACCGCTCGAAGATCCGCTCGCGCTGCTCGGCCTCGATCCCTTCACCGTCGTCTTCGACGGCGAAGACCACCCCGCCGTCGGTCGCGCGGAGTGAGAGGGCGACCACGCCGCGCGCGTGGCGCGCGGCGTTCTCCGTCAGGTTGCGGACCAGACGCTCCAGCCTGGCGTGATCGCCGCCCACGCGACCGGCGGACACGGCGTCGATCTCGATACGCAGACCCGTCGTCGCCCGCAAGCGCGTCGCCTCCTCGAGGACCAGGTCGTCCAGGTCGACAGGCACCATCCGCAGGTGGAGCGAGCCCTCGTCCAGGCTCGAGAGCAGGAGCAGATCCTCGACGATCCGCTGCAGCCGCACGTCCTCTTCGAGCACGACAGAAGCCAACTCCGGGGTCGTCGTCGCATCAGGATGCGAGAGCGCGACCTCGGCGTGCTGTCGGATCGACGCGATCGGGGAGCGGAGCTCATGCGATGCGTCGGAGACCAGGCGTCGCTCGCGCCGGTGCCCTTCCTCCAGGCGTTGAAGCATCCGGTTCATCGTGGATGCCAGCCGCGAGATCTCATCGCCGCCCGGCGCGTCGGGAACCCGGCGGTGGAGCTCGCTGCTCGAGATCGCTTCGACCTCGCGACGGATCCCTTCCACGGGTGCCAGGGCCCGCCCGACCATGAGCCACGTCACGAGCCCGACCACGAACAGCAGGAGCGGGATCGCGAGTGCGAGCACCCTGACCATGGCGGCCGTCGCCTCCGTCACCGTTTCCAAGCTGCGCCCCACGATGACCGTGTTGTTCTCCCGCGAGCCACTCGCCGCCGCGGCGACCACCAGGAACGTGCCGCCTTCGGGTGGCGCGGAACCGAGGATGCGCTCCTCCCCGGGCTGCAATGACACGACGACCGGGTCGCCCCTGACGTTGGGACTAGAGATCAGGATCGTCCCATCGGCGCCGAGGATCTGCACGAACTCCTCGTCGGCATCGCCCGCGACGAACGTCTGGTCGCCCGACGAGACCTGGTCCGTCACGGCTCGGGCGCGGAGCCTCGCGGTCGCACGCACGTCGTCGCGGAGCGCCTCTTGCACGTAGAGGACCAGGGCGATGCCGGCGATCGCCAGGCTCACGGCGACGACGAACATGGCGGTGACCGTCGTGCGCATCCGGATGCCGGCCCCGCGACGCGCGCGCTCGTGCCCCGACCGGCTACCCGCCATCGTCGGCCAACCGGTAACCGACGCCTCGAACGGTCTCGATCGCGTGACGCTCGAAGGGGCGATCCAACTTGTTCCGGAGATGACGGATGTAGACCTCGACGATGTTCGGGTCGCCTTCGAAGTCGTAGTCCCACACATGTTCGAGGATCTCGTTCTTCGACATGACCTCGCCCGGATGTCGCATCAGGAACTCGAGCAGCGCCATCTCGCGGGCCGTGAGCTCGACGAGCGTCTCGCTGCGCCAGGTTCGGCGGGACGCGGGGTCGAATCGCAGATCTCCGGCGTCGAGGACGGCCGGCCGTTCGCCCGCGCCCCGGCGGATCAACGCCCGGAGCCGGGCGACGAGCGCGATGTACGAGAACGGCTTCGTGACGTAGTCGTCGGCGCCGGTATCCAGCGCCTCCGCTTCGTCGAACTCCCCGTCCTTGGCCGTGAGCATCAGGATCGGCGTCCAGACGCCCTCCTCGCGGAGGGTGGCGCAGATCTTGTATCCGTTGATCCCCGGCAGCATCAGGTCGAGCACGATGGCGTCGTAGGGATTCTCTCTGGCCATCCACAGGCCATCGGTGCCGTGCAACGCCACGTCGGTGGCGAACCCCTCGGCCACCAGGCCCTTCTTCAGGCCGGCGGCCAGCCGCCTCTCGTCCTCGACGACCAAGACCCGCACGCGTTTCCTCTCCGATCGACCGAATGAACGAACACATCATCATCGCGCGCCGAGCTGAAGTCGCGCTGAATGCCGGTCGCGGTGCCTTCAGGGTGCGTTCAGGGCCTGACCCCCATGGTTGCTTCGACACCGGATGGGAGGAGGATCCATGCTCAACAAGACGATCCGAGCGATCGCAGGGCTCGGTCTCGCCGTCGTGCTCGGCGTGGCGACATGGCCCGGAGGAGTGGCCGTCGCCGGCGGCTGCCCTATCGACCTGCCGCAGGGTGGCGAGCCCGTCACCCTCGACCCGGCAGATTTCACCGGTCCGATCGACAACCCGTACTGGCCGATGACACCGGGCACCACGTGGAAGTTCCGCGAGACCGATAAGGGTGTCGAGCTGAGCGTGCGGGTGTACGTCACGACCAGGACGAAGGAGATCATCGGCATCCAGGCCACGGTCGTGCACGACGTCGTGCGGGAAGGCCGCCACGTCATCGAGAACACCTGGGACTGGTACGCGCAGGATGCGTGCGGGAACGTCTGGTACCTGGGTGAGAACACGAAGGAGTACGAGAACGGCGCGGTGGTCAGCACGGCAGGCTCATGGGAGGCCGGCGTCGACGGTGCCCAACCCGGGGTCGTCATACCCGCCGATCCGGCGGTCGGCGTGTCCTACCGCCAGGAGTTCTTTGCGGGTGAGGCTGAGGATCACGCAGAGATCCTCAGCGTGAGCGAGCAAGCCGAGGTGCCGTTCGGACACTTCACGGACGTCCTGTTGACGAAGGACGACACACCGCTGCACCCGAAGGTCCTCGAGTACAAGCTCTACGCGAGGGGCGTCGGGCCCGTGCTGGTCTTCGGCGTGTCGGGGGGTTCGGGAACGGAGGAGCTCATCAGTTTCGAGCTGGGAGCCGCGTAGCCGCGAGGCTGTCGAGGGGCGACGGACCATCGGCGCCGAAGTGGCGCCGAATGGTCGTCGTCCTCGCTTCCTTGAAACTCCTACGTGGGCAGGACGAAGAGCCCGTTGGAGCCTTCGCTGCCGATACTGCCGACGACGCTGTCGGTGCCCCCGACGGGAGCGCCGCTCGAGAAGTCGATCTCGTGCAGCACACCGTCGCCCGTCTGCCAGTACATGTGACCGCTCGCCTGGGTCATCCCTTCAACGCCGCTCCAGTCGAGTCCGTCGATGCCTGGCCCGCTGACGGAGTATTCGTTGCTCCCGACGAGCTCGCTCTCGAGGATGAAGTATCGGAAGTGCAGGTCCGGGTCACCCGATCTCGTGTAGTAAAGCTTCCCGTCGTTCCAGAACATGCCGCTGACGTCGGAGAAGCTCAGCCACGTCGGTCCGAGGACGTAGTTCCCTGCCGCGGAGATGTCGACGCGTGGTCCGAGCGTGGTCCCGTTGAAGGTCCACCGGTAGAGACGTCCGTCCGACCAACCCGCGTAGATCCTCCCGTTCAGCAGGAACGCGCCGCGGCCCTGCGACCAGTCTGTCGTTGGCGTGTTGAACGTCGAACCCCCTCCGAGGGTCGTGCCATCGAAGCTCCGCCGGCTCAGGAAGTTCGCGGCGATCGGTTGAGGCCCCGGAAGGAGAGCCGGGTTCACGATCTCGATCGCGTTGATCAACGGGTTCTCGACGATGTGCCCGAAATCGATGTTGACGGTTCCATCGCTCGTGATGTTGAACGATCGCATCTCGCCGGTCTTGTCTCCGCCGGCGGTGGCGACGATGTCGAAGTTGGGCAGGACCGTCGTCCCGTCGATCGAGACGTTGAAAACGCGCTGACCCACCTGACCCGTCCCGTCGTACTGGTTGATGAAGTACAGGCGCACCTGGACAACGGTCCCGTTCGGGACGGCGAACGTCCACTGCATCTCGGGATCGTCGCCCGGATCCCACCGCTCGGTGGCGAAGACCCCGGAGGGCGTCGTCGCCGGGACGGTGCCGTTCTGCGACCCGTTCGAGCCCCAGTCTGCGGTGTTGCTGCCGCTGTTGCGCAGCGTTGGGTTGTCGAAGTCCGGGTCCCCCGACCAATCGGGACCGCAGTCGTTCGCGGCGATGGTCGGTCCGCCGGTGTTCACGCGATACAGGTACGGCGTCGCTCCGGCCGAGCACTGCGTCGGCGGCAGGTTGTACAGCGTTCCCGGGAGCGTCGAGTTGACCCCGACCGGAGGCGTCGTCCCTCCGGCGAGGGGGAACATGCCGATACGGTTGTGTGTCTCGTGGCCCATGGTCTTCGTGTCATGGCCCACCCAGAGCCCGGCGGGGGTGGCCAGGAACGCGAACACGCCGACCCCG
>JBBQVZ010000115.1:0-11054 GCA_038211015.1 Actinomycetota bacterium | reverse complement strand
AGAGCACGCCGTGCAAGCCTGCTCGCCGAAGAGGCTCTCGGACGTCGACGCGTGATGGCCAGAGACATCATGGGACGAGCCCTGGCCACCAAGGACCATGAGAAGGCTTCTCAAGAACGCGACGCCGCGAGTGCCCAGCAGAGGCGTCTCAACCGCGCCGGTCTTGGGGAGATTCGCCTGCGCGCCGAGGACCGGCTAGGGATGCGACGCGAGGGCCTCGAACTCCCGACCGACTTGCGATTCTCGGTGGCTTGACGCGCTCCCTTGTCAGTGGGTAACGCCACGAGATACGCCTGGGGAGGCACGATCACCAGGACCCCGAACACGAACGGAACCAGGAGTCGCTTGAACCGCTCGACGACGTAGTCGCCGGGCGAGCGGTGCCCGAGCGCGAACCAGGCGGCGGCGCCCGCGAGGACGAACAGGATCGGCATCTGCCACGGGTTGAGGAAGGGCGCTCCTCAACGGCGACAGCCGCGTGCTCCGCTATACGAGCGAGGCCGCGTTCCCCGTCTACATCGTGCATCAGACGGTGATCGTCGGCATCGCGTACGTCGTCGTCGGGTGGGACATGCGGGTCTGGCCGAAGTTCGCGATCGCGATGCTCGGCTCGTTCGCGATATCGCTCGGCCTGTACGAGTACGTGATCCGGCGGACCGACGCGACCCGATTCCTCTTCGGGATGAGGCATCGCCCGCTGGAGCGAGTCAGGTGACGCGGAAGGAGCCGCCGGCCTCGGCCGGCGGCTCCTCGATCCCCCCTGCGGCTAGACGTCGGGTGGGGCTACGCCCAGGGGATGCGGATCAGCAGCAGTTGCCCTCCTTCGCGCTTGTACGTGAAGTCGGGGAACGTGTCGCCGTTGTTGTCGTCACCCGGCGCCTGCTCCACCCACAGCGTGTGCGCCTGGATGTTGATCAGGAACGCGCCGGGGCCGAAGGCCGCGGATGCGTCGACGATGCCGGTCGACTCCCAGGCGCCCCAGTTGCCGGGGGCCCTCCCGTCAACGTCCGTGCCCAGGCCGTCTGCGGACTGATCCACCTTCGCCACGACCTGAGCGGAGGCCGGATCTCCGAGAGGCACGTACCACAGGCGCGCTGTCGTGGCGTTGGGTAGCGTCTGGTCTGCGAGGACGAACTGCTGGCTCGATCCGGGGTCCTCCGTCAACAAGAGGCCGTTGGCGGTCGTCTCGATGTTGTCCGGCTGGTGTACCTCGGTGAGGGTCTTGACGTCGGCGTCGTCCCCCTCGACGAACACGGTGAGCGAGGTCACCTTCGTCGGGTCGTGCTTGTCGAGCTCCATCCTCCACACACGGCCGTTCGTGGACTTGAAGTTCGGCGTGTCCAGACTCTGGTCGACGCGCCTGCCCCGTCCCGAGTCGACGATGTAGACGACGTTCCCCATGCCGGGCCGCTTGTCGTACGCGATGTCCTCGACGCGGACGAACTGGAACACGTTGTTGATGTCGCTCCAGTACTCGAGCACCCACTGGGGACCGTCGATGCCCGGACCCGGGGCGACGGTCGCGGATCGAAGGTCGAGCTGCCAGCTGAAGTCCGTGGGCGGCAGCGGGTATCCCTTGTCGGCCGCCTTCATCTCGGAGCCGTCGGGGTTGCGGCCGGTGGCGATGTCCTTCGGCACCTTGATGAAGTGGCCGGTGACGACCGTTCCCGACCCGGGGATCACGTCGTAATAGTTCTTCACGCCGGGCGTATCGGAGACGAACGCCCAGAGGTCGCCCTTGTCGGCCAGCAGCGAGTACGTGCCCGGTGCGATGTAGGAGTAGAGCTGCGACTGCGCCGGGGCGAGCTTGTTGGCCGTGTTGACCGGGTCCGTGAGAGGGCCGCTCGTGAACGTGTCGTCGCCCGAGAGCACGACCGGTTTCCTGTACCCGGGGATCGCGACGGAGTTCTCGTGGTTATGCCGGCCCATCCCGTAGATCGGGAAGTGCCGGCCGGTCCGGACGTCGAGCGCGACGACCACGCCGGCCTCTCGCTCATCCGGGCTCCCGGGCGTAGGCGGCCAGGACGCATCCTGCCGGTACACGTAGTCGGGCGACTCCTCGTTCGTGAACAGGATCTCCCGGGTGAACGATTCCCTCCACGTGGCCAGGTAGTTCGAGCAGAAGCGCTGGTAACCGGAACTGCTCGGGATCGCGAACGAGCCGTTGAGCACGCCGGCCGAGCGCTGGCTGAGGGTCAACCGGCTCACCTGCGCGTTGTCGAAGTCGTTCTCCCCGTTGGCCGCCGTGGGCCCGGCGGTGACGTATGGGAAGGGCACCTTGCTCGTCTCGTGGTTCACGAAGAGGTCGACGATCCCCCGGCCCCGGGGGCGGACGGAGATCCCGTCCGGGATCGCCTCGAAGCGATAGCCGCTCGGAAGCACGTCCCCGACGGTCAGGAGCGGCGTGATCCCCACGTCGGGCGCGACCGCGGTGAGCATCGCGGCCTGCCCCGTCTTGAACCCGCCGTGATGATGACCGCCGGGCCTTGCTGCGGCTGTCGTGGAAGCTGCGATCACCGCAGCGAGGGCAACACAGACAAAGATCGAGCGCCGTTTCATGGCTCCCCCTCCGAAGTCTTGATCTGCCAGAGGTGTAGCAGATTTCGTCAGCCGAGGTCTACGGACGTTCGGACGAAGAGGCGACGAGCGGATCCGGGCAACGATCGGTCGTCAGTCGCGGTGTTGGCCGACGAGCGGGGCTGTGTGGCACTCGCACTCGTCGTCGGAGCAGGTCTTCTCGCGCTCCTTGCCCGGCTCCCACACGAGGTCGCGATCGTCCTCGGCGTGGAAGTAGTGACACCCGCACCAGTAACAGACGTCGCGGACCACCTGGTGCCAATCGCCTTCGGCGTCCTGGCGTTCCGGCAGATTCACTAGGTTGGCCATGGAGCCCTCCCCGACGACGCTCGCCGCAGGCGATCAGGCCGACGGGTTGGCCGAGGGGACGACTTCCTCCGGTTCGACCACCGTGTCATCCGGCGGCGTGATGTCGCGAACCACCACCATACCCGGTCTGACCGGCTCGGTGTCGGGCAGGTGCACGACGTGCGGAGCGCGTGTCTCCAAGGGCAGCGCCGCGAACCATGCCAGGCCGATCAGGCCGACCAACGTGCCGCCCAAGCCGCCCACCAACAGGACATCGCGTGAGCTCGGCAGCACGGCGATCAGCACTCCGCCGAGCGCCGTCGCCGCAAGCTGACCAGCGAACGCCACGCCGAAGTAGGCGGCGAAGACCCTTCCGCGGAGCTGATCGGGGACGCGATGATGGATCAGGCTGCGCATGGAGACGCTCGCAACGCCGTTCGCCACTCCGCCGAGGGTGAACATCGCGAGCGCCAGCACGATGTTGGGGAACAACGCAGCGATCGCGACGGCGGCGCCTCCGGTGATCGAGGACAGCAAGACGGCGGGCGCCAGCCGTTCCTGGGGCAGCCGTCGCGCGATGAGACCGGCGCCTACGACCATCCCCAGCAGCCATACCGCCGCGAGCGCGCCGTATCCCCAGTTGCCGGCGTTCAAGAGCTCCGGATCGTTGGCGAAGAACACCTCGGCCACGTTGTCCATGGTCGCGAAGAGGACGGTCGTCGCGACGGCGGCCACGCCGATCAGCAGGACGCGATCGCGCCGGATGAAGGCGAACCCTTGGCGCGCCTCCCCTTTGGTCCGTCCTTCCTCCGGGGCGGATTCGGGTTGACGACGAACCTTGAGCGACGCGGCAGCCGACGTGATGACCAGGAACGTGATGGCGTCCAGGAGCAACGCGGCTCTGGTCCCCCGGTCCGCGCCGAGCGCTCCGGCGAGACCGCCGGCGATCAGCGGTCCGGCGACCATGCCGATATAACGGACCGTTTCCATGTTCGCGTTCGCCTCGGTGAGGTCTTCCTCGTCGACGGCCGTCGGGACGATGGCGAACACGGCCGGCGATGCGATCGAGGCGGCCGACCCCAACAGGAACGAAAGAGCGACGACCAGCCACACAGGCTCGGCGAACGCCAGTCCCACGGCGATGAACGCCTGCGCCGCCGAGGCGAGCGCGAGCGTGCCGGTGGTCTCGGTGCGATCGACGATCAGTCCCGCGAACGGAGCGAACAGGACGAGCGGGAGGATCCCTGCGAGCAGCACCGCGGCGACGGCGATGCCCGAGCCGTCGCTCAGCTCGAAGACCTTGATGGTGAGCGCCACCAGCGCGAGTTCGTCCCCGAGGGATGAAAGTCCGTTCGAAAGGGCGAGCAAACGGAAGTCAGGCGATCGGAACAGCCGCACGGGCCCATCGTATCGGGGGCAACATCCCGCTACATCGCCCGAACGGGCGAGCCGAGGGAGAGCCCTTTGGGGTACCTCTTCGCATGGAGCAGCTCACCCGGCGGCTGCGCGCAAGCGGGCGACGGTGATCTCGCGCCCGAGCAGTTCCAGAGATTCGGGCAGTGGCGGCGAGACCTTGGAGCCCGTCGCCGCGGCGCGGACCGGCTCGAACGCCTTGCTGCGATTGAGGCCCTCGCCCGTCCCGACGGCGTCGAGCGTCGTCATGATCGCGGCGTGCTCCCATGGCTCGAGCACCTCGAGCGCGTCGGCCACCTTCGCGAGGTACCCGGGAGGCGCCTTCGCGATGGTATCCCGCGCCTTCTCGTCCGGCACGACGTCGTCGGTGAACAAGAAGCGCAACAGCGTGACGGACTCCGTCAGCGTCTTCATGCGTTCACGGACGATCGGCATCGCCGCCCGGAGCCTGGCCGGTTCCGGCAGCAGGCCGGCCTCCGTCAAGAAGTGCACGCAGCGAGCCGCCAACTCGTCTTCGTCGAGCGACTGGATGTAGTGGTTGTTCATCCACTCGAGCTTCTTCGTGTCGAACGCGGCCGGGTTGCTCGACACGCGCGACAGGTCGAACGCCTCCACGAGCTCGTCGCGGGACAGGAACGTGGTCGACTCGTCCTTGGACCATCCGAGGAGCGCCAGGTAGTTCATCAGGGCCTCGGGCAGGAAGCCGTGCTCACGGAACGCCTCGACCGACGTCGACCCGTGGCGCTTCGACAGCGGCTTGCCGTCCGACCCGTTGACCTGGGGCAGGTGCGCGTACCGCGGCGGCGTACCACCCAGCGCCTCGATCACGGCCGCATTGCGCGGAGCGCTCGCGAGCAGGTCGTCCCCGCGGATCACATGCGTGATCCCCATCAACATGTCGTCGACGGCGACCGCGAGCAGGAAGACGGGCGTGCCGTCCGACCGAACCATGACGAAGTCGCGGAGCTGTCCGGCAGGGAACCGCACCTCCCCCTTCACCAGGTCGTCCACGACCCACTCTTGGTCGGGCATGGCGAACCGAACCGTGAACGGCCTCCCCTCACGCTCGAACGCGCCGCGCTCGACCTCGGTCAGCCGCAGGCACCGGCCGTCGTCCCCGCCCGGCGGCACGCCGCGCGCCTTCAAGTCTTGCTTGGTCGCTTCGAGCTCCTCGGGGGTGCAGTAGCAGTGGTATGCGTTCCCGTCGCCGATCAGCCGGTCGGCGAGCTCGCGATAGATGTCCGTCCGCTGCGACTGCCGATAGGGACCATGCGGACCGCCGACATCGGGGCCCTCGTCCCAATCGAGGCCGAGCCATCGCAGCGACTCCAGCACGCCGTGATACGCCTCCTCGGTAACGCGACTGGCGTCCGTGTCCTCGACGCGCAGGACGAACGAACCGCCGTTGTGCCGGGCGAACAGCCAGCTGAACAACGCGGAGCGCGCGTTGCCCACGTGGATCGAGCCCGACGGTGCGGGCGCGAACCGACATCGGACCGGATCCGCCACTAGGCCACCACGGGGTTCGAGAGCGTGCCCACGCCCTCGACCTCGACCTCGACGACATCTCCCTGGGCGAGTCTCCCCACGCCCTCGGGCGTCCCGGTCAACAGGACGTCGCCGGGAAGAAGCGTCATGAACTCGGTGATGTACTCGATCAGCTCGGCGACGCCGAACACCATGTCGGTGGTCTGGGCTGCCTGCCGGATCTCGCCGTTCAGTCGCGTCTCCACCCGGATGTCGTTCGGATCGAGCTCCGTCTCGACCCAGGGCCCCAGCGGGCACGAGCCGTCGAAGCCCTTCGCCCGGGCCCACTGGTCCTCCGTGCGCTGGAGGTCGCGGAGCGTCACGTCGTTCGCGCACGTGTAGCCCAGGACGTATCGGTACGTGTCCTCGGCGCGCACGCGGCGGGCCAGCCGGCCGATCACCACGGCCAGCTCGCCCTCGAAGTCGACGCGCTTGCTGATCGGCAACAAGTCGATCGGGTCGCCGGGGCCGATCACGGCCGTCGACGGCTTGAGGAACAGCAGCGGCTCCTCGGGAACCTCCATCCCCCACTCGGCCGCGTGCGCCGCGTAGTTCCTGCCGACGCAGACGAGCTTGGACGGCAGCACCGGGGCCAACAGTCGCACGTCGTCGAGCGGCACCTGCTCCCCTGTGGGGATCGGATCCTCGAAGAACGTACCGCGGAGGATGCGGATGTCGTCGGAGCCCGCATCGATGGCGCCGGTGGCGATGCGATCGCCGAAACGGAAGCGGACGAGCCTCACGAGAGCTTGGTCCCGCCGGCGAACGTAGCGCCGACCTGGCGCCAATAGCCGGCGATCATCTCGTAGGGACGCAGCGCCGAGAACTCCTCCCCCGGGGCGTCGAACAGCTCGATCGTCGGCTCACCCGTGTAGACCGGCCCGAGCTCGACGTCCTGCGACTGCATCGTCACCAACTCGCTCAACGCGTCGGGCTGCGACGGGTCGATCGACGGCATCCACCGCGAGTGCAGCATGGGCAGCGCGTTCACGAAGCCGCCCGTCACCGACGATCCCGACAGCGTGAGCGACGCCTCGGCGAGGCGGCGGTCGTTCGCCGCCACCGTCGCGCCGAACCGTCCGCCGGCCTCGAGCCGGGGTCCGGCCTTCCCGACCGTCACCGGCCGGGTCATCCAGATCGACCCAAGCTTCTTCGGATAGCCCTGGTACCAGCCGCGCGCCAACGCGAAGTCCTTGTCCACCCAGATGTAGACGCACCGTGAATAGTGCTCGCCGTTCCACTTGCAGCGGATGACGACGAAACACTCCTTGTATTGGGACCGAACCGGATCGAGGAGCTCGATCTGGGAGTCGCTGCACGATTGCCAGTCCGCCCAGATGATCGCGACGGCGCCCGGATCCTCGTCGGCCAGGTCGACGCCGTCGGGGAGCAAGGCCGCGACCCTTGCCGGTTCCGCCCGGTACTCGATCGTGAGGACATCCCCCGAGTAGTGCCACGGAGGCGTCGGAACGATGGACGACCGTCCCTCGGGCGTCCGCGGAAACATGAACCCCTTCAGCTCCGTCATCGCGGCCTATCCTAGCGACCACGTGGAGACGCGACGGATCCTGCTCGACGGTCTCGCCGTCCCGGTGACACGGGACGGCGACGTGCTGGTCGTGGCTGACGGACGACGCATCGCCGCGGACGACGCGCTGCACCTCTCACCCGTCGAGCCTTCGAAGATCGTCTGCGTCCACCTGAACTACGAGAGCCGACGGGCGGAGTTCGGCGCCAAGTTGGGTCCTGCACCGACGTACTTCCACAAGCCGACCACGTCCTTGAACGCGCACGGCGGCGGCGTCGTTCGTCCGCCGCGGTGCAGATACCTCAACTACGAGGGCGAGATCGCGATCGTGATCGGCCGCGAGACCACACACATCGCGCCCGAGGACGCCGGCGATCACATCCTCGGCTACACCGTGGCCAACGACTACGGGCTCCACGACTTCCGCGACACCGACGCGGGCTCGATGCTCCGCGTGAAGGGCTCGGACTCGCTCTGTCCGCTCGGCCCGGGCCTGGTGACGGACTGGGACTTCCACGGCAAGCGCATCCGGACCCGCGTGAACGGCGACGTTCGGCAGGACGGCAACACCGACGAGATGATCTGGGACATGCACTACCTGGTCGCCGACATCGCTCGAACGATCACGCTGCTCCCCGGCGACGTACTGCTCTCCGGCACGCCGGCGAACTCCCGGCCCGTGCAGCCCGGCGACGTCGTGGAGGTCGAGGTTGAGGGGCTCGGTACGCTCCGCAACACGATCGTCGAGGGGGACGTTCCGCTGCGCGACGACGTGGGCGCCCAGCCGAGCGAGTCCGAAGAGGTGGAGTCGACCGCGTTCGGCGGCGACTGGGAGTTCCGTGGCATCCGTCCACCCCGTCGTGACTAGGGCTAACCGGGGCACAGCGGGGGCACCCACGCGTTGGTAGCCTCGGACCGCACGAGAGGGGCTGGGGAAACGGCCGTACAGACGAAGACCGAGTGCGACGCCTGGTGGAACGTGGCTCGCGCGACCGTCGGCACGGTGGCGGTGACGTCGTTCCGCGTCCGTATCGCCGGCTCCGAGCACATCCCTCGTCACGGCGGCGCCCTGATCGCCTACAACCACGTGAGCGTCCTCGACGCCATCTTCGTCGGGCTCCCGATCACGCGACGCGGCCGGATCGTACGCTGCTTCGCGCTGAGCGAAGACTTCGAACGACCGTTCATGGGCAGGGCGTTGCGCGGGCTGGGGCAGGTGCCGATCCGCCGCGGGGCCGGCGTGTGGGGTCCGCTCGAGCAACTCTCCGATGTCGTCAAGGAGGGCTGGCTCGCGGGGATCGCGCCGGAAGGCACCGTGGGATACGGTGACGAGATGCTCCCCGTGCAGAAGGGCGCGGCCAGGATCGCACTCCTCGCCGGCAGCCCCGTGATCCCGGTCGGGCTGTGGGGGCCACAGCGGCGGTGGGGAAAAGCAGGCCTGCGGATCGGGCGCCCGTTCCGGCCGAACGTTGGCGTCTCGTTCGGCGAGCCGATCTTCGCGGAGGGCGATCCGAAGTCACGACCCGACGTGCAGGCGTTGACGGATCGTCTTCAGGACGCGCTGTGCGAGCAGGTCGCTCACGCGAAGCGGATGGCGCCAGGTCCCGTCTGAACCGTCGATCGACGACCGTTCCCTCGGACCCTCGGCAACCACCGTCACGCTGGGCCCCCTCCTCAGCCGACCGGACGGAATCTCCTATCACGGTTGCGTCCCGGCGCGCCAGTCGGGAACCGTCTGCGTCGGAGGCGGTCACGCTCCCCAAAGGCGGTCGGCGATGCGGCCGACCAGGTCGAGCTTGCGCCACTGGATGTCCTCGTCGATATCGTTGCCGACCATCACGCTCGCGAAACCGCACTGCGGGCTGATCGCGAGCCGATCCATCCCGCCCACGACCTCCGCGGCGTGTTCCATTCGCCGCACGAGTTCGTCTTCGTGCTCGATCTCGCGGATCTTCGACGAGACGATGCCCATGACCATGACGGTTCCGTCGCGGAGGAACCGGATCGGCTCGAATCCGCCGTCGCGGCCGAGGTCGTCCCATTCGACGAGGAACGCGTCGTACGGCAGGTTGAACACCCGCTCCGCGACCGGCTCGAGCGATCCCTCGCACATCCACGATGAGCGGAAGTTGCCGCGGCAGATGTGGAGCGCGGTCGTGACGTCGTCGGGGATGCCCTCCAACACGGCGGCGTCCGCCGCGAGCGCCGCATCGAGCACGCGGTGCACCGAGTGCCCGGCGAGCTCGAACCGCCCGATCCACGCGGGATCGGCCAGATACGGATACAAGGGGAAGTCGAACTGGATGTAGCGCGCCCCCGCGGCGATCGCGTCCGCGACCAACCCGCGTTCGATCTCGATCGCGTGCGCCACGAACTCCTCGAGCGAGCCGTAGCCGCCGGCCTCAGGACCGACCACCGTCGTCAGCGGATGACCGAAGATCGACGGAGCCGGGAACGTCACCTTGAACGGATGGCCGTCGGCGGCATCGATCATGAACGACGCCTCGCGCGCGCCGGGTGAATCGATCGGTGCGAGACGACCGACGATCTCATGGACGTTCAGCCGCACGTCTTCGCCTCGGTCGTTGCGGAACACGACCGTCTTCCCGGTGCGAACGCCGTCGACCGCGTCGTAGAACGAGTTCATGAACATCCATCGCCGGAACTCGCCGTCCGTGACGACGTCCAGTCCGCAGTCGATCTGTCGGTGGACCGCCGCGCGGATGGCCTCGTCCTCGATCGCGGTCAGTTCCGCCCGGTCTCGGGAGCGTTCCTCGGCCAGCGCGGCCGAGTGCCCCGGCTCGTAGAACACGTCGATGGTGGCGCGGAGCCGCTGTGGCCGCAGAAGCGAGCCAACGGTTTCCGCTCGCGCGGGACGGCGCGGCGCGTTCGCGTTCGGCATCAGGCGTCGAAGCCCATCACCGCTCGTGCGGCGTCGTGGCCGCTGACGACCGCTCCCTCGATCCATCCGGCGCCGAACACCGCGATGTCGCCGCCGGCGAACGCCAGCCGTCCTTCCGGCGCGACCTGCGCACCGGCGTCGCCGGTCTCCCAACCCGGCGGCGGCGCGAACCACGTGCTCTTCGAGAACAGGTCGGCGACCCAGTCGTGCCCGTCGCTCGTCAGCACCTCGCTCTCGGGAAGGTAGGCCCGGAGCGCTGTCTGGACGGCCGCGGGGTCGGTCGGATCGATGCCGCCCACGCCTGAGAACCCCACCACCAGCCGGCCACCGGGCATCTCCCGGTGGTCCACCACAGCCTGCAACGCCGCCGGCCAGCCGGCCCCGAGGAACCCGGGAGGCACGCCGCGCGCCACAGCCAGCACCTTCGTCGAGGCGCCGGGGTTCCCGATCGCCTGGATCCGGCGTTTCTCCGCCGACAACGGTGGGTCGAACGCGATGTCGGACCACACGTTCACCGGCAGCGTCATCACGCCGGCGCCCCCGCGGACCTGCCCCCCGTCGGCCAGGTCGACCGTCACTCCTCGATCGTCGGTTCGGACACGGGTCACCACGGCTCCGAGCCGGAACTCGCCCCCGACGTCCTTCGCGATCGCATCGATCAGGCTCGCGCTCCCATCGGCGAACGACTCCCCGACGCTCTCGAACGCCTCGTCGAAGCGATATCCGAGCAGCACGGCGTCGGCGAGGATGCCCAACGCCGACAGTCGCGTGGGATCGCCTCCCCCCATCGCGGCCGTGTACGCCATGAGGAAGTCGGCG
>JBBQVZ010000114.1:0-11646 GCA_038211015.1 Actinomycetota bacterium | reverse complement strand
GCGGATCCTCCTCGGTCTCCGTCGCGACAACGGAGAGTGGGCGATGCCCGGCGGCGGCGCCGAGGAGGGCGGGAGCTTCGCCGCGACGGCGCTCGACGAGCTGCGGGAGGAGGTGGGGCTGGAGGCGGACGCCGCGGATCTCATCGCGTTCGCGTGCGTCTCGGAGGCCGCCGATCACCTGATCCCGTATCCGAACGGCGACCTCACGCACTACTTCGGTATCTGGTTCGCGCTCCGCCGGTGGCGCGGCGACCCGGTAGCCGACGGCCACGAGCTCCTCGAGCTGCGATGGTTCGACCGGCACACGCTGCCCGAGCCCTTGATGCACAGCTCAGCGATCGCGCTGACGCACTACGCGGCGTACCTCGAGACCGGCGTGTTCCAGATCGGCTGAACCGAACTATTCGGCCGCGAAGCCGTGCCCTCGAGACGCGAACCGAAGCACGACGTAGCCAAGTCCACCGGCCAGCAGCGACGCCGCCAGGATCCCGAGCTTCGCCTCGTCCAGGAGCGACGCGTCGTCGAACGCGAGATCGGCGATGAAGAGCGAGACGGTGAACCCCACGCCGGCGGTCGCCGCAAGACCGGCGATGGTTACCCGTTCCACACCGTCCGGAAGCCTCGCCACGCCGAGTTTCACGGCGGCGAAGGTCGCCAGCCAGATCCCAGCGAGCTTGCCGATCACCAATCCCGCGACCACGCCGAGCGCGATCCTGCTGGTCGTTGCAGCCCCAAGCGCGCTCCACGACAGTTCCACGCCGGCGTTCGCGAGCGCGAACATCGGGAGGATCACGAAGCTCGACCACGGCAAGAGAGTGTGCTCGACCCGCGCGAGCGGCGACACGGCCTCCCTCGAGATGCCAGCCAGCCGAAGCCACCAGTGCGCGTCGGCGTCCGGGGTGCCCGGCTCGTCCTCCGTCAGATCGGCGGTCCTTCGGGCCTCGTCGCTCACCGCCTCCGGGCGTTGGAACGCCAAACTCGGTGTCAGCAGTCCCAGCACGACCCCGGCGATCGTGGGATGAACTCCCGACCGATAGGTCGCGTACCACACGAAGAACCCGAGAACGAGGTAAGCGGATGTAGAGCGAACGTGGACGCGCTGCATGAGGACGATCACCAACAGCAACCCTGCTGCGACACCGAGCGGCTCCCATCGGATCCCTCCTGAATAGAACGCCGCGATCACCACGATGGCCCCGATGTCGTCGACGATGGCGAGCGTCAGCAAGAACGGCTTCAGGCTGGGCGGCGCGAAGCGTGCAGCCAGCGTCAGCACGGCGAGCGCGAACGCGACGTCGGTCGCCATGGGGATCCCCCAGCCATTGGCGCCGGGCCCGCCGGCGTTCACGGCGGCGTAGATGAGCGCCGGGATGACCATGCCCCCGAGGGCGGCGATCATCGGAAGAGCAGCCGCGCGCCATTCGCGCAACTCACCGACCGTCAGCTCACGCTTGATCTCCAGTCCGACCAACAGGAAGAACAAGGTCATCAGCCCGTCGTTGACCGCATGGCGCAGATCGCCGGCCAGCAGCCAGCCGCCCAGACGGATCGAGACGTCCGTGTGCCACAACGTGTCGTATCCGGTCCGCCATGGAGAGTTGGCCCATAGGAGCGCCACGATCACGGCGCCCAGGAGGAGGGAACCGCCCGCCGAGGAGGTCCGAAGGAACTCTTGGAGAGGCTGAAGCACGGTCCGCGGCAATAGCCGGTCCGAACGTGAGAACGGGGCCCGTAGGCCGTCTCGAGAAGTGCTGGGGTCGGACATCACGAACTCCACTCCTGCCGACCAGACTTCCCGGCACACCTTCGAACCCGCACATGCTACCCCCGGTCTCGCGTCCCTTCACGGGTTCCTCACACCGTCTCGGTTGCTGCTCCACCGGAGCGCCCGTACGCTTTGCGCGTCTTGCAAGACGGTCGACACGTATCCAGGTCCTCCCGCATCAAGCCCGCGTACCTCATCGTCGGTGGGGTGGTTGTCGTCGCGGCCGTGGTGCTCGGTTTCGTGTTGCTCGGTGGGACGGACGGCCTCCCCCCGATCCTCGGAGGCAGCCCGGACCCGCCCACGCCGGACTTCGCGTTCGAGATGACGAAGGTGACGCCCGTCGCGACCCGCAGCGACGTGAAGCAGGCCGAGATGCAGACGAAGGCGGAGGACACGGCCGATCAGGTCGTCGACCAGATGGACGCGCTGTACATCGGCGCGTTCCTCGATCCTGGCAACTGGCTCGAAGGGTCTTACGACGAGGTCTGGGAGCTGTTCGACGAGGGAGCGAGCGCCGAGGCGCAGTCGCAGGTGGGGGCGATGACGGCGGGGACCGGAGCCGGCGACGCGTTCGAGCAGATCCTGCCCGAGATCGGCAAGTTGAAGACGAAGGTGCTGTTCGACCTGAAGGGCGAGGCCTACTCGGTGATCGCGATCACGAACTTCGAGGCCGTGGGCAGCGGGAAGGACGGTCAGGACGTGCTGATGACCAGCCGCGGGCAGTTCGTGTTCCAGCAGGTGGACGGGGAATGGCGGATCGTGTCCTTCAAGATGCTGCGGGACAACGAGTTGCAGGAGCCGAGCCCCTCAGCGAGCGCGACCCCGACGGAGAGCCCGTCGTGAGCGTCCGTCGGCGCGGGATGGTCGCCGTCATGGCGCTGGTGGCCTGGGTCGCCGGCTCCGCGCTCGGCACGCTCGGAGGGATCGCGCCCGCATCGGCGCAGGCCGGGCTCGTGATCGGCAAGGCCCACGCCGGGTACGCGCCGTCGCTTACGGGGGACAAGCCGATCGTGCTCCTGGTCGTGGGGAGCGGCGCGCGTCTCGGGGACGACGTCGAGCATTCGCTCGCCGACTCGCTCCACGTCGTCTCGATCAACCCCGACAAGCACAAGGCCACGATCATCGGCATCCCGCGCGACTCCTGGGTCGAGATCCCCGGACACGGCACGAGTAAGATCAACGCGTCGCTCGTCCAAGGTGGTCCCGAACTCCTGGTGCAGACGATCGAGAGCATCTCGGGCCTCAAGATCGACTACTACGCGCTGACCACGTTCTGGGGCATGTCGCAGCTGTACGACAACCTCGGCGGTCTCACGATCGACGTCCCGTTCTCGATGCAGGACTCCTTCTCGGGGGCCGACTTCGAGCCCGGTGTTCAGACGCTCGACGGTAAGCAGGTGCTCGCGTTCTCCCGCGACCGGCACAGCCTGAGCGGCGGAGACTTCGCTCGACAGGAGAACGGCGGCCGCGTGCTGATCGCCTCGCTCGCGGAGTTCCGCAAGGAGTTCCAGGCCGATCAAAGCTCGCTGTTCACGTGGATCGCGTCGGGCATTCGGAACGTGCAGACGACCGTGCCGTTCGATGAGGTGATCCAGCTCGCGTACACGGCCTCGCACATCAACCCGAACGGCGTGACGAACGTCGTGCTCCCGGGCACGACCGGGTTCGAGGGCAGCCTGTCGGTCGTCCACCTGCTGTCGGACAAGGATGCGATCTTCGCCGACGTGAAGCCCGACGGCATCCTCGGCAAGAAGCACATCCCACCGAGCCCCACCGAGAACCAGACCTGAGCGCGACCGGTCCCTAGAGCCGCGTGAGGACGTAGGTGACGTAGCCCACGTAGAAGACCCCCTGGAGCAGCAGAAGCTGTGCGGTGAGCCTGCCCCGGAAGCGCACCTGGAGCCAGAGCACGCCGCCCGCCAGCAGCGCGATGAGAGCGGCCACCAGCGCCGGACCTTGGAGCTTCCACGGGGTGAGCAGCAGGCCGATCGTGACGGGGAACGAGGACTGGAAGACCATCGCGCCCGTCATGTTGCCGAGCGCGAGCGTGTCCTTACGGCGACGCACCCAGATCACGCTGTTGAACTTCTCGGGGAGCTCGGTCGCGATCGGCGCCACCAAGAGAGCGAACGCCAGCGGCGAGATGTCGAACAGGCCGGCCACCCGGTCGACGGCGTTGATGAACATCTCCGCCCCTCCGATGATCAGGGCGAGCGCGAGCGCCACCTGGACGAACGGCGCCCGCACGGACGCGTCCGTGTCCCACGGCGGGAGCGATCGCTTGGCACGGCGGAGCGCCTGCCACGCGTGGAGCGGCTTGATCTCGGACCCGGCCTCCTTCTCGAGCTCCCCGCCCGCGGGTGCGAGGAAATGACGCCGGACGTAGTAGACGTAGCCGACCAACAGGACGATGACGAGGGCGTAGTCGATGGGCTTGTTGTTCAGCAGGCCGGCGATCACGGCGAGCGCGTACATCACCAAGAAGTAGCCTAGGTCCTGCCGGAGCACGGCAACGTCGAAGACGAGATCCGTGCTCCTGCGACCGCCGCGCGCCGTCACCAACACCGTCACCGCGATCACCACCATCGCGAGCGTCGTGAGCATGAACGGCGCGCCCAGTATCGCGCCGGTCCCGATCTCCTCACCGGTGTCGTGGCCCGACAGGATCGCCACCAGCGGCAGCAGCGTCTCGGGCAGGGCCGTGCCCACCGCGGCGAGCACCGATCCGACCGCGCCCTCGGAGAGCCCGAAGCCCTCGCCGATCCACTCGATGCCGTTCGTGAACAGCTCGGCACCGGCGAGGATGACCAACAGCGACGCGACGAGCAGAGCCCAGACCATCGGCGGATTCTCCCACCCCTCTGCTACGGTTGAGCCCTTCGAAGGGGAGTAGTCCGACAAGGGCCACGCCGTCATCACGGTCGCGCACCGCGGCCCGGCGACCCTCCGCCGCGGCGGGGACGAGACCTTCGGCCACAGGCTGGAGGTACCACCGTTGTCGCTCCCGGACCAGCTCACCGACATCCATCCATCACGTCAGCAACTGGCCCTGGCGCTCGCGATCGGTGCCGCCGTTCCCGCGCTCGTCGTCCGCCTGTCGACGCCGGCACTCCCGCACCCGGCCGCGGCGGCACTCTTCGGCCTGGCCATCGTGGGTGCGGCGTTCATCCTCTCGTGGGCGGCGGAGGTCGCGCAGCTGGACATCTCCGCCGGTCTCGCGATCGCGGTGCTGGCGCTCATCGCGGTCCTTCCCGAGTACGCCGTCGATTTCGTCTTCGCGTGGCAGGGTGGGAACTCGTTCGAGGCGACCGGCCCGGCGTGCCTGCCGGCCACCGGCGGCGGAGCCGAATCGCCGTGCGGGCTCGCGCTCGCGAACATGACGGGCGCCAACAGGCTCCTGATCGGGATCGGCTGGTCCATGGTCGTCTTCATCGCCTGGTACCGGATCCGCCGGCGCGACGGTGGCGCGGCCGCCAAGCGGTGGGAGGGCATCCGGCTCGACCGGAGCCACTCCGTCGAGCTCGCCTACCTGGCCGTCGCGACGATCTATTCGCTGACGCTGCCGCTGAAGCACTCGGTCACACCGTTCGACGCGGCGGTCCTCGTCACGATCTTCGTGCTCTACACGATCCGCGTGTCGGGGGCCCCGTCCGAGGAGCCGGACCTCGTGGGTCCCGCGCGCTACCTGGGCACGTTCACGACGCGCGCCCGGCGAACGTCGATAGTCACGATGTTCGTCTTCGCGGCGGGCGTGATCCTCGCGTGTGCGGAACCGTTCGCGCATGCCCTGGTGCAGACGGGCGCCGATGTCGGGATCAGCGAGTTCTTCCTGGTGCAGTGGCTCGCTCCGCTCGCCTCAGAGGCGCCCGAGCTGCTCATCGCCGGTCTCTACGCGTGGCGTCTGAACACGAACGCGGGTCTGGGAACGTTGGTCTCATCCAAGGTCAACCAGTGGACCCTGCTGGTCGGGACGCTGCCCATCGTCTTCACGATCGCCTCGGGGGGACTGCACGGTCTCCCGATCGCCGCACAGCAGCGCGAGGAGCTGTTCCTCACGGCCGCGCAGTCGTTCTTCGCGCTCGCTATCCTGGCCAACCTCTCGATGTCGATCCGCGAGGCGTGGTTCCTCTTCGTGCTGTTCTGGGCGCAGTTCATCGTGGGCGCCCTGGTCCCCGAGTCGTTGCAGGCCGCCGAACGGATCGGCGTGGGGATGGTCTATCTGGCGCTCGGGATGTGGTTGTTCGTCGGCGACCGCGAACGGCTCCCCCGGCTCCTGCGCGACGGGTTCAGGGCCTCGCACGCCGAGCTCGCCGCGTCCTCGGGCGACGGGTAGCGCCGCAACCCGCCTCAGCCGGTGGGTGGCTTCGCGCCGGGGAGTTGATCGTCCTCGGTCTCGTTCCACGCGGTCGAGCCCTTCAGGGGCTGCACGTTGAACTGATACTCGAAGACGAGCGCCCCTCCGTACGCCGCACCCAGTGCGACGAGCGCGGCCACCACGACCGACAGCGCCATCACGACCGCCCCGGTCGATCCGTCGTCGAATCGCGCGAACCGGAGCACGATGTCGGCAAGGACGATCGCGGTGACGGTCAGCATCACCGTCATGTGCCAGTTGGCGGTCCGCCACACCTGCGTGTGCTCCGCCTTGCCGATGAACCCCGTGGAGCTATCGCGCGGGAGACCCTTCCACCAATCCCAGAAACCGGTGACGGCCGTCGCGACCGACACGATCGCTCCCGCGACGATGACGAAGGTCGCCGCCCGAGAGAAGTCATGGGCCACCGCGCTGGGTGGTTCCTCTCGTCCCGCGATGAACGAGACGACGTCGAAGACCGCCGCCAGCACGTAACAGACGACCGGGAAATCCGTCAGGGGTGGATGGGTCGGTTTGCCCGCCCACCCGCGGATCCCGTCGAACTTCCGCCCCCGCAGCGTCAGGGTCGGTTTGATCGAGAACAACTTGGGCATCTGCTCCCCCTCCTCCGTAGACCACCTCTCGGACTCCCACACGAGACCACCTCTCGGACTCCCACACGACAACGGGCCACGGGGCTCCGGTTGTTCCCCGGTAGCATCGCGCACGTGGACCCCCGTATGTTCCTTGCCTCGCTGACCGCCGATGAAACCATCGCGCCGTCGCTCGTCCACGTCCGCGAGCTCCCCGCCAAGCGTCCCGTTCTCGCGCCGTTCCCCGGCTGGATCCCGTCCCTGGTGCAGGATCGGATGGAGCTGGTGGGGGTGCGCGGCCTGTATCCGCACCAGGTCGACGGCCTGGAGGTCTTGGCCGCCGATCGGAACCTGGTCATGGCCACGGGAACGGCGAGCGGGAAGACCTTGGTGTACAACCTGGCGTTCGCGGCGGAGGCCGTCGAGCGACCCACGTCGACCGCGCTGTACCTCTTCCCCACGAAAGCCCTCGCGCGCGACCAGCTCCGCGCCGTGCGCGCTCTCACCATCCCCCAGATGAAGGCGGCAGTGTACGACGGCGACACCCCGCGCGCGGAGCGACCGCTGATCAGGAAGAACGCGAACCTGGTGATGACCAATCCGGACATGCTCCATCTCGCGCTTCTCGCCGACCACGCCCGGTGGGCCGACTTCTTCTTCCGGCTCTCGCTGATCGTGGTCGACGAGGCCCACGTGTGCCGGGGCGTATTCGGCTCGCACGTGGCGATGGCGCTCCGGAGGCTCCGGCGACTGGTCGCCCACTACGGCGGTTCACCGCGCTGGATGCTGGCGAGCGCCACGATCGGCAACCCCAGCGAGCTGGCGAACCGGCTGACGGGTCTGGCGTTCGACGAGGTGGTGACCGACGGCGCGCCGTCCGGCGAGAAGCTGTTCGCGCTCTGGAACCCGCCCATCATCGACGAGGACTCCGGGGCACGGCGAAGTGCGCTGACAGAAGCGTCATGGTTGGTCTCGCGGCTGGTCCAGGACGACATCCGGACGATCGGGTTCACCCGATCGCGGAGAGCGGCCGAGCTCCTGGCCGAGTTCGCTCGTCGCGACGTGGGCGACGCGCAGAAGCGCGCGCGCATCAAGTCGTACCGAGCCGGCTATCTGGCGGAGGATCGTCGCGCGATCGAGCGGGAGCTCGCGAACGGCGAGCTGCTGGCCATCGCCTCCACGAACGCACTGGAGCTCGGCATCGACATCGGCTCGCTCGACGCCGCGGTGCTCACCGGCTATCCGGGTACGCGCGCGTCGATGTGGCAACAGGCCGGCCGGGCGGGCCGGCGGGACACCGACTCGCTCGCGATGCTGGTGGCGCAGGACGACCCGCTCGACCAGTACCTGGTGCATCACCCCGAGGACCTCTTCGACAAGCCCGCCGAGGCGGCGGTGATCGATCCGACGAACGCTTACGTGTTGGAGCCGCACCTCCGATGCGCGGCCCGCGAGCTGCCGCTGCATGAGGACGAGCTCGGGTACTTCGGAGACATCGCAGACGTCACGCTGGCCGTCGATCGCATGGTCGAGCGAGGCGAGCTGGTGCGACGCAAGGACACGTGGAACGACCGCGGGAGGGAGTCGCCGCACCGGTCGGTCGACATCCGGGCCGGGGCGGGACACATCTACTCGATCGTGATCGGCGACACGGGTGAGCTGCTGGGCACCGCCGACGAGCATCGGGCGTACGCGTCGCTGCATCCGGGCGCCGTGTACCTACACCAGGGCGACCAGTACGTCGTCGACGAGCTGGACCTGGTGACCCGCGTCGCCGTCGTGCACGGAGCGGATCCCGACTACTACACGCAATCCCGCGACATCACCGACATCGAGGTGGTCGACATCGGCGAGGAAGACCGGACCGGGGACGTCGACGCGTTCTTCGGCACGGTGCGCGTGACGAACCAGGTGGTGAGCTACGTGATGAAGCTCGTCTCCACCAACGACATCGTCGACGAGATCCCGCTGCCGCTGCCGCCGCAGCACCTCGAGACGAAGGCCGTGTGGTGGACGATCCCCCAAGCGGTCGTCGACCGGGCCGCGGTCTCCGCGCGTGAGCTGCCCGGCGCCGTCCACGCGGCCGAGCACGCGGCGATCGGGCTCCTCCCCCTGGTGGCGACGTGCGATCGCTGGGACGTGGGAGGGGTGTCGACGCCGCTTCACCCGGACACGGGACTGTGCACGATCTTCATCTACGACGGCTATCCGGGCGGCGCCGGCATCGTCGAGCGCGGGTTCCGGACGGCGGACCGCTGGCTCGCGGCGACGCTCGAGGCGATCAAGCAGTGCCCGTGCTCGCGCGGCTGCCCGTCGTGCGTCCAGTCACCGAAGTGCGGCAACGGCAACGAGCCGCTCGACAAGCCGGGGGCTGCGGCGCTGCTCGCCGCGATCCTCGGCGACCGATGGGGATGAACCCGCCCTTGCGGTGATCGCGCCGTGAGGAAGAAGATGCCTCGTGGTGAAACTCGCCGCCTCCTTCTTACTCGTCGCCCAGTTGGTGTTCGGCGCGGCTCCTCAGGCCGCGGCTGCGGGCCGGATCGGTCAGGACTGGCCGATGTTCCACCGGGATCCGCTCCATCAAGGCGTTTCACCCGACACCGCGATCGGGGCGTCCAACGTGGCGAACCTGACGATCCGCTGGCAGGCGAGCATCGGCTCGTCGAGCGGATCGCCTGCCGTCGTGTACAACGCGACGCTCGACGAGACGCTCGTCTATATCGGAACCATCGCCGGCACGTTCGCGGCCTACGACGCACAGACCGGAACGCGCGTGTGGTACTACTCGGTCGGTTCGCCGATCTACACGTCGCCCGCAGTGGACGGCAACGTCGTGTACTTCGGCTCGAACAACCACTACCTCTATGCGTTGAACGCGACGACCGGCGCGCTCATCTGCCGCCACAACACCGGCTCGGTCGTCTTCTCGTCGCCGGTCGTCGCCGATCCCGACGGGGCGGGCAAGGTCGTCTATGTCGGCGATAGCGGCATCACGGGCGCCGACGACGGGGGTGACGTCCTCGCGATGAACGCCGTGGACCCGAACGCCGCACAGGATTGCAGCGTGAGATGGTCCTACGATGACTTCGGCGATCCGCCCGGGAGTCAGCCGCTCGTCGGGGTGTGGTCGCCGCCGGCGTTCGCACGCGACGCGAACGGCCGCGCGCTGGTCGTGGCCGGTGGGGGGAGCCCGGAGGGGGCGGTCTACGCGCTCGACGCCGTCACCGGCGCCAGGGTGTGGCGGTTCCAGTCCGAACAGTTCGCCGCGGATCAAGACGTCGGGGTCGGTCCCACGATCTCGCCTCCCGGTGTGAACGGGTTCATCGACGGCGTCGCCTACGTCGCCGGGAAGGACTCGATCGCTTACGCACTCAACCTCAGGACCGGGGCGAAGATCTGGGAGTACCGGATCCGCGACGATGCCGGACCCGACGGTCACACGCGCTCCACCGCGGCGTTGGTCGGACGGACGCTCTTCATGGGCAACGGCCCCAACGTGGAGCTCTACGCGATCGACGCGATCACGGGCGCGAAGGTGTGGTCGAGCACCGCCGCTCACCCGACCGACGTGCTCTCGTCGCCCGCCGTCACCGGTGCGAGCGGGAACCAGGTGTTGTTCGTCGGCAACGGCGAGGGCACGCTGTTCGCACACAGCCTGACCACGGGCGCGGTCGTCTGGAGCTACGACACCGGCCGCGAGATCCGCGGTTCGGCGGCGATATCCGGCGAGATGGTCTTCATCGCGAACGCCGGGTTCCTGGACGCATTCGGAGCGGGAGGCGGGTCGAGCGCTCCACCCGAGACCACGATCACGTCGCCGGTCGACGGCTCCACGGTGACGAATCCCAACGGGCCGTCGGCCGTCTCAGGCAGCGCCACCGACGACACGTCGGTGGCGAGCGTGCTCGTCTCCGTCCGCGACGAGGATCGGGGGCTGTATTGGGACGGAGCGACCAAGACGTGGAAGAAGGTGCTCAACCTGAACGCCGCGTCGCTCGCGCAGCAGGGCCGAACGTCCACGACCTGGTCGTACGCGTTCCCGGCCCCGAAGAACGGCGGGCCCTTCACGCTGCAGGCGGAGGCGGTGGATCCGGACGGCCAGCACGATCCGACCCTGGCGCAAACGGTCTTCTCACTCACCAGCCTGACGAAACCGCCCGACACGGCCATCGGGAGCCCGCAGCTCGGCCAGCTGTTCACGTTCCCCAACGGTCGACGGAGCTTCAACATCACGATCGCCGGCACGGCGACCGACACGAAGGGCACGAAGCCCGGCGTCGCCACGGTCTACGTCGTGGTGCAGAACGTGGAGCACGGCGAGTACTTCTGTGGACCCGTCGGCTGCGGCGGCGGGGAGACCGGCCGTTGGAAGCCCGCGTGGTTCAAGATCGCCGCCACCGTCGCCAGCCCGGGGGCGAAGTCCACGACGTGGACGCTCACGTTCCCGACGTACGACCACCCCCACACCTACGCCATCACCGCGTGGGCGATCGACCGCAACGGGAACGCCGATCCGTTCCGGGCCACCGTTGCGCGGATCTGCGTGAAGGACGCAGGCGCCACGACGTGCCCTTGACCGAAGCGTCGGCTACTCGCCGCGGAGCGCCTCGAGCGCGCGTCGGGCCTGCGCAACGTGGAACCGGTCGTGTCCGGCGATCATCCGGAATGCGAGGTCGTAGCTCTCCGGGCCGCGTTCGGCATGCATGCCCACCCGTTGCCGTTGCTCGCCACGCGTGCGTTGCCAGAGCGTGACGTTGGCAAGACGGAGTGCGTCGAACAGATCCAGCAATGCATCGAGGCCGTCCTCGTCGGCGTGGAGCCGATCGACCCACAGGTCCTGGTCGTAGCCGATCAGCGGGGGCTCATCGTGCGCGAGCACCCACCGATAGCGCCCGGACATCACGATCTCGGCATCCGTGATGTGCGCCATGCAT
>JBBQVZ010000113.1:0-11657 GCA_038211015.1 Actinomycetota bacterium | reverse complement strand
GCGTCCGTCAAGCGGAACAACTCGGCAACGGACATGAGGACATCGATGCTCGCCTCGGTGGAGTAGCCGTCGATGGCCGTGCTCAGCTGCTTCGGGCCGGGAGCCGGATCGGGGTTGATGTCGAAAGCGGGCGAGAGCCTCCACGCACCCACCTCACGAAGGAAGCCATGATTCCGGAGGTGATCGTCGGTGTTCGAGATGAGGATGCTGAAAGCGATCCGCCTCCATAGTTCGCGAAGATCGTCGCTGGCATGTCTCGACGTTTGCTCGATGACTGCTCCTATGTCGAGGTAGCTGCCCACATCGTGATCTCTACCCTCAACCATCGTCATCGCGCTGGCGTAGCCGATGCGACGCGCACCGATTCGGTCGAATCGATCAACGATCAGCACGCTTCGATCCGAGTTGCGCAGGAGCTGGGAATCAGGGACACGGATCCTCGCTTCGCGGGCGAGGTCAAGCGAGACCTTCTCCCACGCCATCACGTTCCACGTGTCGTGCTGCGCACGAGGGAACTTCGCGATCGCAAGCCGACCAGCACCGTCGATCACATGCGCCTTCGGTCGCGCTCCGCCGAGAGAGCTGCCTGCGCGAAGAAGTTGCCGGAGTTCAACCTCAGTCTCCTCGTCCGCCTCGAGATGGTCGGCGGCTTGCAGAAGGACCCGAAGATCCGTGAGTTGTGGAACGCCGCCATCCTCGCGCGCAAGGAAGGTATCCGTCACCGGGTCGCGAAAGCGGATCGCGCCCTGTCGCAGATCGTCGCGAACGCCGAGTAGGAAGTCGGTCTCGCCGATGCTGCGCGGCGGCGCATCCTCAGCGCTCGCGCGGCGCCTCTCTGCGCGCGTGATGAGGGCTCGTCCCCATCGATCAGGAGCCGCGTCTGCGAAGGCGCGGAACATCGGTAGGCCGACCGGTGTCTGCAGCGCGCCTTGCTTCAGCGGTAGCGTCGGGTCGAGCGCATACGAATCGTCACGTGCCACATAGCTGGAGGCGTAGCTGAATGACGCAGATCCCTCGTTCCCGCGCCTGTGAGAGAACAGGCGGCCAGCGAGCACGTCCTCGCCATCGAGCGAGACAACGACATCGACCGTCTGCTCAGCCATCGCTTGATCGAGGCGGTCTTACCCGTTCCGGCAACCTCTCCTCTGTCCGAAGACGGCCCACGTCCGTGGCATAGGGATCGAGCGCTGACGCGAGCTGATCCAGGACGCCAAGCGCACGCGCGAGTCGGAGCGCGTTCTCGATGCTGATCGACCCGTCTCCGTGTTCCAGACTCCTGAGGGTCTTGACGTCGACTCCAGCGCGGTCGGCGACTTGGGCAGCGGTCAGCCGCTGCAGCTTCCGCCACGTGACGACGTCGTCGCCAAGCTGGCGGAGGGCGCGCCGCACTGGGAGCGGTGTGGGCCAATTCGAGTTCTTCGCCATAACGCTGCTTATAGTACCGCTTATAAGCACTAAGTGGCACTATATTCCCTATAATCATATGAGCGACAAGCCGATCTGACGGCTTTGGGATTCGGCCCCTGATCAGCCAAACACGAAGTCGGCTCAAGTGCCCGGGGTGGGACTCGAACCCACACGCTCCGAAGAGCAAGCGATTTTAAGTCGCTGTCGTCTGCCAGTTCCGACACCCGGGCGTCGGTGACGAGAGGACGTTATCGCAGGTCCGGTCCCTGCTCGCGACCGACCAGCTCGTCGGTGGGTCGTTCGGGGCTCAACCCCCTCCCCCAAGTAGCCGATATCGCGGCCATGGGCAAACCTCCCGCGCTGCGGCTTCTCCCGGGCGGCCATGCAAGTCCCGCGAACATTTCCGGGCGCTCGCGCGATGTACAGGTAGAAGCACCCAACGACGTGCCCTCGATCGACCCGATCCAACGGCTTGTCGAGCGGGCCAGAGACGGAGACAAGGATGCGTACGGGCAGATCTTCCGACTTCATCACGATGCGATCTTCCGCTACGCGCGTCTGCACGTCAGCGGGGAGGCGGAGGACATCGTCGCCGAGGTCTTCACCCGAGCGTGGATCCAACTCCCCGGCTACGCCTACACGGGCGTTCCCTTCGTGGCTTGGCTTTACGGCATCGCCCGACACGTCGTCGGCGACCAGGTGCGACGTCAGGCTCGGCTCGAATACCGGCCGACGATCCCAGAGACGCTCGAGAAGTGGGCCGAGGACGACCGTCTGGAACTCGCCGAGGCGATCACCAAGCTCCCTGCCGAACAACGACAGGTCATCGAGATGAAGTTCCTGATGGACATGCGGAACCCCGAGGTCGCCGACGCGCTGCAAACGACGACCAACGCGGTCAACGCCAGGCAGTGGCGGGCGCTCACGGCCCTCCGAGATGAGCTTAAGGACGACGAATGACCTTCCTCGACGACTTCGCTCGATGGGAGTCCGGCGCGCTGACCCGCGAGGAACTACTCGCTCGCTATCCGCAGAGCGACAAGAACATGACGGAGAAGAACCGAGCGGAGTTGACCGAGAAGAACCAGACCGAGAAGAACCAGACCGAGAAGAACGGTCCGTCTGTCGACTCGGAGCTGGCGATGATCCTCGACCTCCACGAGCGGCTGACGGCCATCGGTAGCGCACCCGTTCCGTATCACGATTCCGAATGGGAGGCGCTCCGCAGCGCACTCCCAGAACGCAACGCTCAGAAGCGCTCTCGCGTAGTGCACCTCATCGCTCGGCCTCTGGTAGCCGCCTCCATGGTCGTAGGCCTGAGCGGTGTCGCAGCCGCCGCATCGCCGGCCGTGCGTGAGCAAGTGATCACGACCTGGCATCGGATCGAACACGCCATCGGAGTAGGAGGCGGCGAGCCGGCGGCTCCTCTGGCTCCAGGCACATCACCGACGGATCGTCCGACGCGGTCCGCAACCCCGAGCCCCGGCGGGAACGGCGGAGACAACCACGGTCAGAACGGTGGCGGGAACTCCGGCGGAGGAAACAGCGGAGGAAATAGTGGAAGCAACTCCGGCGGGAACTCCGGCGAGAACGGTGGAGACAACTCCGGTGGAGACAACTCCGTCGAGAACGGTGGCGGCAACTCCGGCGACAACTCCGGCGAGAACGGTGGCGGCAACTCCGGCGAGAACGGTGGCGGCAACTCCGGCGGCAACTCCGGCGAGAACGGTGGCGGCAACTCCGGCGAGAACAACTCCGGCGGCAACAACTCCGGGGAGAACGGTGGCGGCAACTCCGGCGGCAACAACTCCGGCGAGAACGGTGGCGGCAACTCCGGCGGCAACTCCGGGGAGAACGGTGGCGGCAACTCCGGCGGCAACGGTGGCGAGGATCCTCCCCCCACCGAAGAACCCCCGGTCGAAGATCCTCCAACGGACATCCCTGGCGGGGGAACAAACGGCCCCGGGAACGGGAACGGCGTTTCCTAGAACGCGACTTCCACTAGATGTTCTGCCGGAACGCGATCTGACGGACACGCCACTCGATCGACCCTCCGCCTCGCTCGGCGATCGCGGCGAGGTCCCGCTCCAGCCGCGGTCGAGGCTCGATCTCCCCTCGCTCGGCGAGCACCCGAAGGTTCAGGCCGAAGATGGGCGCCACCTGGGCCGCGGTGGCGTCGAGTGTGACGACCTCGTCCCAGATACGTTGCGTTCCGGGAGGCTCGGTCATGGCGCCGAGCTCCGGACCAGCAAGCAACCGGCCGCCGGAACGGCCGACGACCTCGATCGCGATGGGGAGGTATTCCGCGAACGCCGGCTCGTCGGTGCGCAGCTCTTCGATCTCGTCCAGCAGCAACACTCCGCCGGGAGCCAGCTGCGTGGTCCAGCGTGCGACGACCCCGGAGCGATCGGGCAGATGCGCCAACAGCAGCCGCGCGAAGATGACGTCGGCCGGTCCCAGCGGGAACGGGGTGACGAAGACATCGTGTTCGACGAACTCGACGTGAGGCGACGCACCATGCCGAGCGCGCGCCAGGAACGGACCAGATCGATCCAGCCCCACCGTGCGTTCCGACCACAACACATCGGCGATCAGGCGGGTCGTGTTGCCGGGACCGCAGCCGAGGTCGAGTGCAAGTCGGGGAGCGCGTGGAGCGGCACGTTCGAGGAACCGACGAGAGGTGGGCTCGAACAGGCGCGCGACCAGATCGAGCCGATCGCCGGCCGAGCTGGAATCGCCGTAGGCGTAACGCGCTTCGGACACCGCTCGAACCTAGCAGGCGGTCGCCGCTAGCTCGCTCGAGCGTTCACCAGGTCCGCCAGCGCACGGATCTCCACCGCGGGAAGCGGCCCCGAGCCGCTGACGACCAGGATCACGTTGTCGACCCGCCACGCGAAGACGAGCACCTTGGAACCGTCCGGCGTCACGCCTTGCAGACCCCAGCTCCGGTCACCCAATCCGTCTGCCTCGATCTCGCTCGCATCCGGGATCTGTCGGGTCCGCAGGTCCTGCACGTATCGCTCCAGCGATCGATCGGCGCCGACCGCATCCCGGAAGAGTCCGGTGATGCCCTGCACGATCACACTGTTGTTCGTGAGCGGCGCCGTCGGGCCGCTCGCGTTCACGCGATCGGCCGGCAGGAACAACACCAGGTGTCCCGTCTGGAACCCGTCCTCCTTGAGGTGTCCGAGCTCCTCGTCGTCGCGCGCGAACGACCGCAGCGTCTTGTAGCCGGACACGCCGTCGACATACGCCGTCGCGAGCGGGGCATCCGACGGTTGAAGGACGATGGCGTCAAGATCGTCGCGCGTGAACCGTCCGGGCTTCGCCGGCTCGCCGGCACCCGATCGACACGTCGCCGACGTCACGACGAGCAGCGCCACCGTGAAGACCCGACCGAGGGTCGGCCATCCGAACCGCACCCGCATGCCGGCGACGCTACCATCGGCCGATGCGAGACCTGGTGTCTTTGCCGAAGGCAGAGCTCCACATCCATCTGGAGGGGTCGATCCAGGTCGGCACAGTGCGCGAGCTGTCCGATCGCACAGGACGTCCCGTGCCGGCGGCGCTCCGGCCCGACGACACCTGGCGCTTCGACGGGTTCGCGCATTTCATCGACTCCTACGGCGAGGTGTGCGACATGCTCCACGACCTGGACGACTTCCGCCGCGTGGCGCTGGAGCTCTGCGGAGACCTTGCGGCACAAGGGGTCCGGTACGCAGAGGTCGTCTTCTCGCCGGCCCAGCATGCCGGTCGCCTCGGCGACTGGTTCGGGCCGATCGAGGCCGTGCTCGACGGGTTCGCGGCCGGCGAACGCGATCACGGCGTCATCGCCCGGCTGGAGCCGGACTTCATCCGCGACTTCGACGAGGAACGGAACGTCGGGACGCTCGAGGTCGCGTTGAAGTACGCGGGACGCGGCGTCGTGGCGATCAACTCCGCCGGCAGCGAGCGGCAGCCCGTCGACCGGTATGCACACCTGATGCGACAGGCGATCGATGCCGGGCTGCCGTCCGTACCGCACGCCGGCGAATGGGGCGGCCCGAAGAACGTCTGGGAGACGCTCGCGACGCTGGAGCCGTCCCGCATCGGTCACGGCGTTCGCTCGATCGAGGATCCCCGATTGGTCGCCCACCTCGCCGACATCGGGATGCCGCTCGAGGTGTGTCCGTCCTCGAACGTCGCGACCGGCGTGTACGCCTCGCTCGCCGATCACCCGTTCCCGCTCCTCCGCGACGCGGGCGTCGTGGTGACGCTCAACTCCGACGACCCGGCGATGTTCGGCTCGTGGGTGAGCGACGAGTATCGTGTGGCGCGCGACGTGTTCGGATACCGCGACGAGGTTCTGGCCGACATCGCGGCCGCGAGCGTGCGCGCGTCGTTCGCCGACGACGACGTGAAGCAGGGGATCCTCCGGGACATCGACTCCTGGCGCAGCTGATACCCGATCGCGAAGCCGGCGCTAGGGCTGGACCGCGATCGTGACCTTGTCGATGTAGACCGTCTGCGTGGGCACGCTGTCCTCGCCCGGGAGCTGCGGGTTCGCTGTGCCCGGGATCTCGCCGATCGTCCTGACGACTCCGAGACCCTCGATGACCTTGCCGAAGATCGTGTAGCTGCCCTGCGGCGTCGGATCCAGGTTGGGCGACGGCGCAAGCGTGATGAAGAACTGGCTGCCGTTGGTGTCGCCCCCGGCGTTGGCGTACGCCAGGATCCCCGCGGCGTCGAACGTGACCTTGGGCGACGTTTCGGTTGCGAACTGATACCCCGGCCCTCCGGAGCCGGTTCCCTCCGGGTCTCCGCCCTGGATCACGAATCCGGGTGCGATCCGGTGGAACGTGAGCCCGTCGTAGAACCCCTTCTTCGCCAGGAAGACGAAGCTGTTGACGCCGATCGGGGCGGCCTCCGGGTCCAGTTGGATCACGATCGTGCCGCACGAGGTCTCCATGGTCGCGATGTACGTCTTGGTGGGATCGATCGTCATCGCGGGCGGCTTGTCGAACGTTGGCTTGGTCGTACCTGCGGCCTTCGGCGCTTTCGCATCACACGCGACCGGTAGCGGACCCTCGCTCGGGCTCGCGCTCGGGCTCACGGTGGGCGAGGGACTCGCCTGCGTGCCGTCGTCTCCGTTGAAGATGACGGAGCCTGCCGCGACCAGAAGGCCCACGGCGGCGACGAGTCCAACCGCGCCGAGTATCCGTTGGCGGCGGTGACGCTGCGCGTCGCGCTCTGCTTGCCTCCTGGCGGCGAGCTTCGCCAGCTGTCGTTCTCGGGATCGTTTGGACATCCGGGCGACGAGCCTATCGGATGTCCAGCAGTTCGTAGACGAGGCCGTCGAGGATGTCCGTCTCGCTGACGAGCGCGCGGTCGAAGCGGAACCTGCGCATCACGGTCGTCAGGATCACTCCCCCCGCGACGATCACGTCGCCGCGGCCGGGAGCCATGACCGGCAGTGCGGCGCGTTCCGGCGTCGTCATGCCTACGAGATCCGCCAGGACGCGTTCGGCGGTCTCGAGCTTCAGCCACGTCCGGTGGATCGCCTCGGGGTCGTAGCGATCCAGGCCGAGCGCGATCGCCTGAAGCGTCGTCGCGGTCCCGGCCACGGCGACAAGCGTGTGCGCGTCACCGATAGGCACCTGCGCCTCGACGTCGTCGAGCACCTCGTCGACCGCGATCGCGAGCTCGGCGAGATCCTCGGGCACCGGCGGGTCGTGACGCACGAACCGCTCGGTCAGCCGAACGCTCCCCATCTGCGTCGAGATCGCGCGCGCCGCTCGACCGGGCTCGCGACCGACGACGAGCTCGGTGGAGCCCCCGCCGATGTCGAGCACCAGGTAGGGAGGCGGGGCCAGATCGGGCGTGAGGCCGTGGGTCCCCCCCAGGAGCGACAGGCCCGCCTCGCGCTCGCCGCTGATGACCTCGAGCTCGGATCCGGCGAGCTCACGGACGGCCCCTGCGAACTCCTCGCGGTTCTCCGCGTCGCGAACCGCGCTCGTTGCCGCGACGCGGATCCGCTCCGCATGCAGCGCCCGGGCGCGCCGAGAGAATCGAGCGAGCACCTCGACCGTGCGCCGAAGCGCATCCGGATCGATCCGGCCGGTCCGATCGACGCCTTGACCGAGTCGCGTGATCACCATGTCGCGTGACAGCTCGGTCGGGTCGCCGCCGGCGTGCGCCGGCGGCTCCACCACGAGCAACCGGATGGAGTTCGTTCCCTGATCGATCGCGGCAACACGACCCGGCCGCTCTTCGGCGTGGACCGGCTCGACCTGCTCGGCAACCCACTCGCCGATCGGATCGACGCCGCCCGCCAGGTGGAACGCGTAGTGGGCGTGCAGGCACTTCACGCCTCTACGCGTGCCGCCGACCCCGCCGTCGTCGAGCGCCTCGGGCAGGTCGCGTGCCCGGTCTTCGGCGTAGGACCGATGGGCGTCGTTCAACGCCTGGGCGAACCGGGGATCGGTTCGTTCGCGCTCGTTGAAGCGAGAGATCCAACCGTCCGCCTCGACCCGCGCCACCGCCTTGCCCGCATCTGGACACGTCAGCCAGTACGTGGTCGGGAACGGCGCGCCCGCTGCGTCTCGCGGCGCGTTGCGGATCACGAGCGGATGCCCACCCGTGCAGCGGGCCACGACCGTGAACGACGTGGTCGGCTCGCGCCCGAGCTGCTCGCGCACGGCGATCAGATCGGACGTTCGGAGCTCGCGGTTCGACGTTCCCGGGACGGCGCTCATCCGGCGCCCATCTTGGCAGGCCGTGGGCTGCGAGTTGCGGGCTTCGCGGACACCGGCGACATACTGTCGCGATGCGTCCCGATCCCGACTTCACCGTCCTCCGGACTGACCGGCTGGTGATCCGGCGATTCCGCACCGAGGACGCCGTCACATTCGCGGCGTACCGGTCGGACCCCGACGTCGCGCGCTACCAGGACTGGGACTCGTGCACGCAACAGGAGGCCGACGACTTCGTTCGCGAGATGGCCGGAACGCATCCCGGTGTTGCGGGCGAATGGTTCCAGTTCGCGATCGCCGACGTCGAGAGCGACGAGCACCTGGGCGACGTGGGGCTCGGCGTCGACGCCATCAACGCGTCGCGCGCGGAGCTCGGGTTCACGTTGGCGACCAAGCATCAGGGCAAGGGGTATGCCACCGAAGCCGTCGAGCGCGTGATCGCCTACGCGTTCGAACAGTTGGGTGCCGAGGCGGTGTTCGCGGTCGCCGACGCGCGCAACGACGCGTCGATCGCACTGCTGGAACGGATCGGCATGCGGCGCGCGACGACGGAGCACGTGAAGTTCAAGGGCGAGTGGTGCGACGAACACACCTACGAGCTCCGGTGAGATGAAGGGTGAGCGGCGCGCGCGTTACTTGCGCTTGTGCTCGACGGCCCGCTTGTAGTCGACCAAACGCTCTTCGCTCTGCTTCATGAACTTCTTGAGCATGTGCTCGAAGCCCGGGTCGCTGCCGCGCCGCTGACGCGTGGGCGGCGGGTCCTGGAGGGCCTTGATCGAGAGATCGATCTTGCCGTCCTCCTTGATGGCCAGCACCTTGGCCTGGACGACATCGGTTTCCCGAAGGTGATCGTGCACGTCTTTGACGTAGTTCCGGTCGATCTCAGAGATGTGAACGAGGCCGAGACGCCCGTCCTCCAGCTTCAGGAACGCTCCGTACGGCGTGATGCGCTCGACGGTGCCGTCGACCACCGCCCCCACTTCTATCTCTGCGATCTCCGATCCCCTTCCTGTAACGATCCCGTGTGTTCGCGGGACATAGGGCGCCAGTGTGCGGGAATCGCCACCGCCCGTCAATGCGCGGGGTTCCAGGGATCAGCAGTTCGGGGGAACCGGCGCGCCGTGCTGGGGGATGGTGACGAAGGCGACCTCGCCGGGCTTGACCATGCCCAGGCATTCACGGGCCAGCTTCTCCAGGTAGTTCGGATCTCCCAGCTGCGTGACCCGGGCCTGCAGGACGTCGTTCTGCTGCTGCAGCTGGACGGCCTGCTGTTGGAGGCGGGCAAGCTGCGCGCGCTGCTGGATGAGATTGCGGGCCGGCGCGATGGCGGCCATAAGGATCAGCACGATGGCCACCGACAGCATGACTCCTCGTGGGGAAAGCCGGACCCGGCGCCGCGCGGGGGCGGCCTGGGGACGGACGGCCACTCGCGTGCTCATGCGCCCCCGCCACGAAGGAACGCCGCGCCCGCATAGCGCGCGTTCTCGCCCAGCTCTTCCTCGATGCGCAGGAGACGGTTGTACTTGGCCGTGCGCTCGCCGCGGCTGGGCGCGCCCGCCTTGATCTGGCCGGCGTTGGTCGCCACGGCGAGGTCGGCGATGAAGGCGTCGTCGGTCTCCCCGCTGCGGTGGCTGACCACGCACGAGTAGCCGTTGCGGCGCGCGAGATCCATGACGTCGAGCGTCTCGGTGAGCGATCCGATCTGGTTCACCTTGATGAGGATGGAGTTCGCGACGCCCTCGCGGATGCCGCGCTCGAGTCGTTCGGGGTTGGTCACGAAGTTGTCGTCCCCCACCAATTGGGCGCGCGTGCCGAGCTCAGCGGTCATCTGCGTCCATCCGGCCCAATCGTCTTCGGCCAGGCCGTCCTCGAGCGAGACCACCATGGGGAAGCGCGCCAGCAGGTCCTTCCAGAACGCGATGAGGTCCTGAGAGGATCGCGCCCCGCCCTCGAGCTGATAGGCGCCGTCACGGTAGATCTCAGAGGTGGCCGGGTCCATGGCCAGGGCCATCTCCTCCCCCGGGACCAGACCGGCCTTCGCGATGGCCTCCAGCAACAGCTCGAGCGCTTCCGCGCCCGTGGGGATCTCCGGGGCGAACCCGCCCTCGTCGCCCACGTCGGTGGCCAGTCCTTTGTCGTGCAGGATGGACTTCAACGCGTGGAAGCACTCACTGCCCCATCGCAGCGCTTCGGAGAAGGAAGCGGCGCCGACCGGCATGATCATGAACTCCTGCAGCTCCAACCGGGTGTCGGCATGCGCGCCCCCGTTGATCACGTTCATCATGGGCGTGGGCAGGACGTGCGCGTTCGGACCACCCAGGTAACGCCAAAGCGGCTGTCCGGAGGAGTCCGCTGCGGCGCGCGCGGTGGCCAGCGACGCACCCAAGATGGCGTTCGCGCCCAGTGCGGATTTGTCCGCCGTGCCGTCCAGGTTCAGCATGGTGCGGTCCACGTCCCGTTGATCGAACGCATCCAGGCCCGCGAGCGCCTGCGCGATGGGACCGTTCACGTTCGCGACGGCCTTCAGCACGCCCTTGCCGACGTAGCGTGTCGCGTCGCCGTCTCGCAACTCCAGTGCCACGAGCTCGCCGGTGGAGGCGCCGCTGGGGACGGCCGCGCGGCCGAACGCGCCGTCATGGAGCCACACGTCCACCTCGACGGTGGGATTGCCGCGGGAGTCCAGGATCTGGCGGGCGAAGACGGATTCGATCAGGGACATGGGGACCCGATGGTACCGGACCCCTCTACGCCTCCGGGGATTTGGCCACCTTCATCGTCGCGGCCTCCTCCTCGGGCCACACGGCGAAGTCCGTACCCCGCGCCGCCTCATGGAAGCCGAGCCGGTGATACCAATGCCGCGGCCAATCCTCGGCGTCGGCCCACAGGTGGACCCATACGGCGCCGGCCTCCAGGGCCGCGTCACTCGCGGCCAGAACGAATGCCCGACCGAGCCCGCGTCCACGGAATTCCTCCAGCGTGGTCACGGACTCGACCTGCGCCTCGTCCCCGTCCAGATACAGCTCGCAGTACCCCGCCAATCGGCCCTGCACTCGAGCGGCGAAGAATCGCGCGCCGATCGTCTGGGCGAGCTTCCCGCCGTAGTCGGTGAGCATCCGCACCGTCTCGGTGTCCGTGGCCGAGGCCGTGCCGCGATGTATCGCATCGAGCAAGGGTCTAACCTCGGCGAACGACACTTCCTCCGCCCCCATCGCGCCGACAGGTCGGTCGGGCGCGTCCCTTCGGACCATCAGCACGCCCACATCCGCGGTGTAGCCGAGTTCGACGAACCCGGGGGTCAGCCGCCGGATCGCGTCGGGGTCCCGCATCAGCACCTTGCGGTGCCGGTAGCCGCGGCTGCCGAGTATCCGTTCCGCTTCCTCGACCCAATGCGCGGCCGGAGCGTCACCAGGCTCATCGACCCAGAGCAGATTGCTGTCGTAGCGAAGGGTGAAGTCGCGGTCCAGATACGCGACGCCGCCGTCGAACTCCACGACGTCGGTGGACAGGCACGCCAGCATG
>JBBQVZ010000112.1:0-11741 GCA_038211015.1 Actinomycetota bacterium | reverse complement strand
GCCGCCCGGTCCACGCGGCGCAACGAGGACGAAAGGCTGAGATGGCGGTCGTCGTTGGGGATAGCGGGATCACCCTCCGGACCTTCCGAGGGAGCACGAGCCGTCGGAGGAAGGAGCGGATCGTCCACGGGTTGTTCGCTTCGGCTGCGGGCCTGTCCGTCCTGATCAGCGGGGCGATCGTCTTCGCGCTGCTGGACAAGGCCATCGTGTTCCTGACCAAGGTGCCGCTCGGCCTGCTCTGGTCGACCGGTTGGCTGCCTCGGAACAACCAATTCGACCTGCCCACGATCATCATCGGGAGCGGCGCCATCGTCGTGGTCGCCATGGCGGTCGCCATACCGGTCGGTTTGGGGGCCGCGATCTACCTGGCCGAGTACTCCCACGGACGTCTCCGACGGATCCTCAAGCCCATCCTCGAGACGCTGGCCGGCGTGCCGAGCGTCGTCATGGGCTTCTTCGCTCTCAGCGTGATCAGTCCCGACTTCGTCAAGAAGCTCTTCTCGGGCGCTGGCACGTTCAGTCTGCTGGCTGCCGGCATCGGCGTGGGCATCCTGACCGTGCCGCTGGTGGCCTCAGTCGCCGAGGACGCCATGTACGCCGTTCCCGGTGCGCTCCGCGAGGCCGCATACGGGATCGGCGCGCGGCGACGGAGCGTGACGACGAAAGTCGTGTTCCCCGCCGCCGCCTCCGGGATCGCGGCGGCCGTGATCCTGGGGATCTCGCGCGCGATCGGCGAGACCATGGTGGTCGCGATCGCCGCCGGCGGGACCGGTGGATCGCTGCGGACCTACGACCTCCTCGGTCCGGGCCAGACGATGACGGGTGCCATCTCGTCGCTCGCGGTCGGCTCCGACCAGGTCGCGGCCACCGCCGGCCAGACGCTCAATCCCTACGAGTCCCTGTATCTGGTGGGCTTCCTGTTGTTCGCCTTCACCCTGATGTTGAACCTGGTGAGCGAACGGTTCGTGCGCCGCGTGCGGAGGAATTTCTGATGAGCGCGGTGACCGCGGCCTCGACCTCCGCCTCGAACACCGTCAAGGCGGCGATCACCGGCAGGCATCGAGACGTTCGGGGCCAGTTGTTCGCGGCGGCGTTGCTGTTCATGCTGCTGTTCTCGCTCGCGCTCCTGATCCTCCTGGTGGCGTCGGTGCTGTTCGACGCATGGCCCACGCTGTCGGATCGCGGGCTCGACTTCGTGACCTCGAACGTCTCGAGCTTCCCCGACAAAGCCGGCGTGTGGCAGGGACTGACCGGGTCCTTGATCCTGATCGGCTTCGTCGCCGTGCTCGCGGTCCCGATCGGAGTGGCGGCCGCGATCTACCTCCAGGAGTACGCGCGCGACACCCGCGCGAACCGGCTGCTGATCACGAACATCCGGAACCTGGCGGGCGTCCCGGCGATCGTGTACGGGATCCTCGGCCTCGTGATCTTCGCGCAGATGCTCCGAAGCATCACCGGACCCGACTCGTCCGTCAACGGTTTGAGCTACATCTCCGGCGGTCTGACGCTTTCGGTCCTGGTGATGCCGTTCGTCATCATCATCACGATGGAGGCGTTGCGCGCCGTGCCGAAAGGCATCCGGGACGCCGCCTACGGCGTGGGAGCGACCCGATGGGAGGTCGTGCGGAGCCACGTGTTGCCGTACGCCGCGCCAGGGGTGTTCACCGGGGTCATCCTCGCGATCGCCCGGGCGTTCGGCGAGACCGCCCCGCTCCTGCTCGTGGGCGCGGTCACGGGGTTCCTCGCGACGGGCAACCGGAGCTTCCTGGAAACCTTTCAGGGGAAGTACACGGCCCTGCCGACGATCATCTACTCCTGGTCCAAGCAGCCGGCGAACGTGTGGCAGGCCAACACGGCCGCCGCGATCGTCGTGCTGCTGGGCGCCATCCTCGTCGTGAACTTCCTGGCCATCGTTCTGAGGAACCGGTATGAGCGGAAGTGGTGATCACATGGATACTGAGACCGTGAGTGCACCGGAGACCAGCGAGACATCGGCCGATGCCGTGGTCGCCGTGAGCGCCGGGTCTCGCACATCGCTTGCGGACGACGCGGGCGAGGTGGTCTTCGACATCGCCGACCTCGCCGTCTTCTACGGCCCGTTCCGGGCGGTGCGCGACGTGAACCTCAACATCCGGCAGAACGAGATCACCGCGTTGATCGGCCCGTCCGGATGCGGGAAGACGACCGTGCTGCGGTGCCTGAACCGGATGAACGACCTCGTGGAAGGCGCGAAGATCGAAGGGCGGGTCAACTACCACGGCGTGAACCTCTACGACGACGCGGTGGATGCCGTCGAGGTTCGGCGTCGTATCGGGATGGTCTTCCAGAAGCCGAACCCGTTCCCGAAGTCGATCCACGACAACATCGCGTTCGGTCCCAGGATCGCCGGCATGAAGGTGAACATGGACGAGCTCGTGGAAGAATGCCTGCACCGGGCCGCGCTCTGGGACGAGGTCAAGGACAAGCTCAAAGGGTCCGCGATGGCGTTGTCGGGCGGCCAGCAGCAGCGACTGTGCATCGCCCGGGCGATCGCGACGAAGCCGGACGTGATCTTGATGGACGAGCCGTGTTCGGCGCTGGACCCCATCGCCACGGCGAAGATCGAGGACCTGATGCAGGAGCTCGTCTCCGAGTACACGATCGTCATCGTGACGCACAACATGCAGCAGGCGGCCCGTGTCTCCGACCGCACCGCATTCTTCACGGTCGATGTCTCGGAGGACGGACATCGCACCGGTACTGTGGTGGAGTTCGACCGGACGGAGACGATCTTCACGAATCCCGGGGACGAACGGACGGAGGCATACGTGACGGGGCGGTTCGGATGACGCGCGAAGGGTTCCACGACTCACTCGAGCGGATCGAGCTCGAACTGCTCACGATGGGTGAGCTGACGTCCACGGCCGTGCAACGGGCCATCCGGGCGCTCGTCGACCGCGACGAGGAGTTGGCGCAAGCCGTCATCGACGGCGACGACCCGATCGACGACCTGTACCTGAACATCGATCACTCCATCCTGGAGTTGCTTGCGCTGCAGTCGCCGGTGGCGGCGGACCTCCGGCTCGTCTCAGCCATCCTCCACAGCTGCCTCCACCTGGAGCGGATCGGCGACCAGGCCGTCAACGTCGCCAAGCTCTACCTGGTGACGAAGACCGAGCCGGGGAGCGAGACCATGCGTCAGCAGATCGCCGAGATGGGCGGGATCGTGGTGGACATGGTCCGAACGGCGATGGAAGCGTTCGCGAGGCGAGATCTCGATCTGTGCCTGAAGCTCCCGTCGATGGACGACCCCGTCGATCGACTGAATCGATACACGCACCTCGAGGCGTTGAAGCTCGCCGACGATCCACGAGCGTTGGACTGGGGTCTGCACATGAACATGGCCGCGCGCGCCTTGGAGCGGGTCGGCGACAACGCCGTGGACATCGGGGAGCAGGTCGGGTTCCTGATCACGGGTGAGTTCCGCGAGTTCACTGACGCATCGCACCCGGTGGACGCCTGAGACCGGTGTCGGACGCCGCCGACCGGATCCTGATCGTCGAGGACGAGGAGTCCCTCGCGGATTCGGTCCGCTACAACCTGGAACGCGAGGGCTACGCGGTCACCGTGGCATCCGACGGCCGTCACGCGCTGGAACGCTTCCGGGCCGAGACCCCGTCGCTCGTGATCTTGGATCTGATGCTCCCTGAGGTGTCGGGGCTGGATCTCTGCCGCGCCATCCGCGCGGAGTCGGACGTTCCCATCATCATGCTGACCGCTAAGGACTCGGAAGCCGACAAGGTCGCCGGCCTGGAGCTCGGGGCGGACGACTATGTGACGAAGCCGTTCTCGGTCAGAGAGCTCGTGTCTCGGGTCCGGGCGTTGCTCCGCCGCTCGCGCCTTCGTCCCGAGGGCGTGCGGGCAGACGTGCTCACCGGCGGACCGGTGCAGATGGATGTCGTCAGCCACGTGGTCCTCGTGGGGGGAGAGGCCGAGTCCTTCCCGCCCAAGGAGTTCGAGTTGCTCGAGACGTTCCTGCGTCGCAAGGGCCGACTGCTCACCCGCGATTTCCTGATCGAGGAGGTGTGGGGATCGGACTACTTCGGCGACACGAAGACGCTCGACGTTCACGTGAAGCGTCTCCGCAAGAAGATCGAGGCGGACCCGCACGCGCCGGCGCACCTCGTCACGGTGCGGGGCCTCGGCTACAAGTTCGTCGATTGAGCGGAGCTCGGTGGACAGCCTCCGCCGATGGTCGGTACGGTTGCCGAAGTGGCCTTCCAGGTGATCCCACGCGAACGGCTCTTCTACGACCTCCTCGAACAGGCTGCCGACGGCGTCGCGGTCGGCGCTCGGGAGCTCGTGGATCTGGTCGAAGCCCTGCCTGACGCCACGGCGCAGCATCAACGGATCCGGGAACTGGAGCACGAGGGTGACGATCTGACGCATCGGATCATGGCCACGCTCAACACGACGTTCGTCACCCCGTTCGATCGCCAGGACATCCACAAGCTCGCCTCGACGCTCGACGACGTGCTCGACGCGGTCGAGGCCGTTTCGGATCTGCTCGTCCTGCATCGCGTCGAAGAGCCACTCCCCGCACTGCGTCAGCAGGCCGCCGTGCTGGTCCAGATCACGAAGGCGGTGGCCCGGGAGATCCGCCACCTCCGCACTCTCTCGTCGGTGGAGCGCGACTGGAGCGACATCAACCGGCTGGAGCGGGAGGGCGACCGGATCTACCGTCGCGCTACCGCGGATCTGTTCTCCGGCGAGCATCCCGCGATCGAGGTCTTGAAGTGGAAGGACATCGTCGATCAGGTCGAGGACGCGATCGATCGGTGTCAAAGCATCTCGAACACGATGGAGTCCATCGCCCTGAAGTACGCCTAGTCGGGATCGTCGCCCTTCGGCAGATCGATGTCTCGACGCCGGTTGGACAGATCCTCGATCCCCAGGAGCGTCGCCCAGAAGAGTGCGAGCCCGGCCATCACCAGGTTCAACCATCGGAACTCCGCCGGTGTCGGCGCGATCATCAACACGAACACGAGCGCGACGCCCAGGAAGAACAACGCCCGGCGCGAGATCCTCATCCGAGTCCCTTGAAAGGCAGGAACGCGAAGTACGACACGATGAACGCGCCCGGGATCGTGAGAACCCAGGCCCACACGACGCGGCCGGCCACGCCCCAACGCACCGCCGAGAGCCGCTGCGTCGTCCCAGCGCCGACGATCGCTCCCGTGATCGTGTGCGTCGTCGATACCGGGATGCCGGCGTGGGCGGTGAAGAAGAGTGTGGCCGCGGCCGCGAGCTCCGCGCTCATGCCGCTCGCTGGTGTGAGCTTCGTGATCTTCGATCCCATGGTGTGGACGATCCGCCAGCCGCCGAACAACGTGCCCAGACCGATCGCGGTGTGCGCGGACAACACCACCCAGAGCGGAACGCCCGAATCCACCGGCACCTGTTTGTTCGCGATCAGGAGCGCGAGGATGATCCCCATCGTCTTCTGGGCGTCGTTGGCCCCGTGTCCCAGACTGAACGCCGCCGCAGAGACCAGCTGCATGTGCCGGAACCCCCGGTTGAGTCGGTCCACCCGCTGGTTGCGATGGAACATCCAGTAAACCGAGACCATGATCGTGAAGCCCAGCAGCAAGCCGATCAGCGGCGAAAGCACGATGAACACGATGATCTTCTGGAGGCCCGTGACGATGAGCGAACCCCAGCCGGCCTTCGCCACGGCGGCCCCCGCCATGCCTCCCACCAACGCGTGCGAGGAACTGGTCGGCAAGCCGGCGTACCACGTGATCACGTCCCACGCGATCGCGCCGATCAGCCCGGCGAAGATCACCTGGTTGTCGAAGATCGCGGGGTCCACGACGTCCTTGGCGATCGTCGCCGCCACCGCCGTGCCGAAGATGAGGAAGGCCGCGAAGTTGAAGAACGCCGCCCACACCACGGCCTGGCGGGGCGAGAGGACCCGGGTTGAGACGACGGTGGCGATGGAGTTCGCCGCGTCGTGGAAGCCGTTGAAGAAGTCGAAGGCGAGCGCCACCGCGATGATCAGGACGACCGTCAGACCCATGGCGAGCTACGTGTGCTTGAGGACGGTCGACTCGATGATGTTGGCGACGTTCTCGAGGCCGTCGAGCGCCTCCTCCAGGTTCTCGATGACCTCCTTCCACTTGAGGACGTCCATGGCCCGGTGCTCGCCCGAGAACAGGTCGGCGATCGCTCGCCGGTAGAGCCGGTCGCCCTCGTTCTCGAGCCGGTTGATCTCGATCCAGTACGGTTCGAGCTGCTCGCGTCGCATCTTGGGCAGCGCCGCCAGCGCTTGTTCGGTCTGCAGGGCCGCCAGGACCAGCACGTCGATCTGCGCCTTCATCTCCGGCAACGGCGCCTCGATCCGGTGCAGGACGAAGAGGTCGGACACCGCCTCGATCGCGTCCATGACGTCGTCCAGCGCCGTCGCGAGCTGGTAGATGTCCTCGCGATCCATCGGCGTGACGAACGTCGTGTTGAGCAGACGGATGATCGCGTGTGTGACCTCGTCGCCCTCGTGCTCGCGGTCGGCGATCCTCTGCGCCTTCAACTCGACGTCGCGGTAGTCGCCGATGAGGTCTTGGAGCAGCTCCGCGGCCGTCCGCAGGTTCTCCGCGGATTCGGTGAATAGATCGAAGAACGCGTCCGCGCGGTTGGAGATCTTCAACTTCATCGGTGCTACCTCCCGGAACGGCGGCGGCGCCGTCGCGGGACTCAGGGTAGCGCGTTCACCCTGCGTTCACCGCGCGTTCACCTTCCCCGGTCCGTGAGGAGGTCTGCGACGGGCCCCTTGGTGGAGGCGAGCCGGCCGACCTCCCGGAAGCCGAGCCGCTCGTACATCAAGACGACCGCGACCTTGTCCGGGTCCGTGAACAGGATGACGTGTTCGGCGCCCGCTTCACGGGCCAGATCGATCGCCCGGGTCACGATCGAGGTTGCCAACCCGCGACCGCGCGCCTCGGGGAACGTGGCGACGTTGTCTAGATAGCCGACGCCCTCCAGCAGCACCAGCAGCGCCAGCGCGACGATCGCACCTCCTTCGTCGCGGACACCGAGCCACCGCTTGTGACAAGCGGCGAACGTCGCCTCCTCGAGCGCCCGGAGCTGTCCGCAGACCGTCGGATCGTTGCCGAAGAGCGTGAGGGAGTCTTCGACACGCGACCACAGCTCGTCTCCCGGTTCCAAGGCCTCGACGTGCACCTCGGCGCGGTCGACGGTGGGTTCGGCCGTGAGATCCATGACCAGGCCCCACGACAGCGTGTGACCGAGCGTGGAGAGCTCCACGAGCAGACCGGTGGTCTCTTCCGGCTGGAAGCTCACCACGTGGAAGGTGTCCAGCCCCACCGCGGCGAGCGCCGGCAGCAACGCGTCGGCGACCTCTAAGAGCGTGAGGTCGGGCGCGGCCGCGTCGACACGCGCGTAGTTGATGTCCCAGATGGCCGGGAAGCGCCGATCGGTGACGACGGCGCCCCACCGCGTGGCTTCCACCTGAGCGATGCACCCGTCCAGCGCCGTCCAGAACCGAGGGATGTGCTCGGGGAGCGGCATGGGAGGGCGAGTGTAGACGAGCCATCGGCTACGCTCCGCGGATGTGCCGCGCGTTGAAGGTCCTGTGCGTCGCGACCGACCCTGAGTCGCTCATGGAGCTGAAGAAGGCCGCCGTATCGGCAGAGTGGGAGCTCGCGCCCGGAGCGACGAACGAGACCGACGCCATCGCCCACATCGACGCCGAGCGACCGCACATCCTGGTCGCGTTCGGTCCCTACGAGCGGTTGGTGGCTCTCGTCAACGAGCGCTTCCCGAGGATGCGCGTCATCTCCGACCGGGACACGCCCGGGGCCACGGATGTCGCCACCTCGCTCGGCGAGGTCCGAGGACTGGTCAAAGCAAGTCCCCGCCCGGGGGGTCCGGTCAACTGAGCCGGCGATCCGCTGCCGTCAGCTCGTGATCGCTAGCTCCAAGGATCCCATCCGATCTGTTCGACCATGCGCATGGTGACGATGATGTTCGCGCGGGCATTGAACGCGGACCATCCCGAGAATCCATACGCTGCGGCGCGTCCGGGCCAATACTTCAGCATGTGCTGATAGATGCCGGCGCACCCCGAGGGGTTGTAGGCGTTCGGTCGGAACTGCGACTCACGATCCGCGATCGCGAGCGCCGTGCTTTCGCCACCGGGAACGTTCCAGAAGGCGGCCGCGCATCGGATCAACTGCTTGATCTGCCACGTGCCCTGGTGCCAGTCGTAGTTGCAGATCTTCGCTGGTGCCTCGTGCCGGCCTTCGGGGATCCCCGCATTCGAGATCGTGGCGGGGACCACCGTGAGGATCGCGGCGATGGAGAGCGCGGCCACGGCGTGGCGGCGCAGGTTCGAGAGATATGTCATATCGGATCCACCCCCGCGGTGACCCGGAGCTGGCTGCTCCGCTTCTTGCGACCGGACGGCTACGGACTCCGCCGGAGCCGGTCGACCCGCGGTAGGTCGTGGGTGCCTGCATCACCTCCTGTTGTCGGTGGTCTCTGTGTGACCTATCGCCCGCATCCGTCCGGCCGCCCCAACTACCCTCCTGCACGCAGACAAGCGCCAACCGCCCTGGGAAGGTGGTGGCGCACTCGCGTGCAGGGGAAAGGAACTGAACGACCGTCCGTCTCGGACCGGCCAACCCTAGACAACGGCTTCAGAACTGGCAACTCGCGAGTGACCGAAGGTCACAACCCGGGGATGATGCTCGCGGCGAGGAAGGTCCTGCGTCGCGTCGCGGCTACCATGGACGCATGAGCGGAAAGGTCCTCCTCGCATCCCCACGCGGATACTGCGCCGGCGTCGATCGTGCCGTCGACGCGGTCGAGCGTGCGCTGGCCCAGCACGGCGCACCCGTGTACGTGCGCAAGCAGATCGTGCACAACATCCACGTCGTGCGCGACCTCGAGTCGAAGGGTGCCGTGTTCGTCGAGGAGGAGATGGAGGTACCCGAGGGAGCGGTCGTCATCCTGTCCGCGCACGGCGTGGCTCCCGACGTGTACTCGAACTCGAGGGTTCGTGGGCTCGAGGTCATCGACGCGACCTGCCCGTTGGTCACCAAGGTGCACATGGAGGCCAGACGGTTCGCCGAGGACGGGCGGACCATCGTGTTGATCGGGCATGCGGGCCACGAGGAGGTCGTGGGCACGACCGGCCAGGCCCCGGAGCGGACGATCCTGGTCCAAAGCGCCGAGGAGGCGCGGACGGTCCAGATCGACGATCCGGACAACCTCTCCTACCTCACCCAGACCACCCTGTCCGTCGACGAGACGAACGACATCCTGGACATCCTCCGAGAGCGCTTCCCAGGCATCGAGGGACCTCCTCGCGAGGACATCTGCTACGCGACGACGAACCGCCAGGACGCGGTCAAGGCGCTCGCGCCCCGTGTGGACGTGCTCTTGGTCATCGGCTCGAAGAACTCGTCGAACTCGAACCGCCTCGCGGAGGTCAGCGACGAACGCGGCACGCCTGCCTACCTCGTGGACGACGAGACCCACGTGGATCCGGCCTGGCTCGAGGGAGCCAGCACGGTCGGCCTGACGTCCGGAGCGTCCGCGCCGGAGTGGCTCGTCGACCGGATGTTGGCGTTCCTCGCGACGAACGGGTTCGACGACGTCGAGGTCGTGACGCTCGCCGAAGAACGTGTTCGCTTCTCGCTGCCCGCCGGTGTACGCGATCTGCCGCTGACCGACGCCGGCTAGGTCCAGGCGGAGAACTGGTCCCGGTCGTCCTCGGGTTCCTCGTACGCGATCGAAACCAACGTGCTCGTCTCCCTGACCCCCGGGAGCTGGTGGATCTCATCCAGCACCACGCCGCTCGCCACCTCCCAGGGCTGCGCCACGCATATCATCAGGTCCCAATCACCGCCGAGGACCGCGACGCCGGCCACGTCCTGCATCTCCGAGACGCGCTCGACCAGTCCCGCAGCCGCACCCGCATCGGCTTTCACGTGGACGTAGCACGCTCCGGCGACGATCGGCGGCGGCTGCACGTTGCCGAACCCTGCGATCCCGACGCGGTCGGGCGGCACGACCGGCGCGGTCACGGTCCGGAGCACTCCGTCCACGCCGTGGAGCTGCGAGAGCACCGTCACGGCGATCTGGTCGAGGTCGGGGCCCTCCACCTGGACCAAGATGTCCCAGGCGCCGACGACGGCGAGCGCGCGCTTGAGGCCGGAACGGCCGGCGAGCTGGGTGAGCACCGCAGGGACCTTGCCCGGCGCGATGTGCAGGTACACGTACGCGTCCATCGTCAGCCCTCCACTCCGACCGGACGACCTGCGCTGCAGAGCTCTCGCAACTCTTCCTCACCGTCCTCGGGGCCGACGGAGATCAGACGGTCGCCGCCCTTCAACACGAACCCGGCGCGGGGCCGGTAGGTCCAACGCGATCCACGTTGTACCGCCAAGACGAACATGCCGGTCTCTGTTTCCACGCGCAGGTCCCGCAGCGACTTCCCGTCGGCGTTCGCGCCTTCCTCGATGATCGTCTCGGCGAACGTCTCGTCCGTCTCCTCCAGGGCCATCTGGACGACCGGGTGCAGGGGTTCACCGTGCTCGACGTACCACGTCATGTCTCGTGCGGAGTCGCAGACGTATTCGCTCGCGCTCGCCAGGCGCAGGAGACCGCGGAGCTCATCGGGATCGCGCGCCTCGGGAGCGGCCCGGAGCACCCACGACTCCAGCTCGTCGTGGAGGATGTCGCTCCGCGCCTCCATGGCGCCGACCTCCGCTGCGAGCGACTTGTTGTTGAAGAGCAGCGACGAGTACGCCAGACCGACCGCCGCCTCCGCCAGATCCTTGAGCTCCACGAGGATGTCGACCGCACGGTCGAGCTCGGAGAGCGGTGGGATGTCGTCCCCTTCGAACTGGGGGAGCGGCGCGGCGCCGGCGAGCTCGCGGACCAGATTCACGCCCTCCTCCGGCCCGCGGACCAAGAGGACGTCGTGCTCACTGACGACGTCGTCGGGTCCCGGGTCGAAGCGCCAGTCCATGCCGCTGCGGATGGCCATCACCCACATGCCCGTCTCGGTGGGGAGCGAGAGGTCACGGAGCGTGCGGCCGGCCGACGGGGCGTCCGTTCGGATCTTCACGCGCGCGGTCATCTCGTCGGCGTGACGGAGATCGTGGCGCAGCGCGTCCGGGATGCCGAGGCGTGCCGCCACCACACGCGCGATGTCGGACGCCGCGTCGCCGATCCGTTCGATCGCGTCCGCGATCCACAGGACGCCGGCCATGCCCTCCGCGTCCTCCGGGCTGCGCGCGGCGAGCATGGCCATGATGCGGAGGCGTCGCAGGTGCCCGTTCATCCGCTCTTCCAGGCGATCGACCTCGCGGGCGAGCTTCTCCTCATTGAAGAACACGGCCGCGTACGCGAGGTCCACCATGAGCTCGGAGGCGTCCTTCAGCTCGACGAGAAGCTCTTTGACGGTCTTGGGTTCGTCGTCATCCATGAGGCAGCACTCCCGATACTGACATAACGAAGAGAACGCAGGCGACCCCGGCCAGGTCCATGACGCTGGTGATGATCGGCACGGTCTGGTTATCGGGGTCCAGGCCGAAGCGATACGTGATGATCGCGAGGTAGTAGCTCAACACGATGGTGATCGGTGTGGCGATCAGGCCCGCCAGGAGCGTGGCGGCGGCGACACGACCCGGCGAGGCCGGCGCCTGGCCGGTGAGCGCCGCCAGCCCGACCGCGAT
>JBBQVZ010000111.1:0-11799 GCA_038211015.1 Actinomycetota bacterium | reverse complement strand
GGGCTTACGAGACGAACGACTCACGTACCGCCGAGCTCGAGCGGTGGCTTCATCACTACAACTACCATCGCCCACACATGGCACATGGGGGCAGGGCACCGATCACCGTCTTGAACAATGTCCCGAGGAAGCACATCTAGGGACCGCCCGCCGGCTCCGCCGGCGTCGCCACATCGCCTCCCCTGGTCGCCCCGACAGCTTGCGCTCCACCTGCCAGCCGCTGCGCGATGATCACCGGCACGATCATCACCACCATCGCGACCACCGCCACCACGTTCACGATCGGGCGGTTCCGCGGCTGGCGCAGGTTGTTGAAGATGAACTTCGGGATCGTCAGCTGCGTCCCCGCCACGAAGTTCGTCACGATGATCTCGTCGAACGACAGCGCGAACGCGAGCAAGGCGCCCGCGACCAGCGCCGTCCTGATCGCGGGGAACGTGACGTAGCGGAATGTCTGCCAGCCGTCGGCACCCAGGTCCTGCGACGCCTCCACGAACGACGTCGGCGTGCGGCGCAACCGGGCGATCACGTTGTTGTAGACGACGACGATGCAGAACGTGGCGTGCCCGATCATGATCGTCATCAGCCCGAGCGATATCCCGAACGTGTTGAAGGACGAGTTGAGGGCGATCGCCGTCACGATCCCCGGCAGCGTGATCGGCAGGACCAGCATCAGCGACACGGAGTTCCGCCCGAAGAATCGGTAGCGATGCACCGCGAACGCGGCGGCACTTCCCAGCAGCAGCGCGAGCAGGGTGGCGACCGAGGCGATCATGAGGGAATTGATCAGCGCCTCGCGCAGGTCGGGGCTCCGCCAGGCGAGGCCGAAGTACTTGGTCGTGAAGCTCGAGATCGGCCACTTCTGCCCGATGCTGTTGTTGAACGCGTAGAGGACGACGATCACGAGCGGGATGTAGAGGAACAGCAGCGCGACGACAGATCCGAACCGGATCATGAACCGCGCGGTCCTCGATTCCATCCAGAGCCTCCTACAGCGCCTCGAACGCGCCGAGACGTTTCGCGATCAGCAGGTAGATCGCCATCACGGCGACGGGTACCAGTGCGTAGGCGGCCGCGAACGGCACGTTGTTCGCCACCCCCACGTTGTCGTAGATCACGTTGCCGATGAACTTCGTGTTCCCGACCAGGCTGGGCACGATGTAATCGCCGAGCGTGAGCGAGAAGGAGAAGATCGATCCCGCCACGATCCCGGGGATGATCAGTGGGAAAACGACCCGTCGGAACGTCATCCACCCCCTCGCGCCGAGGTCGCCGGACGCCTCTAGGAACGACGGCGAGATGCGTTCGAGGGCACCGTAGATGGGGAGCAGCGTGAACGGGAGCCAGAGGTAGCTGAACGTGAGCCAGATCGCCCACCCGGAGTTCGCGATCTGGAGCGAACCGATCCCCAGCGTCTCCACGGTCCAGTTCAACAAGCCGGTCGGTGACAGGATCAGCTTCCAGCTGAAGACGCGGACCAGGTAGTTCGCCCAGAGGGGCACGATCACCGCCACCAGGATCATGTTGCGTCTGCGGGGCGTGGCCATCCTCGCCGCGTAGTACGCCAGCGGGAACGCGAGAACGATGTCGGTGATGGTCACGGCCGCAGCCAGCCCGATCGTCCGCAGCGCGATGGTGCGGTAGACGTCGGTCTCCCAGAGCGTCTTGAAGTTCTGGAACCCCCAGTTCCGAACGATCTCGCTGGTGAAGACGTCGACGCCCCAGAACGCCGAGAGGAACAAGACGAACAGCGAACCGAAGTAGACGATCAGGAACCACGCAAGCGGCCCGCCGAGCAGGACGCCGAGCCTGCCGTGGGGATGGCGGAAGAAGAATCTGGACACGCGCATCGACACGGAGCCGCGCGTCCGCTCGGCCGTCACCGATCCCACGAGCCCCCCATCGAGACGTTGACCCGCCGGGGGCCGAAGGCCCCCGGCGGGTCAGGTGTTCCCTACGCTCCGCGGACCTCCGTCCACTTCTGCTGCCACACGGAGTAGTCCATGCAGACGTCGCCCCGATCATCGTGGCAGTTCGCTTCGGGCGTCTTCCACACGTAGATCGCGTTGAGGAAGTCGGCGTTGCCGCAATTGCCGTAGCGAACGGTGTCGACGAGGTCGGCGAACTTCTTGCCCAGCACGTCGCGCAGCGCGTCGCAGGACTTGGTGTTGCTGCCCGCGGCGCCGTACCAATACGCGACCTGCGCTTGCACATCGGGACGCAACGTGTAATCCATCCATTTGAGCATGCAGTTTGGGTGCGCCGCGTTCGCGGAGATCATCCACGTGTCGGCCCAGCCGGTGACGCCCTCGCTCGGAACGACCTGGTCCACCGGGGCGTCGGCCTCCGCGTAGCTCAGGTTGACCGGCCACGCGGTCCCGGCCACCATCGATCCGTCCACGAATCCGTCGATCTCGTCCGTGTAGAGCGCCCAGTACTTCCCGATCATGGCGGACTGACCCTTCAGGAGCTCCGCAGCGGCGTCCAGCTGCTCCTGCGTCAGCTCGTACGGATCCGTGATCCCAAGGTCGGGGTTGTGGGCCATGAGGTACATGGCCGCGTCGGCGATGAAGATCGCCGAGTCGTAGGCCGTGAGCTTCCCGGCATACGGGTTGGGGGCCCCGTTCAGCTCCGGCTCGAACGTGATGTCCCAGCTGGTCGGAGCCGGAGATACGACCTCGGTGTTGTACATCAGGAAGTTCGGACCGTACATGTACGGCACGCCGTACACCGCTCCGTCCACCACGTAGTGCGACGTGTTCGTCCCCGTTTCGGGCTGGATCGGCGCGATCACGTCGGCCAGCGCGGGGAACAGGCTGGTGTCGATCGCCCCGACGTCTCCACCGACGATCAGGCGGTTCGAGGCGTCGCCGGAGGCCGACACTCCGTCGTACACGGATCCATCGCCCTGTCGCATCAACGTGACCATCTCGTCGGACGAATCCGCGTACTTCACCGTGACGTCGCAACCGGTCTCATCCTCGAACGGCGTGACCCAGTCGAAGGCCGGGTCGACGGAGCCGTCCTCCGTGTACCCGTTCCATGCGATCAACGAGAGAGCACCTTCGGTGTCCCCGATCGCGTCGTAGGTGATGGTCGGCGTGAGCGTTTCTTCGCCGCCTCCTCCGCCTCCGCCGCCTCCCCCTCCGTTGTCGTCGGTGCTACCGCACGCGGCGGCGATCATCGTCAGCACGCCGAGCACGGCGAGCCACTTCATGCCCTTCTTCATCGAGCCCCCTCCTGTTGATCCATCGATCCTTCGAGCGCGCCCCCGGCCTCCTCGACCGGGCGGTTGTTCCTGCGTTCCCACACCAGGAGCACGGCCTTGCCGCGCACCTGCAACGCCTCCATCGACGACGTCGTGAGGTTCTGCTGCATCACGACCAACTCTCCCCCCACGTCGAGCTGCACGATGTACCTGGTGATAGCACCCAGGTATACGACCTCACGCACGTGCCCGGATGCCGAGCACTCATCGGAGCCCACCTGGACACCCGGATCCCGGAGCGCGATCTTCTCGGGCCGGATCGTGATCGCCTGAGGGTCCCCGGTGATCGACTCGGCGACCGTGCCCTCCAGCACGTTCGAGACACCTACGAACCCGGCGACGAACCCGGTCGCGGGGCGCTCGTAGACCTCGGCGGGCGTCCCGACCTGCTCGACCCGGCCGTGGTTGAACACCGCCAAGCGGTCGCTCATCGTGAGCGCCTCCTCCTGGTCGTGCGTAACGTAGATGAACGTCAGGCCGACCGACTCCTGGATCTCCTTGAGCTCGATCTGCATCGCCTGGCGGAGCTTCAGGTCGAGGGCTCCAAGCGGCTCGTCGAGCAACAGCACCTTCGGCCGGTTCACCAACGCCCGGGCGAGCGCCACGCGCTGTCGCTGGCCACCCGAGAGCTGCGCCGGCTTGCGTTCGCCGAACGCGGAGAGCTGCACCATCGCGAGAGCCTCGTCCACCCGTTCGCGGCGCTCGTCCTTGGGAACCCGCTTCACCTTGAGGCCGTACTCGACGTTGTCCGCCACCGTCATGTGCGGGAAGAGCGCGTAGTCCTGGAACACGGTATTGACGTCTCGCTCGTACGGTGCCAGACGCGAGACGTCCTGACCCTCGAGCAGGATCCTCCCGGCGGTCGGCATCTCGAAGCCGGCGATCATCCGCAGACACGTGGTCTTGCCCGAGCCCGAGGGACCGAGCATCGAGAAGAACTCGCTCTGGCGGACGTCCAGGTCCACACCGTCGACCGCGACCACGTCGCCGAAGCGCTTGATCACACCTTCGAGCCGCACGGCGAGGTGCTCGCCCTGCCGGGCGGTGGTGTCGTTGATACTCACGGCTGCGTCGGCCAATCGCCTTCCCTCGCTTGGCCCCTCCGGGGCCCTGACGGGATGGGACATCTTGAACGGGAATGACCCACCCGGCAATACGGTGCAGTGGACAACTCAGGCCGCGGACTCGGCCGTTCCGGCGAGAGCCCCGACCGACGTGTGGCGGGTGCGGAGGGCACGAAGCAGCCCGTGGGTCAGCGCTCCGACGATCCCGGGGCCCTCGTAGATCAGCGCCGAGTACACCTGGACCGTGGTTGCCCCCGCCTCTAGACATGCCAGCACCTCGTCCGCCGTGGAGATGCCGCCGCACGCGTTGATCGCCATGGCGCCTCCGGTCACGGTTCGCACTTCGGCCACGATCGACGGCGTCCGCTCCCACAACGCCCTCCCCGAGAGCCCGCCACCGCCCACCGACAGTCGCGCCTCGTGCACCGGCCGGGTGTTCGAGCACGTCAGGCCCGACGCCCCCGAATCCTGGGCGATCGATGCCAGCGCCAACACCACGTCGCGCTCGACGCTCGTCGTGAACGGCGGGAGCTTCACGAACAACGGCTTGGTGGACCGGACGCGCATCTCCGTGACCAACTCCCGCAGGTGCGCCTCGTTGTCCCGGTCCCGGCCCCAGGAGACGTTGGGGCAGCTGGCGTTCAGCTCGACGGCGTCGGCGTGGGGCTCCAGCACCGAGAACGCTGCGAGCGCATCCTCGACCGCCTCGTCCGCCACGCTGACCAGCCGCGTTCCTACCGGACGCTCGCGACGGACCAGCGCGGCGGCGGCACGCTCCGCGCCCGGGTTCGGCAGGCCCATCGCGTTCGCCATGGAGGCCCTCGCCGGGTACCGAACGATGCGGGGCTTCCCGTTCCCCGCCCGGGGCGCGCGGGTGATGGTGCCGCCGACCACGTAGCCGAACCCCAGCGCGGAGAGCGCATCCAGGTGCACGCACGTCTTGTCGAAGCCGGCGGCGAGACCGATCGGATTGCGGAGCGGGAGTCCGGCCAAGGTCGTTCCGAGCGATGGATCGTCGGCCGCGTGCCCGATCCGCGCCCATGGCAGTGGGAGCCCAAGCATGGCGCCGGCGAGGCGATGGGCGGTTTCGGGGGGGAGGGCGAAGAACAGCGGGCGGCCGACGGCCGAGTACCAACCCATCGACCGCCTATGCTACCGGGCCGATGGCGGCCGCTGGGAACGACCTCGTGCGCAGGCTGGTCGAGGCATCGGAGCTGCACGGCGACTTCGTCCTGTCGAGCGGGAAGCGCTCCAGCGTGTACTTCGACAAGTTCCGGTTCCTGACGAGGCCCGACCTGCTGCGGGATCTCGCGAGCGAGATCACCCGGTTGTTGCCGCCGGGTGCCGACCACCTCGCGGCGCCCGAGGGCGCGGCGACGTTGCTCGTGGCGGCCGTCTCATTGGAGACCGGCCTACCGGTCGCGGTCGTCCGGAAGGAGCCCAAGGCCTACGGGACCAGGGAACAGGTCGAGGGACACGCGCCTGCCGGCGCACGGACGGTCTTGCTGGAGGACGTCAGCACGACCGGGCACCAGGTGGCGGCCGCGGCAGCGGTCTTGCAGGCCGCGGGGGTCGACGTCATCAGGATCGTCCTGGCGATCGATCGAGGCGGCGCCGACCATCTGCGGGCAGCGGGCTACGACGTGGCCGCCGTTGCCGTACTCAGGCCGACCGACTGACCTCGACGCCGAGCGAGACATCGTCGCCGCATGGAAGACCGCGCGTTCGCGCTCGTCGATGCCCTCGCGCGCGGCCATGACCGCCGTGATCGCAAACCCGGACGTGCCTGCGAGCAGGAGGCAGACGTCTCCGACCCGACGACGCCGGGACATCGGTTCCGTCAGGTGCGGATGCAGCGCCAGATCTGCAGGCGCCAGAGCCATCGGCTACCGCGGCGGTGGAGGTTGAGCAGACCCTCCTTCATCATGCGCGCAACGGCCACGGACTTGCCCACGATGTCGGGCAGCGGGAACTCGCGCTCCATGACGGGCACCATGTTGTCACCGAACACCAGGTGCGCGGCGGCGATGATGGACTTCTCGTCCTGGATGGTGCCGGTCGGCAGATAGAGCCGGCCGCCGAGTGCAAGGGTGTCGCCGATGCTCTGGAGCATCTGGCTGGGGAGCTCGGCCCCGGTAGGGCCGCCCGCCCGACCGTCGGGGAACCAGCCCGTCACCTGCGCGATCTCGTCCGGGATGCCCGAGACGTCACCGATCAGCACGGTCGCGCGCTCGTCGCGCACCGGATCCAGCAGACTCCCCGCTCGGAACTCGACGCGATCGTCCAATCCCAGGCGCTTCGCGTTCCTCGTGGCCGCCTCGACCGCCTCCTCGGAGATGTCGCAGCCGATCACGCGCTTCGCACCCAAGCGCGCCGCGACGAACGACAGCACGCCGCTGCCGCATCCGACGTCGATCACCGTGTCGTCCGGACCGATCTCCAGGGCGTCGGCGATGGTGCGACTGGTGTGGGTAGGGCTGAAGACGCCGGGGTTCAACAGGATGGTGAACGGTCCCGTTCGCCCCTTCCACTCCATCTCCGTGGCCGCCACGAGGCTCATGGGCACAGGTTACACGTCGGGCGGATCGAACGCTGCGTCGTCGCCGGGGACGAGCGCGCCTCGCGTGACGCGGGCGGCGTCGGCCTCGAGCTTGTCCTTGAGCGCGCGCGTGTGGATCCCGCGATGTCCGTCGGGATACTTCCCGACCCTGCCCGATGCTCGACGCAGCAACGTCACGGTGCCGTGCGCGTTCCCGCGCATCAGATGCACGTAGCCCGCCCCCATCTGCGAGAGCCCTTTGAAGAACTCCGCGTCGTCGGTACCACGTGCCTGCTTCCACGCCGTCTCCCAGGCCTCGTGCGCGGGGAAGAAGTTGCGCTCACGCGCGTATCGGCGACCGAGCTCGTGGTTCTCCTCCAGGGTCATCTCGTCGAAGTTCGGCATCTCGAGCTGGTTCTCGGCTCCCCACGGCTGGGGGCGACCGAGCGGATCGCGAGGACGCTCCGGCTTCTGACGCTTCTCGCTGGGGAGGCCGGTCTTGCCGACCGCTTCATCGGGCATCTGGTCATGCTACTGCGGCTCGCCGGTGCCGCCGGAGCCCCCGCGGCGGCGGCTCCTTGGACGCCGCATGAGCTTGGCGAGCGCGCCCTTGCGAGCCTCGGCGCGCGCCTCGGCGACCGCCTCGGCTTTCTCATCGGCCTCGGCCTTCTCCTCGACGTGCTCCCTCGCCAGTTCGTCGCCGGCCTCGATCCGATCGTGGAGCCACACGTCGTAGATCACGACCTTGATGGTGGCCGCCACCGGTAGCGCGATCAACGCGCCCGCGAAGCCCAGCAGACTGCCCGCGATCAACGTGCTGATGATGACGGCGGCGGGCGACAGGTCGACGGCGTCCTTCATGACCCGAGGCACCAAGAAGTAGTTCTCGAACTGTTGGTAAAGGACGAAGTAGACGAGCACCAGCACGCCAGTAGGGGGCGATTGCAGGAATCCGATCAGCACGGCCGGAGCCGCACCCAGGTAGGACCCCACCTGCGGGATGAGGTCGGCGACACCGGCCCACATCGCGAGCGGGATCGCGAACGGCACGCCCAGGACCAACAACGCGAACATCGCCGCCAACGCGCACACACCCGACGTGACCAGGTTTCCGCCGACGTAGCCGCCGATCTTCTCGACCGCTCTGTTCAGCACACGCTCGCCCTGTTCGCGGCGCTCGGGTGAGAACACGATGGCGGCCGTTCGCCGCATGCTCGGGAGCGACAGCATGAAATAGATGGTCAGGATGGCGATCGTGGCCAGCTGGAACGCCAAGCTCCCCAGCTTGCCCGCGATCCCCAACACGGTGTCGAACGACCGCGCGATCTTCGACGGGATGTTCTCCACGAAGTCCTTCACGTTCTGCGTGACGTCGTGATCGCGGAAGTACTTTCCGATCGAGTCGTCGCGGTTCGCGAGCTTCTGTACGTAGTCGGGGATATGCCCGGCGAGATCGGAGATCTGTCGAGCGAGCGGCGGGCCGAGCAGGACGATGAAGAGCGCCAGGAAGGCGATCACCCCGAAGAAGATCACCGCGGTTGCGGTTCCGCGACGCATGCGGAACCGTTGCAGGTACCGGACCGCGGGATCCAGGCCAACCGCGACGACGAGCGCCATGACGACGAGGAGCAAGATGCTCGAGACGACCGCCGCAGCCTGCAAGAGCGTGTAGGTGATCAGGACGACGACCGTGACCTTCACCCAATAGGTCATGGGAGGCCAGCGGCTATGCCAGTCGTCCCGCGCGCGTTCCTCGCTCATCGACTCACCGTGGCGAGTCTCCACCCGGCGCAGGACGATTTCCACCATGCGTGCGCCCGCCGTGGGACACTTCCGCGCCATGGATCCGACCCGGGTGACGCTCGTCCCGCACACGCACTGGGATCGAGAGTCCGTCATGGTGGCGACGTGAGCGGAACGTTCGACGCGATCGTCGTCGGCGGTGGCGTGATGGGAACGGCCGCCGCGCACGAGCTGGCCGCGCGTGGCCGGAACACGCTGCTGCTCGAACGCTTCACGTTCGGACACAGCCGCGGATCGTCTGGCGGTCCAACGCGCATTTTCCGGTTCACGTACGAGCACCCGGACTACGTGCGGATGGCCGGACCCGCGCTCGAAGCCTGGCGAGAGCTCGAAGACATATCCGGTGAGCGGCTGCTCCACACGACCGGCGGCATCGACATCGGCGAAGGATCACGGCGGTCTGCCGAGGCACTCGAGGCGGCGGGCTCTCCGTTCGCATGGCTCACGCCTGCCGAGACGATGGAACGCTGGCCCGGATTGGTGATCGCGCCCGGAACGCCGGTATTTGTGCAGGAGCTGGGCGGCGTGTGCATGGCCGAACGGACCGTTCGGGCGCAGGCCCGCGCGGCAGCGGAGGCCGGCGCCACCGTGATCGAGGAGCGCGTCGTTGAGTCGATCATGCCGGCGGACCGTGGCGATGTCGAGGTCAAGACGACCGGCGGTGATGTGTTCCGGGCGCCGGTGGCGGTGGTGACGGCCGGTCCCTGGGCCGCGCCCTTGCTGCGGACCGCGGGCATCGAACTCCCCTTGGTGCCCTCCTTCGAGCAGGTGACGTACTGCCGGTTGGCCGGACAGCTGCACCCGTTCCCCACCATCACCGACTGGACCGGTGTGTCGACGCTCAAGCTCGAGAGCGACGGCGACGGCTCGTCAAACCTCCCGTACGCGCTGCCCAACCCCGAGGAACCGGGCTCGATCAAGATGGCGCTCGACCGATCGGGTCCCGACGTCGATCCCGACGCACGCTCGTTCGAACCGGACCTCGAACGGCTCGAACGGCTCGCCGGGTGGGCCTCGAAGCGTTTCCTGCCCCTGGAGGAGGCGCGGCCTCCGGAGACGTGCCTCTACACGAACACCCCCGACGGGGAGTTCGTCCTCGACCGGCTGGGGCCGATCGTGGTGGGGTCGCCTTGCAGCGGACACGGGTTCAAGTTCGGGCCACTCATCGGGAAGATCCTGGCGGACATGGCGACCGGCCGTCCGATCGGCCTGCGGCTCTACGCGTTCCGTGCGGGCCGCGAGTGGACGCGGCGCCACCTGATGGATCGCGCCTTCGACGTCTGACGCTCAGACTGGACGTTCGCCGGCGGACACGATCTCGTCGAGTCCCTCGCGCAACGCCTCGAAGCGCCGAGCCCCGAGCGAGCGACGCGTGCGCGTCTCCAGCGCCTGCACGACGCGACGGCATTCCGCCGCGGCCCGGCGTCCGTGCGCGGTGAGCTTCACGACCTTGGCCCGCGCGTCGTCGGGATCCGGTACCCGACGCACGTATCCGCGCGACTCCAGGTCGTCCACCACGAGCATCATCCCCTGCTTCGTGACACGGGCCCGCCGGGCGAGCTCCGTCAGGCGCGTCCCCGAACGACGATCGACGTACAGGAAGACCGCGGAGTGGCCCGGCCGCAGATCCGGATAGCCGCGTTCCTCGAGCGAGGCCGCCAGATCCGACGCCAGCACCCGATGGGACTCGAGGAGCAGCCGTGCCAGGTCGACGTCGCTCATACCGGGACCATCCTCCCGCCCCTCGAGCCGATGGTCAATCAACCTGACCATCCTCCTCGGGTAGCCTTTGCGCCGATGGTTGTCGAGATCCGCGAGGCGCGCCCCGAGGAGTACGCGGAGACGGGGGTCGTCACGGCGGACGCCTATCGGGAGTTCTTCGCCGACGCCGGCGTCGATCTCCGATCGTACCTGGAGGAGATCGCGGACGTCGCGGGACGCGCGCCGAGGACCACGATCCTCGTCGCAGTGGACGACGACCGGATCATCGGCTCAGCCACGCTCGAGCTGGACGGCCGAACCGACGAGGACGCCGGGCCGCTCGCGCCCGACGAGGCGCACATCCGGATGTTGGGCGTCCACCCCGATGCGCGCGGCGTGGGCGTGGGCAGGCATCTGATGGCCGAGTGCGAGGGACGAGCCCGCGAGGCCGGCCGCACCCGGGTGACGCTGCATACGACGACGCTGATGCGCGCGGCGCGTGAGATGTACGCGTCGTTGGGGTACCAGCGATCGGAGGATCGCGTGTACCCCGACGGCTTCGTCCTGCTCGGCTACACGAAGCAGCTCGGCTGACGCCGTCTAGTTGAGCCCGCGCGCGTCCTGCTTCAGCGCCAGGTCCACGCCGGCCGCGGACGCGAGGACGATCGGTCGCAACGCCGGCGTCATCTCGCCGTTGATCTCCAGCAGGTAGTGGTCGGCCGTCGTGAACGCGGTCCGCAGCAGGCCCTCCCACGTCTTGGTGATCCGCGCGACCTCCTGGCCGGCGGCGTCCTTGATCGAGAAGTTCCAGGCCCGCCAGTTCTCGCCGTTCAGCGAGCCGAGATCGGATCCGGAGCCGTCCTGCAACGCGAACCGGATCTTGCCGACCATGTTCTTCTGCACGATCCGCCCGATGTCGGCGCCGCTCGCGTCCTTCACGAGCACCGTCGACTTGAAGACCTTGCGGGGACGCGTGAGCTCGACGACCTTGGTCCCGTCGGCGTCGTACACCGCAAGCGTGTGCGTCATGAACTGGTCGAGCGACGAGACCAGCCTGGCTACCTTCTTCAGCTGGGACTGGCCTTCCTGGCGAACCGTGCCGATCTGGTTGTTCTCCTCGTCCATGATCTCGAACTCGGCGTTCAGCTCGATCAGCTTGGTCTTCTGGTGGAACACCCATCGATCGCGATCCAGCAATTCGGTCATCCGAAGCTCCTTTGAGATCGTCGGCCGGGCAGGCCTTTACTCGCTGCGCACAACTGAGCATCCGCCAGATCACACCGGCCTCAAACTCGGTCGGAGCCAGCCCGCTTCTTGAACTGCTGCTGGTAGAGCTGCGTGTAGAGCCCGCCCCTTTCCAGCAGCTCGTCGTGGGAACCGCGCTCGGCCACCCGTCCGCGGTCGATCACGAAGATCACGTCGGC
>JBBQVZ010000110.1:0-11804 GCA_038211015.1 Actinomycetota bacterium | reverse complement strand
GTGGCGAATGCGGTACGAGGGGAAGTTGTGGAGCATGGGGGGCCCTCCTCCCGGAATCCTACCCCCCACTAGGGCAAACGGCCTAGGCCTCCGCTCCGCTGGGGCCACCAGATGGGCGTCGGCTGTTTGGAGGACGAACCAAGGATCCGTGAGCGGTCCCGTCACGGCCCAGGCGTGCGGAGCAAAAGGAGGAGCACTCCCAACCGGGAGCCCCGTTACGCCGCGACCGCTCCATGACCAGAATGTCTTCCACGTCGATTGAAGAAGTCGACTTGCGATGTCGATGGAAGTGGAGCCCAGCCCAGAAAGAGAGCAGCCCTTGCGTATCGTCGTGATCGATGATGACCTCGACGTGTTGTTGCTTTGCCGTGTCAACCTTGAGATGGAGGGGTTCGAAGTCCACCTCGCAACCGGCGGAGCCGAAGGCATAGAGCTCATCGCGGCATGCGATCCGGACGCCGTGGTGCTCGACGTGATGATGCCTAACATCGATGGGTTCGAGGTGCTACGCGCGATCCGCGCCGAGCCGACCACCCGCAACCTCCCGGTCGTGATCCTGAGCGTCCGCGCGAGCGATGCGGACCACACCCAGGGTCATGACTCAGGAGCAGATGCCTACATCAGCAAGCCGTTCGTCCCTTCCGAGCTCGTCTTGGCCCTGAACAAGGCCGTCGAGCATCGGGTTACTACCGGTCCGAGCATCAACGCGAGTAGCTCTCCCGCGTAGGTTCGGCCGTGGCCGTGGTCGGTGGGTTCCGCCGGCCGCCGGAGATCCGGCCCGTTGTTTGGCGGCTGAGGCTGCCTCCTACTTTGCAGCGAATCCGCGCAACTCCGCCGGTAACGGGAGCTTGATGCGCACGGCGCCCGTCGCGCTCTCGTACCTTGGCGACGACCCGGCGATCATGCGGTCGGCCCGCGAGGAATCGGAACTCACCCATGCGGACCCTGTCACGGCGCAAGCGTGCATCATCTGGTCGATCGCCATCGACCGCGCCGTTCGCGAGGGGCGCCTCGACGGTGTTCGTGAAGGTGTTGCAGCGCTCGAGGACCACGATGCCCGGAAGGACTGGGCGAGCCTTCTCGATGAAGCCGAGTCCAAGGTGCCGGCTGACTTCTCCAACAACGGCTGGGTGGTGCAGGCGCTTCAGGGTGCCTGGTCGGCGATCGTGCACGCCGACGGTGTCGATGGGCCCCAAAGGCTCCGCTCCGGCATCGAGGGCGCGGTCGCCGGCGGGCACGACGCCGACACGGTGGGTGCGATCGCTGGTGGGCTGCTGGGGGCTGCTTACGGTGCGAGCGCCGTGCCGTGGGAGTGGAAGGAGCGACTTCACGGCTGGCCTGGCATGCACGTTCGCGACCTGGCTAGTCTTGCGCAACTCATCGCGAGCGGCGGAAGGACTGACTTGATGGACTGGCCGACCGTCGAGCACACGATGGGGTTCTACGAGCGCGACTACCGCCCTGCTGGGATCGCGATGCCGCTTCCCCAGGATCCCGGGCTCATCATCGGCGACGTGAAGGGGTTGGACGGCGACGGCGGCAAGGCTGACGTCGTCGTGTCCCTGTGCCGCACGGGGACGAAAGACGTGGGCGCCGATGTCGAACACGTCGAGATCTGGCTCGTAGATTCGGCGGACCCAGCTGACAACCCCAACCTCGAGTTCGTGTTCGCCGACACGGCCGACCTCATCGCTCGCCGCCGCGCGGAGGGTAAGACCGTCTTCCTCCATTGCGTCCGCGCAGAGCGGCGCACTCCGGCGATGGCGGCCGCCTGCTTGGTGCGTAGCCACGGCGTGGGCGCGGAGGAAGCGCTCGATAGCGCTCGCCATACCCTGAAGTCGTCGCTTCCCCCGCACGACTCATGGGTCAAGGCTCTTCGCTCGCTTGAGGCTGGCATCTAATGGAGTCCGACGCTGCCCTTGAATTCGTGTCCCCAAGCACGTACGAAGCTGTGGTCCCAAGAAGGAGTCCTCACCGGGAACGAGACGCGACGCCATCACTGGCAGCGGTTTCCTAAACCGGGTGTCGCAGGTCCGATTCCTGCCGAGGGCACCTCTAGCAGCGAAGATGACTCGCTCTCACCGATTGCACTAACGGATAAGTGGAGACCGCTTCGTCACGATTCGGCGCGCGCGCTTCTCGTGGCTTCAAGATCCGCCTGGTTATCGTCGGTGATCACGACCAGATACTCGCGTCGAGCGGCCTCGGGGCTCACAAGCCCACGTCGCACATCTTGCAACACGGCGTCGACGGGGCGCTGCTGCGGGGGTCCAAGCCCTCCCGCGCCGGCAGTAGTGAAGACGAGGCGGTCTCCCCGTTCAACGTGAACCAAGTCGCACTTGGAGGGGAGGTCCTCGCTCGAGCCGTCGGCGCGAGTGAGCCGCTTGGCACTGAGACCTCCAGGTTGGGCTCCATCCCACCCCCAGGGGTGGCTCTGCCAGCGGTCGTCCTGGATGGTCAGTTCGCCGGGCGCCTCGAAGCGGTACACCTTCTCCACGCCGTTGCCGCCGCGATGTCGTCCGGCACCCCCGCTGTCGGGCACCGACCGGTAGCTCTCGACGGTGACCGGGTAGTAGCTCTCGATGTACTCGACAGGGATGCTTGTGAACAGGGGCCACCAGGAATGCCCGTCGAGCCCATCCCCCTTAGGCCTTCCCGGCAGGCCTCCGTAGCTGATCTCCCCTAGCTGGAAGTACCGCCCCTTGGCGTCGGCGCCGCTGAAGGTCAGCGCCGGACTCGATCCGTATCCAGCGCCTGCGGCATATTCAGGTGCGCAGTTCGCGAGGATCCCCTGGACGACATCCAACTGGCGAGCCAGGGTCGTGTTCAGCAGACCCAATGGCGCGGGAAACTCCGGGTAGACGATCGTTCCGCGCGGAAGGATCACTTCGAAGAGGTCGTGAAACCCTTCGTTGAAGTTGATGTCCGGATCGAACGCCATGATTAGGTAGATTCCCACGAACATCTTGAACAAGCCCTCGTGAGTAAGAAGGTTCACGGGACCCGGGGCCTGTCGATCGGTTCCCGTCCAGTCGAAGATCGCCTTCTCACCTTCACGTCGCACCGTCAACTTCAGCAGAAATGGACCGTTGCCCTGGCCGTCGTCGTCCACGACATCGGAGAAGGTCACAGGCTCTTCGGGGATGTAGCGCATGATGATCTGTGCCATCGCATCCCGCGTGCGGTGCATCAGCGCATCACAGGCCGCGACGTAGGTCTCCAGACCGAACCGTTCGCATAGTTCGCAGACGCGTTGCGCGGCGGTCTTGCACGCCGCGATCAGGGCCATGAGGTCCGCTTCGTTCATCTCGGGCGTGCGGGAGTTGTTGAGGATGATCTTCAGCGCCTCTCGGTTCAACTCGCCCTCGGCGTGAATCTTGATCGGCGGGATCCTGATCCCCTCGTCCCAGATCGACTGCGCGGTCGCCGCCATGCTTCCCGGAACCGAACCCCCTGTGTCGAGCACGTGTCCGAACATCGAGGCGTACCCGACCCGCACCTCCTCGAAGTCGATCGGCACAAGGACGAGCCAGTCCGGGGTGTGCTGAATCGCGCCGTCGCACATGTACGGGTCGTTCTGCAAGATCACGTCGCCAGGCTCGATCGACTCGGAGTAGGACGCGAGCAGGAGGGGGACGTAGGACCCGAACTGTCCGACCAGCATCCGCCCGTCGCGATCGGTGACCAAAGGGAACTCGTCGTGCTGCTCGCGGATAATCGGCGACATCGCCGAGCGCCAGACCACAGCGTCCATCTCGTGTCGGATGTTGCGCAGCGCGCTCTCGATGATCTCGCTCGTGATGAGGTCGACATCAGCCCCGGACATGATCAGCCCCCTCCTTCGGACGGATCAAGATGTTGAGGGATCCGTCGATCTCGGCGTCGTGCCCGGGAAGGACGAGCGTGGTCGAGTCCACCTGGTTCACGATCGCCGGGCCGGCGAAACGATCGCCCGCCTCAAGTAGATCACGGCGGTAGATGTCCGCGGTGTGCCAGTCTCCGTCGACGTGCACGCGATCGGTACCGACGAGGGCCTGCGCCCCATCACCGGCGCGGGGCTCTCGGGTCGCGGCGGATAACTCCGCGCCGCCGCGAATCTCGACCCGTAGGTTCACCGCCTCGACCTCGGCCTCGGGCACGAAACCGTACAACCGTTCGTGCATCTCACGGAATCGCAGCGAGATGGTGGGGAGCCAGTTCACGTGGAGTTCTGCCTGGCTGAAGGGGACCTCGATCTCGTAGCCCTGACGCAGGAACCGCAGGTCGCAGGAGTAGCCGAGGGTGCCCTCGCTCTCACCTTCATCCGTGAGCCACAGGGTTGCCTCCGCACTTGTGCTGTCAAAGGCCTCGACTATCGCGGCCGTCGAGTCCTCGTTGAGCACGCGGATCATCGTGCGAGTGAAGGAGTTGCGACGACCAACCGTGTGGAAGCCGAACGCCGAGAGCACCCCCGGGCTCGGAGGAACGATCACCGGGTAACACCCCAGCCGGGTGGCGAGGGCGTTCGCGTGCAGGGGCCCTGCGCCGCCGAAGGCCACGAGGGCGAAGCGCCTCGGGTCCAGGCCCCGTTCCACCGACATCACCCGAAGCGCGCCTGCCATGTGCTCGTCGGCGATGTCGATGATGCCTTGGGCGGCCGGGAGGGCGCCGATCCCGACCTTGCCGGCGAGCTCCTCGATCGCCGCGTTTGCCGCGACGTGGTCGATCGACATCTCCCCTCCGAGCAACGCGCCCGGGAGCCGACCGAGCACCAGGTTCGCATCCGTGACGGTCGGCTGGGTGCCGCCGCGCCCGTAACACACGGGTCCGGGCTCAGCACCAGCCGAGTCGGGACCGACGCGCAGGGAGCGGACCATCTCCGGGATCCAGGCTATGGATCCGCCCCCGGCCCCGACGCTCCGCACGTCCACACTCGAGGAGCGAATCGGGATCTCACCCACAATCGTCTCCTGAGTGATCACTGCCTCTCCCCGGAGGCAGACCGAGACATCGGTGGAGGTCCCCCCCATATCGAGCGTCAGGATGTCGCGGAAGCCCGCGCGGCGCGCCACCTCGAGAGCTCCCGACACGCCCCCGGAGGGGCCCGAGTACACCGTGGAGACCGCACGGGCCGCCGCGGCCCTGCTCGACATGAGCCCCCCGTCCGAGCGCACGACGTTCAAGCGCGCGCCGAACCCCTCTGCGGCGAGCCGGGACTCGAAGTCGACCAGATAGTGGGAGACGGCCGGTGTGATGTAGGCGTTCACGACGGTCGTGACCGCCCGCTCGTACTCCCGATACTCGGGTAGCACGTCTGAAGACAGGGTCACGGGAAGGTCGGCGACCTCTGCGGCCAGCTCCGCCGCACGTTGCTCGTGCGCGGGGTTCGCGTAGCTGTGGAGGAACACGATGGCGAGCGCTTCGACACCTTCGCGCGCCAGGGCTTGAACCTGGCGCCGAACACCGTCTTCGTCAACGGGAGTCTCAACCGCCCCGTCGGCGCGCATCCGCTCATGGATCTCGCGGGTATGCGCGAGGTCGGCCAGAGGCTCGGGCTTTGTCCAGTTGAGCCAACCGACCAGCGGCCCCGGCGTCTGGGACCGCGCCAAATGCAGGATCTGTCCGAACCCCTGCGTGGTGAGCAACCCGACCGTCGCTCCGCGCCTGGTGAGCAACACGTTCACGGCGGCAGTGGTGCCGAAGTGGATCGAGGCGACCTCCTCGCGCCCGATACCGGCGAGCTCGCACACCTTGGCGGCACCTGACAGCACGCTGTCGATCGGGTCGCCCGCGCTGGGTACCTTCGAGATCCAGAGCCTGCCGTCGCGCGGGTCCGTCAGCACGAGATCGGTGAACGTTCCGCCGACGTCGATCGCGAGCGCGTAGCTCACGACTTCGCCCCGCCTTTAGACGCACCAGTCGCGCCCACGACGGTTCCTTCGAGCCGATCCATCACCTCGTCCATCGACATGACATCTCCGTACTTCGCGTCCATGTCGAACAAATTCGCCTCATGCGGCTCGAGAGCGATGTCCGCGACACACTCACGGGGCACGATAGACCGGAACCCGTTCTGCATCCCGTCGATCACCGATGCCCGCACGCATCCACTTGTCGTGCACCCACAAACCACCACGGTGTCTACGCCCGCCTCGCGCAGACGCTCGGCCAAGTCCGTCTCGAAGAAGGCGCTAGCGAACCGCTTCACGAGAACCGGCTCTTCCTCCGTTCGCCCGAGCGCCTCGGCGAGTTCCACCATGGGCGTACCGAGCATCGACAGGCGCAGCGTTGGGCACTTCTCGATGAAACGGCCCGCCTCCATGGGGCTCGCGTAACCGACCACTGTGTAGAAGACCGGAACACCGAGGCGTCTTGCCTCGTCGAGGAGCACCCTCGTCGAGCCGATCGCTTCATGGAAGTCGCCGCCGCCAGGTATCTCGGGGTCGACGAACGCTCTCTGGAAGTCGACGACGAGGATCGCCGCGTGCTCGCCGAAGCCCACGCGGCCGCCGAGCTCAGCTTTCTGGTAGATCTCGTACTTATCCATCCGCGGCCCCCTAACCGGGGTCAGACGATGCCTCGTACCTCTCCTCGAGCGCACGCCACTCGCCCAGACCCATGAAGTTGTTGAACTCGTCGAACCCTGTGAGGGAATCGGAGAGCTGCTCCAGATCGTCCGCGCGGGCAAGGCGCGCGAAGAAAGACTCCATCGCGTGGTGGACGGCCGACGCCACGTCCGCGAACAGGATGAGTGAGTATCCGAGTCCCTCGAGCCACGCGCGCGAGACGTGCGGGGTCACGCCGTCATATGCCCAGTTGAAGAGCAGCGGCGGTGCGAGCGCCGAGGCGACCCGTTCGATCTCCTCGGAAGCTTCTGGCGCCTCCACGAACAGGACGTCCGCACCCGCTTCCCGATACACCTCGGCCCTCTCGAGCGCGCCGTCGAGGCCCTCCACGGCTCGTGCGTCGGTCCTAGCGATGATCACGAAGGAAGGATCGCGGCGGGCCTCGGTCGCTGCGTGGATCTTCGCCACCATTTCCTGGGTCGGCACGACCCGCTTACCCGCCATGTGCCCGCACCGTTTCGGCGACATCTGGTCCTCGATATGCACTCCCGCGGCTCCGGCAGCTTCGAACTCGCGGATGGTGCGCCGAACGCCCAAAGCGTTGCCGTACCCGGTGTCGACGTCCGCGATCACCGGGCGATCCACCGCCTCGCAGATCCGCCGGCACGCCTCGACCATCTCGCTCATCGTGAGCAGCCCGATGTCCGGGACACCGCCGAGGGCGGCGGATGCACCGAAGCCAGTCAGGTGAAGGATCTCGAACCCAGCCGCGGCGGCCAGCTTCGCTGTCAAGGCGTCGTAGGCGCTCACCACGAGGTGAGACTTGCCGTCCTGGAGATACCCCTTGAGCCGTTGGGTCGTCATCCCGTGCGCTCACCCTCCGTCTCGAAGAGCCGCTTGCCGGAACGGCTGAGCGCATAGGGAATCAAGCCTCCCATCTCGGTGATCGAAGCCACGAAGCCAGGCATCGGGGACGTATCGAAGCTGGCGCCGTTGGTCTCGTCCAGGATCGCCCCTGTAGTTGTGTCGATCTTGAGGAGGTCACCGTCTGAGATCCCTTCGCTTGCCTGCGGGGACCACAACACCGGCAGGCCGATGTTGATGCAGTTGCGAAAGAAGATTCGGGCGAAGGAGGCAGCGAGGATCGCGGGGAAGCCTGCTGCGCGAAGCGCTTGGGGTGCCTGCTCTCGGGAGCTGCCCGTCCCGAAGTTCACTCCCGCGACGAGGATGTCCCCAGGCGAGATCCGCGACGAGAACTCCGGGTCGAGGCCCTCCAGCGCGTGACGTCCGAGCTCTTCGGCGTCGGTCAGCGACATGTACCGACCCGGAAGGATCTGGTCGGTCGACACGTGATCGCCGATCTTGACCGCGCGGCCCCCGAGTATCACTCCACCCTCCCGCGCACCGAGACGGCGATCTCTTTGGGCGGCCGAGTCCCGACGACCTCCTCGGGTCCGGCGATCTCCCCCGCGACGGCGGTCGCCGCTGCCACCGCGGGGCCGGCCAGGTAGAGGAGGCTCTCCGGACTCCCCATTCGCCCGGGGAAGTTCCGGCTAGACGTCGACAGCCCCACCTCGCCCCCTGCCAGGACGCCCATGTGCAACCCGGCGCAAGGGCCGCACCCGGGCGGTCCGATGACCGCCCCGGCGTCGGCGAATATCTGCACCAGTCCCTCGGCGAGGGCGAGTCGGAAGACCTCGGGGCTCCCCGGGATGATGACGAGACGAGTGCCCGGGTGCACGCGCCGGCCGCGAAGCACGGCCGCGGCGACGCGAAGGTCGGTGAGCCTGCCGTTCGTGCAGGTGCCCAGGAACACCTGGTCGACGTGCTTGCCAGCGACCTCAGAGACCGGCACTCCCGAATCAGGGGCGCTCGGGAGCGCGATCATCGGGGCCAGCCCTTCGACGTCGAACACGTGCGTCGCCGCATAGGATGCCCCCGCGTCCGCCCACACTGGCTCGGAGATGCGCGCGCCGCGCCCCTGGAGGTAGTCGAGCGCAATCGCGTCCGGCTCGATCGCCGCGCTCTTGGCCCCGATCTCGATTGACATATTCACCAGTGTGAACCGACCGTCCATCGCCAACGACGCGGGATAGGCGCCGTCGTACTCGATCGCTTGGTACAGGCACCCTGCCTGCCCAAGCCGCGCCACGATCTGGAGCCCCACATCCTTCGGCGTCGTCCAGGGCCTAGGCTCCCCGTCCACTACGATCCGCACCGACTCAGGTACACGGAGCCAGAGCTCACCGAAGGCCATTGCAACCGCCGTGTCCGTGGCCCCGATACCGACGGCGAACGCGCCGAGCGCTCCTGCCGTCAGGACGTGTGAGTCGTACCCGGCCATGATTTCCCCGGGCGAGACGAGTCCTCGCTCCGGGACGACGACATGGACGATGCCGGCCTCGCCCGCGTCGAGCAGATGACCGATCTCGAACTCACTCGCGAAGACCCTCGTGGCCTTCATGTGTTCAGCGGAGACCAGGTCCCGCGCAGGCGTCTCGTGATCGGCAACGACCGCAACTCGGTCGCCGTCGAACACCCGCTCGACGCCAAGCGTGCGTATCATCGCCGCTACCTGCGGGAAGCTGAGTTCATCGCAGGTGACCAGGTCGACCGTCACGCCGACCATCTGGCCCGGGCTAACAGCATCGTGGCCGGCATGACGCGCCACGACCTTCTCTGCGAACGTACGCCCGGTGCTGGGTCCCATTAGCCCAAGCTTACGCGGCCACCACGAGAAGGACCGAACGCCGCTCGCCGGGACCGCCCCGCTGCCCCCGCATCATCACCTCGCCGCTTCAGCGTGCCCCTCGAGCCCTGACATTAGCGCGCCGGCCGTCGACATCTCGTCGGGTCTGTTCTTCCTCAGATAGGTCCCCACGATCAGACCGACGACGAGCCATCCAACGGTTAGGAAGACCAGGAAGTTATAGGGCGACTGAGGGAAAGGGATGACCGAGCCAGCGATTGGGAAGACGAGCGCAATCATGGCCACGGCGGGAAGGATGGTGTGCCACATGAGGCTGTAGCTTTCGCGCCGCTGCTTGCGGAAGAAGTTCATCACCGCGAACAGCACGAGGATGTAGACGGCGAGGATCAATAAGGTGGCGACGAAGGACACGTAACCGAAGAAGACGAAAGGTCCCGATTTGAGTCCGAATGGGATCGCGAGCGCCCAGTAGAAGATCTGGGCCACGATGATGGCTACGTAGGGCGTCTGGTACTTCGGATGTGACTTGCCGAACGCCTTGGGCAAGATGCCGGTCCGCCCCATCGAGAAGAGCACCCGAACCGCCAGGTTGTTTGCGGCAATCATGACTGCGAAGACCGCCGTCAGCCCCGCGATGTCGAGCAGCGTGCCGTACCAACTGGAAACATACCGAGTCGCGAGGGTCGTCCAGGGAAGCGCATCTGCGGAGAACGCAGCACCGTGGCTCACACCGAACCCGATCACGGCCACGTAGCTAACGATCACGTAGAAGACCCCAATCGCCACCACGGTGGCGAGGATCGCCCACGGGATCGTCTTGCGTGGCTCGCGGGCCTCCTCGCCGAGCGTCACAGCTGCATCGAAACCGATGAACAAGTCAAGACCGAAGGCTAACCCCAGGGCGATCGCGCCGAACCCGAGCCCGGGCGCCAGTGTGAACGGCTTTAGCGAGAAGCCCGAATCGCCTCCCTGGAAAACGACCGCGACCACGGCGACCGTGAGCACGATCATCTCGAACCCAGCGGTGATCAGGCCGACCTTCAGTGAAGGGTTGATACCGAAGTACGAGAGCAGGAACACGATCGCGCTCAAGATCAGACCGGGGATAAGCCAGGAGACATGGATATCGAGACGACTGAGCAGGTCCTGCGCGTTCGCGCCGATGAGCGTCACATTCCCGGGCCCAAAGGACAAGTAGCCGGCAAAGACGAGCCACCCTGCGACGAAGCCTAAGTAGGGGCCTGCGCCTCGGACGACATACGTAAAGAAGCCTCCGGCGCTGGGGAACTCGCGGGCGAAGTCGGCGATCCCCCGGGCAAGGATGTAGATGATGAGCACGGAGACGAACACCATCAAGGGGGTCGAAATGCCGACGTGGGTGGCGATCAGCGGAGTGATAAACAGCATCGACAGGACCGGGCCCATCGCCGCGACCGACATCACCAGCGACTCGACACGACCGAGGACGTTCCTTCGCAGCTCACCGCCGAACGACGGCAGACTCTCGACGGTCGTAACGTCAGGCTCTTGCTGATCCCCTCGCGACTCGTCGCCCATCCGGGACCTCCTCTCGGGTGACTCGTGTGGAAGCTGCCACAGCGACGCCAACGTACAAGTGAGGCCGAGGCTGGTCAACCCGTCGCTTCCCGACCCCCAGCCGCTTGGAGTCACCACCTGGCTCGAGACACCACGCGAAACGAAAGCGGAGATATCGTCGGGCCATGGGATTGTCGGCGGCGACATACGAGGACGTCAAACCCGTTCGGATGCTGGTCGCGCAAGGCGGCAAAATCAGCCGACTGTGCAAGTTGGGCTGGACGGCTGGCGACGCTAGCCTCTACGTGTTCCCGTACGCGCTTGAGGGTCGGTTCCACTTCGGACGAGCGTCGATCCCCTCGTCAAGCGAGCGAGCAACAGTGCCATTCAACAATCAAGAGACTTCGGAGTCGATGCCGAAGCTCTCCGTTCACGAAAGCGGCCAGGTCCACATCCGAGCAGGTAGCCGAATGGTTGGGCCGATGCGCATTCCGCGTCTGGGGGACTTGCGCGGCGAACACGTCGCGACGGTGACATGCTCCCGCTTCGAGAGGCTGCCGCCGTTCGATGGCGAGCCGCAAACAACAGGCTCCGAGATTGACCTAGCAATCCCAGCCGGGGATGGTGTGCCATCCGGACGGCTCGCGATCTTCATGAATGGGAGAGAGGCGTCGTTCAACGACCAAGTGAATATCACTGCGCGGTTTGTACGTCCGACACTCGATGAACCGTTGTACTTGGGCTTCAGCACGCTGGGCCAACCGACGCTCAACGATGGCGAGGACTCAGATGCGGTGGTGGTGACTGCGGGATGGCATCCACAGGCCACTGATCTCGTTGAGCAGATGGACTACTTGTTTGTGGTGACGAAGTTGAATCGCCCCGGGTTCATCGGAGGCTCGGCTCTGTGGGTTCGTCAGCGTAGCTCGGGTCGTGTCCTCGTCGATAGGCCTCCTCGAACTCGGCGGGCGGGACGTAATCGATCGGCTCGAGCAGTCGCCGGTGGTTGAACC
>JBBQVZ010000109.1:0-11815 GCA_038211015.1 Actinomycetota bacterium | reverse complement strand
GGCGGCTCCGGTGTATGCGGCACGTGGCGCGTCATCGATCTGGCCGCGAACATCGTCGTGTTCACGACGAAGGCGTGCGACACGACGATCGACCTCTCGGCCGACCCGGCCGGCCTCGTCGTTCGGGAGGCGGTGTTCGCGCCCGGCGACGCGCACTGCTGCCCCAGCTCGACCAAGACGTCCATCCTGACGTTCGATGGCGCGTCGCGTTGGACCGTCGACTCGAGCACCGAGCAACCGACCTGAGACTCGACTCCGATTCGACAGCCAGCCTCCCTCCGCTATATTCAACCGATCGGTTGAATATCGGAACGGGGAACAGCGATGGCGGTTGATCAGCTCAGCGAGACGTTCTCGGCTCTTGCCGACCCGACCCGTCGGGCGATCCTGGCGCGCCTCTCTCACGGTGAGGCGACCGTGAACGAGCTCGCCGAGCCGTTCCCGGTGAGCCTGCAGGCGGTCTCGAAGCACCTCAAGGTGCTGGAGCGCGCCGGGCTCATCACCCGAGGGCGAACCGCACAGTGGCGCCCGTGTCGTTTGCACGCGGCGCCGCTGGGTGAGGCAAGCGGGTGGCTGCTCGACTACCGACGGTTCTGGGAGCAGAGCTTCGACCGCCTCGACGCGCACCTCCGATCGATCACGGAGAAGGGAGCCAAGGATGAGTGACATATCGCCTCAGGAAGGTGTCGTCTCCGCCCACTCGGACGCGGAGGGGATCCTGATCGTGCGGGTCTTCGATGCGCCGCGCGAGCTGGTCTTCAAGGCGTGGACCGAGGCCGAGCGGTTCGCGACGTGGTTCGGCGAACACGGCTCGACGATCCCCGTCGACATGGTCTCGATGGACGCGCGCCCCGGCGGCGCGTGGAACGCCACGATGATCTACGGCCCGGACAAGGTCGAGCTCCCCTTCTCCGGACGCTTCCTCGAGCTGGAGGAGCCCCAGCGGATCGTCATGACGGTCACCGACACGGCGGACCCCGACTCCGAACCGGCCGAGGTCTTCACGGTGACCCTCAGGGATCTTGGCGATGACCGCACCGAGATGACGTTCACCCAGCGCGGCGGCAACCTCCCGGCCGACGAGTACTCCCGCGCGATGCGTGGCTCCCTGATCTTCTTCGATCGCATGGCCGAGCACTTCGCCGAGAGCCTGAAGGCGAGACACGACACCGATTGACCGAGCGGCTCCGAACGAAAGGACACGAACGATGAGGAAGTTGACCGTGAGCACGTTCTTGACCCTCGACGGGGTCATGCAGGCTCCGGGCGGACCGGGAGAAGACGACAGCGACGGCTTCGCGCACGGTGGCTGGTCGGTGAACTACTGGGACGACCGGATGGGTCAGATCATGGGCGAAGAGATGAGCGAGCCGTTCGATCTCGTGCTCGGACGCAGGACCTACGACATCTTCGCCGCCTATTGGCCGCACGCCACAGAGGAGCAGGGCGCCAAGCCGTTGAACGACGCGACCAAGTACGTCGTGTCGCGGAGTCGCCCCACGCTCGAGTGGGGACCCTCGGTCCTGATCGGGGGAGACGCGGCCGAAGGCATCGCAGCGCTCAAGCAGGAGGACGGTCTGGAGCTGCGGGCGCTCGGCAGCGGGAACCTGATCCAGACGTTGTTGCGACACCAGCTCGTCGACCGGTTCAGCCTGTGGGTCTTCCCCGTCGTCATCGGGTCGGGCAAACGGCTGTTCGCGGACGGCACCATCCCTTCCGGGCTGAAGCTGGTCGACAGCACGGTCTCCACCACCCCGGCGTCGTGATCGGGACGTACGAGCCGGCCGGCGAGATCGTCACGGGATCGTTCGCGCTGGACTGACCTGGACCCCGACGGATCGAGTGGCTGCTGTTTGAGAACCTGTCGCCCATGAGCACGACGAAGCACCCGCGGATCCAAGCTGTCTCGGAGGACGCTCGGGTCACGCCGATCGAGTTGTACAGCTACCTGCACCTGCCGATGATCGCCGGGATCGTCCTGGTCGCCCTGGGGATGGAGCACGTCCTGGAGTACGTCGGCGACGCGAGCCATCACGACCTGGGCGATCCGCTCGCGATGCTGCCGCTCGCAGCGATGTACTGCGGAGTCGCCATCTACTTGCTCGCTCAGGTGGCGTTCAAGTTCCGCATCTGGCGCACCTTGTCGAAGGTCCGGCTCACGGCGACCGCCGCAACGCTGATCCTGCTCCCCCTGGCGGCGCAGATCCCCGCGCTCGGCGCGCTCGGGCTGCTGACCGCCTCGATGGTCGCCCTGATCACGATCGAAGCAGTGACGTACTCCGAGTTGCGAGAGCGGGTCCGTCACGAGGACGAGAACGCCGAGGAAACCGCTTCGATGGTATGAGCAGTCGGTCCAGGAGCCCGACCACTCACCACCGACTTCGCCTTCCGGAGAGCCGCGGGCTCTTCCGCGCGGGAGCACAACGCATCAACGATCATCCGCGCTGCCTCCCCGTACGGCACCAGGTCCGTGTTGATCACGACGTGATACAGGAGCGGGTCGTCGATGTCTGCGGCGAAGTACTTCTTCACGTAACGCCTGCGTCCGAGGTCCTCGTCGCGAACGTACTCCGTCGCCGCCTGAAGGCTGATGTGCTTGTACGCACGGAGGTGTTCGATCCGCCTCGTCGGCGATCCCACCAGACGGACGTGGAAGGCGGTGTCCAGCTTGCTCGTGATGATGTTGGCCCCGCGGCCGATCAGGACGACGTTGCCCAGTTCCGCCAGGTGCAAGATCGTGTCGGCCGTCTTCCTCACCAGCGTCCAGGACGACGGGTGCAGGCCGAACAGCTCATCGATCGTGTCGGACATCTCGGAGACCCGGTCCTCCGGCATCAACCTGGCCAGGCGTGCCGGCAGGTCGTGGTCCTCGAGCACACGCTCGACCAGGTTGCCATCGAAGATCGTCCAGGGACACCCAGCCTCGGTGGCCCCAATCTGGAGCCTCGCGATCAGCTCCTCGGCCACGACATGCGCTCCCGCGCCGGCCTGGCGGGAGATGGTGACCACGCTCCACAGTGGGCCGACCGACGGCTCCGAAACTGGCTCCCGCGGCATCTGCATCTGCGCGTTGATGAACTCGAGACAGCGCTCGAAGTTGACCGCCGCATCCATCGTCGCCACCTCCTTGAAGACCCGGGCTCTCGATCACGCCCGTGTCACCTTCGCTCGTGAGCTCCTCGTCTCCTCACCAGCGTGAGGCTTCGGCCTCCGCTCTGCCCTGGGCCTTCGGACCCTCGTTCGAGGGGCCTCACGCCCCTGCACCGAGCCCCGGGGGGCGGCGCACGGTGTTGCGGTCCGGCGTCGTCGACGCCGGGGTCACGATCGAGGGGAGATCCAGATGCGGATCGCGGTGATCTACGAGTCGCTCTTCGGGAACACCGGATCGATCGCGGGAGCGATCGCCGTTGCTCACGGGGTCCGCGGCCAAGACGATCGCCAAGAAGCTCGGCCGTCTCGGCTACGAACTGGTCGCTGCGCCGGAGAGCTTCTTCGTCGTCGACAGCGAAGGTCCGCTGAAGGACGGAGAGCTGGAGCGCGCTCGCAGGTGGGGCGCATCGCTCGTTCGATCGTCCTGACGGGGCGCCGAGGACGACCCCCAGGGCTCACGACGTGCCACGCCGGCGACGGACGATGTTGGGCAGGTGCCCTCCGCGCGCCACGCCCCGGCGCAGGTGGATCCGGTTCGGAAGGTGCCCCCATCGACGAGCCGGGCGAAGCCTTCGCCCCATCACCCGGATGAATCCGCTGGTGGATCGCATCGCACACCCCTCCTCGCCCACCAAGAGAGGCCGGGCGCCGACCCCGTCCGGGGCCGGCGCCCGGCCTTCACCATGACTCGCTGATGCTGTGCGGCCACACGCGCGCTCTCTTGGTCGAATCGTGGAACCGATCCGGGACCGCGAGCTCGTCGGGCGCGGGAACCGCGAGCTCATGCCCGCCGACCACACCTTCCCCGTTCCTGCGCCACCTCACGTAGAGGTACACGGGCACGCCGGCCATCAGCAGCAGATACCCCTTCGCGATCGATTCGGAGCCGGTCGCATACATCGCCCAGATGGAGTACCCGAAACCCAGCGCCGCGATCGTCGCGTCGCGCACGAGCTTGCGGCCGGTGAATCGAGCGGGCTCCTTCATGAACAGGACCAGCTCCGCCGTCGCAGCGAACGCGTACGGCACGACCGTCGTCAGCGTGGCGAGCAGGATCACGAACCCGAACTGGTCCACGAGGCTCTTCGTGTAGTTCATGAACGTGAGCGCCGTGACCAGCAGGGCCGCCGCGATCAGGCCGAACACCGGCGTGCCGCGCCGGCCGTGGACCTCACCGAACGCCTTCGGGAACAGCCCGTCCTGACCCGCTCCGAGGGACACCCGTGCTGTGAGCAGGATCCAGCCGTTCAAGGCGCCGAACGCCGCGATCATCCCGATCACCCCGACCACCTTCGCCCAGCTGCCGCCGAAGATCTCGGCCGCCGCGGCGGCGAACGGCGCGTTCGACTGCGCGAGCGCACCGAGCGGGAGGATCCCCATGACCGCGACCGTCGCGATCACGTAGATCAGCGTCGCCAGACCCGTGCCCAACATCGTCGCCCGCGGGATGGTCCGCTCGGGGTCCTTCACCTCCTCGGCCGGCACCGTCGCCGACTCGAGCCCGATGAACGCCCACAGCGTGAACCCGATCGCGACCGTGATCCCCTCGAAGAACCCGAGGGTCGCGCGGCCGGCCCCCTGCGCGGCCGGGATGAACGGCGTGAAGTGGTCGGCCTTCAGGAAGAACAGGCCGATGATGCCGATCAGGGCCAGCGGCACGAACTTCAGCACCGTCGTGACCACCTGGAGCCAGCCGCCCTGTCGCACCCCGAGCACGTTCACGAACGTGAGGAGCCAGACCGCACCGATCGCCAACAGCGCCATGGCGAGGTTGCTGTCACTCAGCCCCGGCCACACCACCGTCGTGTAGCCGACGAAGGCGGTCGCGATGGCGGCGTTACCCACCCATGCGGCGATCCAGTAGCCCCATGCCGTTTGGAAGCCGACGAATTCACCGAACGCGCGCCGCGCATAGACGTACGGGCCACCCGTTTGCGGATACGCGCGCCCCAGCGTGGCAAACACCCCGGCCAGGAGCATCGCCCCCGCCCCGGTGATCGCCCACGCGAGCATGGCGCTCGAGCCGTAGACCAACGCCACACCGGCGAGCGACGCCGGTAGCAGGAATACGCCCGAACCGATCATGTTCCCGACCACGAGCGCGGTGGTCATCCCCAACCCGAGCTCCCGCTTCAACTTCGGGGGATCGTCCACGTCGGGGAGGAGGACCGTCTCCGTCTCGATCATCCTGTCGATCATCGGGACCCCTCCTTTCGGGCACGAAGCCCACGGACGAGGCTTCCGCCGTCTTCCACGTTAGGCCCGCGCTCGGAGGTGGCTCAGGGCCGAACGGCATCCGAAACGAAGGACCGACCCGGGCCGTCGGAGCGAGGCCGTATGGCGCCGCCGCTCAGGACCCGCGTCGAGCCGCCGCCGCCGATCCGATCGTCATGAGGATGCCGGGGAGGGTCCCGGCGGCGACCACCAGCAGCCACTCACGGAGCGACAGGGCTGCGGTCCCGAAGATGCCGTGGGCGGCGGGCACGCTAACCACGAGAACCTGGAGCACGATGCCCAGCCCCACGGCGGCGATGAGCCAACGGTTCGATCCGGAGGCTCCGCCGTCCCCCTGCCCCCATCCTGCTGCCACGAACGCGTAGAGGAGCTGCGCCACGGCGAGCGCGCTGAACATCACGACACGAGCCCTGGCCCATGGTTCGTCCCAGGCGAACCGCGCGAAGACGAGGCTTCCGAGCACCGGTCCCGCGATCATGAGCGCGCGAACCGAAAGACGCGCGAACCGCCGTCCGCCCAGCAATCGATCGTCCCGCCGACGAGGCGGACGCCGCATCAGACCGTGAGCGGGAGGGGTGAGACTCAACGCGATCGCGGGGGGCCCGTCGGTCAGGAGGTTGATCCACAAGAGCTGGAGGGGCAGGAGTGGGACCCCCAGGTCGGGAAAGAGCGCCAAGCTGGCGACGACGACCGCGATCTCGGAGAGGTTCCCGCCGACGAGGTAGTCCACGACCCTCCGGATGTTGTCGTAGATCCCTCGCCCTTCGCCGACCGCGGCCACGATCGTTGCAAGGTTGTCGTCGGTCACCACCATGTCCGCAGCTTCTCGCGCGACGTCGCTCCCACCTCGACCCATCGCGACCCCGATGTCCGCCCGAGCGAGCGCCGGAGCGTCGTTCACCCCGTCACCGGTGACCGCCACGACCTCCCCGTGCTCCTGGAACGCGTAGACGAGCTCGAGCTTCTGCTCGGGGTCGACGCGCGCGTACACGGAGACCGTCCCGAGATCGTCCGGGATGCCTTCGGTGCGGAGCTCCGCTCCGCTCATCACCCGATCCCCGGGATCGAGGAGGCCCACCTCCTCGGCCACGGCTCGGGCCGTCCCCGGATGGTCGCCGGTCACCATGATGAGCCGGATGCCGGCCGACCGGGATCCGGCAACAGCGGCGGCTGCTTCGGGCCGGGTGGGATCCCGCAGGCCCGCGAACCCGACGAAGAGGAGGTCTCGCTCGAGGCATGCGAGGTCCTCGGGAGATCCGTGAACCTCCCGCAGGGCAAGCGCCAGCATGCGCATCCCGGTCTGCGCCATGTCCGCAGCGGTCCGCTCCAGCTCCTCGCGCTCGTCACGACCCAGCGTGACGATCCGCCCATCGACGTCGATCGCGGTCGAACAGCGCGAGACGACCGACTCGGGTGCGCCCTTCATCGCGAGGAGGGCTCTGTCGCCGTCGGCGTTCAGTGTCGTCATCGCCATCCGCTCCGAGTCGAACGGGACGTGCCCGAGCCTGGGGTGAGAAGCCCTCAGGACGGATAGCTGCTCCGGCCCCACGGACTCGAGGAGTGCGACTTCGAGCGGATCGCCCGACACAGGCTCGAGCTCGGCATCGCTACAGAGCGCGAGCACCAGCTCGACGCGCTCCGCGGCGCCGCCCGGAAGGTCGCCCGGAGCGAACGGCGTCCCGCCAACGGCAACCATCTCGAGACGCATGTGATTCTCCGTGAGCGTTCCCGTCTTGTCCGTGAGGAACACGGAGGTCGACCCGAGCGTCTCCACGGCCGGCAACCGGCGGATGATGGCCCCCTGATCGGCCATCCGCCGCACCCCGAGCGCGAGGGCCACGGCCACGACGGTCGCGAGCCCCTCGGGCACAGCCGCGACGGCCAGCGCCACCGCGGCGAGGAACGATCGCTCGAGAGCCTCGGAGTCCATACCCGTCCGCACGAACGTCGCCGCGAACACCCCTGCGGCGACGAGCACCGCGGCGGCTCCCAGCCACGTGGAGAGGTGCCTGAGCTCCGCCTGGAGGGGGGTGGAGGGTGGATGGCCTTGGAGCCGCTCGGCGATCGCACCCAGCTCCGTCTGCGGCCCGGTATTGATCGCGATCCCCCGCCCCGAGCCGTGGGTGACGTGGGTCCCCGAGAAGAGTTGGGTCGGCCGCTCCGTCAGGCCGGACGCCCGATCGATCGACGCATCAGCGTGCTTCTCCACTGGCAAGGACTCACCCGTCATGAGCGACTCGTCGACCTCGAGCGAGGCGGAGCTCGTCAGCCGCAGGTCCGCCGGCACGCGATCCCCCGCAGAGAGCGCGACCAGGTCGCCCGGCACGATCTCCCGTGACGCCACCTCGACGATCGAGCCGTCGCGCACCACACGTGCCATCGGGGTTTCCATGCGGCGTAGGGCCTCGAGCGCGCCCGCCGCCCTCCCCTCTTCGACGAGGGTGATCCCGGCGTTCAAGATGACGATCGAGAGGATGGCGAGCGCGTTGATGCGCTCCCCCAGCGCGAACGCGTCGACGATGGCCGCCCCCACAAGGAGGAGCGCCATGGGCTCGCGCAGCTGGCGTAAGAGGCGACGGGCGAGACGCTCTCTCGCGGGGGCCGGGAGCTCGTTCGGCCCACCCGCATCGAGCCGGGCCAGCGCTTCCTCGCGCGAGAGGCCCCGGTCCAGGTCGGCGTCGGACTCTTCGATCTCTTGACCCACTTTCACGGCCTCCGCGAGGAACGTACCCCTCGAGGTCGTGGTCAGCGAGGCCGAAGGTCAGTTGGACGGACTGGTGCCCCGCAGATACACGAACCAGTAGACGAGACCCACCAGCACGGCGCCACCGATGATGTTGCCGAGCGTGGCAACCACGATGTTGCGCACCACTCCGTTGCCGTCGAGGCCCGAGAGCTGGGCGGACGAGAGCCCCGACGCGTTCACGACCTCAGCCTTGTCCGACAGCAGCAGCCCGATCGGCAGGAAGTACATGTTCGCGATGCTGTGCTCGAACCCCGAGGCCACGAACGCGGTGATCGGGAAGACGATCCCGATGATCTTGTCGATGACGCTCCTGCCCCCCGCGGCCAGCCAGACGGCCAGGCACACGAGCGCGTTGGCGAGGATCCCCCGAACGAAGACGACGCCGAACGGCAGGCTCGCCTTGCCCGCGGCGATCGTCAGCGCCTGCGCTCCCACAGCGTGGTCGGCCTGCGTCCACCAGTCGCCGACGTACACCATCGCGACGATGCTGAGGGCGCCGATCAGGTTCCCGATGTAGACGATGGACCAATGCCGCAGGAGTCGGCCGGCGGACACGTGGCCGTCCACGACGCTCATGAGCGCGAGGGTGTTGCCCGTGAACAGCTCGGCGCCCGCGACGATCACCAGGATGAGGCCGAGCGAGAACACGAGACCTCCGAGGATCTTCGTCGGCCCGAACCCCAACGACGAGCCGGTCGTCGCCACGGTCGACAGCACGCCGCCGAGTCCGATGAACGCTCCGGCCAACACGGCGAGCACCAGCGTGGTCGGGACGGATGCGTTGACCTTGGCGGCGCCTTTCGTCTCGACCAGCCGGGCAATCTCGGGCGGCGTGAAGCCGTCAACCCCCGCCATCGGATGCGTGGAGCCGTTCCCGTGCATGGTCCTCAGCCTCTCATGGTGCGAACCGGCGGGCCTCTCGACCCGCCGGTTCGCGGCCTCCAACCCTGCCGTTCACGCGGCCTTGATGTGGGCCCGCGTGGTGATGGGGATCTCTCTCGCGGGCGGTGCCTCGAGCTTGGCCACCGCCTCGGGAACGACGACCTCCAGGACCCCGTCCTGGTAGGTCGCGGTGATCGCACCATCGTCGATCCCTTCGGGGATCGGGAGGCGCCGTTCGAAGGCACCGAAGGAGCCTTCCATCCGGTAGTAGGTTCCCTCCTCCACCTCCTCCTCATGACGGCGCTCGCCACCGATCACGAGCTCGCCCTTATCGATGCAGACCCGGATGTCCTTGGCGGGGTCGACCCCCGGGAGCTCGACCCTAACGACGAGGTTCCCCTCGCGAGCCAAGACGTCAACCGCCGGCACGAACGGGCGCTCAACGAACAACGGCAACGCGGGATACGAGAGTCGTGCCCGCTTCCCGAACACGGTGTGCAGCAGGTCGTCCATCCGCTGCTCCAACGATCCGATCTCCTCCCAGTAGCCACGCATCGTGACCACCTCCCCTGGAGCACGTCGCTCCATACCCAACGTAAGCTCGGCGACGTCGGCGCACCACCGGCGAGGGTCCCGCGGCGACTGGGCCTAGTGCCCCCTGCGCCGACGACCTGCATGCTGATCCGTGCCCTCGAGGTCGCGTCGGAGGACGCGGCTACGATGGAGGCCATGGCGCAGATGTTCGTCGAGGGATGGGCCCCGGAGTACGGCGCGGCCTTCGATCCGGACGAGCAGCTGGCGCCGGCCGAGGGGACGATCGACGCGACCGTCGAGCTGTCCGACTGGGAGCCCCTCGAAGGCGTCGACGACGGCGCCGACCCGATCGCCTTCGTCGACGGGGTCCGTCGGGTCGACGCCCGCCTCCTGCTAGACGACCCTGCCACCGGACCGGTCCCGGGGATCTGCGGGACGTTCGCCGTGGGCGCGGCCTGCTGGCACAGGAGCGAGCGCTGGTCCGAGCTCACCGATGTCAGGGTCGAGCGGTGGGCGGTGCTTGCCGGCGGCCATGCCGATGAGCTGCCGGCGGTCGACCTGGAGCCGCAGTACCGCTCCGCCACCACCCCGTCGGATGATCCCTCGCACCTGATGAAGGAGCTCCATACGCGGATGCGTCGGGCGGAGGGCGAGCTCGCGACACAGCTCGCGGCAGACGCGTTCGTTGTGGCCGACGGACCGTTGAACAAGCCGCTCGCGGCACTGCCGGTGGTCGGCTACATCAAGAGCCACCGCGTGACGTATCTCCCGCTCGAGCAGAACGCGGTGATCGCCGAACTCGCGCCCGGACAACGCACGCCGCTGTTCACGATCTCGGCCGACCGCCCCGACGTGAGTCGCTACTCCTGGTACGTCCGCTTGGCGATGCTGCACGGCGGCCACTCGTGGACCGGCGTCGTCCGCTGCGAGGCGTCGGGCCGACTGCCGAAGGAAGCCGTGCGCGTGATCGCCGATCGAACCGCCGCGATCCTCCCGATCGTCGGGTCAGAGCCGCACATCGATCCGCGGGCACCACAGAACCTGGTGCCGATCGGCGCTCTCGAGCGCGAGCTGCGTCACCGGATGGGCGACCCTGGCCTGGTCTACCGAGCCCTGCGGCACGCCGTGAGCGAGCGAGCGGTCTCGTAGTCCCGGGCCCTCAAGCGTCGGGATCGACGTGCCGCACGATCACCACTGGGCAGGTCGCGTGATGGGCACATTGCTGGCTGACCGAACCCAGCAGGAGCTCCCGGAACCCGCCCATCCCTCGCGAGCCCACCACCAGCAGGTCCGCGTCCCGGGCCGCCTCCATCAGGACGTCCGCCGCCTGCCCTTGGACCGCCCGCGTCTCGATCTCGATGTCGGGGGATCCCTTCCGAGCTACCTCTGCGGCTGCCGCGAGGGTCTCCTCGGCATTCTGCTCGAGCCCCTTCATCATCTCGCCCGACATCTCGGCGAACCCGAGCCCATACCCCACGATCGAGACCGAGACCTCCCAGGCCGAGACGAGATCGAGCTTCGCTCGGCGAAGGATGGCTTCCCGGGCCGCCCAACGGACCGCCGACGTCGCGCTCTCGGAACCATCCACTCCCACCACGAGCCGTCCGCCCAGCACGCCGGGGTCCGTCACGATGTCTTCGCCTTCCGGGCGGCACCCTCGAAGTGCTCGATCGTCACGTCCGAACCCGGGAACACCATCCCGACGTGTCCGTCCGCCGACCACCGAACGAGGAAGGGCGGGCCTCCGGCCTCACCATGAACCTCCAGGATCTCGCCGTCACGTTCGTGCTCGCCGACACGGTGTCCGCGAACGACGATCCGGTCTCCGACCTTCGCATCCATCTGTGCTCCCTCCCCATCGACGCAGAAGACCTCTCGTGACGAACGTACGTCCGCCCGTGGCGGTCGCGCGAGGGCTGAGGGGCCCGAGCGGAGGGGGGCCATCGGTCCCGCTCATAGGTCGCGACGATGCTGGCCGCGACGCGGAACGTCGGACGGCGAGGCTACGATAGCCGCCATGATGCGGACGATCGGCGCTGCGCTCGGGGATCGAGAGCTGCTTTGACCGGAGACGGCGTCGGGCGAGTCCTCGGATCCGAACACTCGTCCACCAGCGAGTTCCGTGTCGTGCTCGACGACGACGAGTACCTGCAGCTCGACGACCTCATCGTCGTGCGGACCCAGGTCCCGAAGGCGGGCGAGGTCGCGACGTATGGCGTCGTGACCGAGGCCGAATCCATCTACGAGGGCGCCACGTACGAGTCCGAC
>JBBQVZ010000108.1:0-12067 GCA_038211015.1 Actinomycetota bacterium | reverse complement strand
GCGCCTGCAGGACGCGATGCGCGCGCACGACATGAGCGCATGCCTCCTGTTCAACGAGCCCAACATCCGGTACGCGACGGGGGCGTCGGCCATGCCGATCTACAGCATGAGCACGTTCGTGCGGTGCGCGCTGGTGCCGGCCGAAGGCTCACCCGTCCTGTTCGAGCATGCGAACTCGATGCACCGCTCGAGGCTGGTTGTCGAGGACGTACGGCCGATGCACGCGTGGGAGTTCTACGACGACCAGTCGGCGGAGGCGGCGATCTGGGCGGGTGAGATCGTGGACGCGCTGCGCGAGCTGGGCGTGGACGGGCGCCCGCTCGCGGTCGACCGTCTCGGCACTCCGGGGTTCCTCGCGCTGAAGGACCGTGACGTGACGCTGGTCGACTCGGCGCCGGCGACGCAGCACGCCCGGGAGATCAAGACGCCGGAGGAGATCCAGCTCTTCGAGATCAACGGCGCGATGGTCGTACGGATGCTCGAGGCGTTCGAGACGGCGCTCCTCCCCGGCGTCCGTGAGCGGGAGTTGCTCGCCGTGCTATCCGACACGATGCTCCGTGCCGGAGGCGAGTACCTCGCTACGAGCACCGTGTGCTCGGGTCCGAATACGAACCCCTGGAGGTCCGAGGCGACGGACCGCGTGATCGAGCCGGGAGACGTCGTGTTCGTCGATACAGACACCGTCGGCATCGAGGGCTACTTCTTCTGCGTCTCGAGGTCGTTCCTGGCGGGCGACGAACCGCCGACCTCGGCACAGCGGGACACGTTCAAGGCCTCGATCGATTGGCTCGAGGGGATGAAGGCCGTCGTCCGCCCCGGCCTCACGTGCGGAGAGCTCGCCGCGCTCGCGCCGAAGCTGCCCGAGAGGTACGTGCCGCAGCGCTACGAGTGCATGATCCACAGCATCGGCCTGGAGGAGGAGAGCCCGAGCGTCTGCTATCTGATCGACCGGCAGTCGAACGGCGACCGGATGATCCAGGAAGACATGGCGCTCGTGATCGAGCTGTACGCCGGGGAGGCGGGCGGCGACCATGGCATGAAGCTCGGCGACGAGGTCCACGTCACGGCGAACGGCGTCCGGGTCCTGGCCCCGTTCCCGTTCAGCACCGCTTTCGGCTGAGACCCCCGCGTGTCCGCATCAGGGCATACAATCTCGTTTCCGCTGCGTAGGACCTGGGAACACGTACCCCTGGAGGACTAGACCATGCCGAGATCGATGTGGAAGGGCGCCATCAGCTTCGGACTCGTGACCATCCCGGTCTCCGTGTATCCGGCGACCGAGGAGAAGACGCTCCGGTTCAACCAGCTCCACGACGAGGACGGTGGGCGGGTCCGCATGAAGCGCACCTGCTCGGTCGACGGCGAGGAGGTCAGCTACCACCACATCGTCAAGGGCTACGAGTACGAGAAGGACAAGTACGTGATCCTCACGGAGGATGACTTCGACAAGGTGCCCGTCGAGTCCAGCCGCGCGATCGACATCGTGCAGTTCGTCGATCTCGAGGACATCGACCCCATCATGTACAAGAAGACGTACTACCTGATCCCCGAGGAGACCGGTGCCAAGGCTTACGCGTTGCTCCGCGAGGCCATGAGCCAGGTGAACAAGGTCGGGATCGCGAAAGTCAGCTTCCGCGACAAGGAGCACCTGTCCGCGCTCCGGTTCAAGGACGACGCGTTCGTCCTGGAGACGATGTACTGGCCGGACGAGATCCGCGAGGCCGACTTCGGCGGCGTCGATGTCGACGCCAAGGTCCGCGACCAGGAGCTCGACATGGCGAAGACGCTCATCGAGAACCTCACGGCCGACTGGCATCCGGAGGAGTTCACCGACGAGTACCGCGAGGCGATGCTGAGGATCGTCGAGGCGAAGATCGCCGGCGAGGAGATCGAGTTCGTCGAGGCGGAGCCCACGGCGAAGGTGGTCGACCTGATGGCGGCGCTGAAGGCGAGCGTCGATGCCGCCAAGAAGAAGCCCGGCGACGACGCCGGCTCGAAGGGGCCATCGCGCAAGACCGCCGCGAAGAAACCTGCGGCGAAGTCCGCGGCGAAGAAGACGGCGTCCCGGAAGGCGCCTCCACGCAAGAAGGCCTCGGGGGAGTGAACCTGCCGCCGGGATTCACGTCTCGGCCGACCACCATCCAGGACCTTGGCGACGTCGCGGCGCTCTTGGATGCATACGACATCGCGTACTACGGCGAAGCCGAGGCGAACCGGTCGATGCTGCAGTTCGAGTGGGGGGCCGCCTGGTTCGACGTCGAGCGCGACTCCCGGATCGTCCACGCGGCCGACGGCACGCTGGTCGCGTACGCCACCCACGCCACGCCGGACCCCTCGGCGCGGTATGAGGCGTGGGGAGCGGTGGATCCACGATCCGACGGCAAGGGGATCGGATCCGCCATCATCGAGTGGGCGGAGGTTCGCACCCGGTCCCTGCTCGGGCCGGGCTCGTCGACCCCACTGTGGAATGCGGCTCCGGCGACCAACGCGGCCGCGTTCCGGTTGTTCGAGGCATGCGGGTACGTACCCATCCGAACGTTCTGGGAGATGGCGATGGAGCTCGATCCTTCGTTCGAGGCAGGTCCTGTTCCGCCCGGCGTGACCATCCGCCCACTCATGGTGGATGTCGACCTTCCCGCCGCGTTCGCCGTGCTCAACACGGCGTTCGAGACCCATTTCGGATACTTCGAGGAGACGTTCGAAGTCTGGTTGGCGCAGCAGCAGGCGGACGAGACGTGGGATCCATCACTCGGGTTCGTCGCCGAGAGGGATGGTCGGATCGTTGGGGCGTCCAACAATGGCGTGATCGACGGAAAGGGGTATGTGTTCGAGCTTGGGGTCCTGCCCGATCACCAGGGAAGAGGGATCGGCAAGGCGCTGCTCCGCCACTCGTTCGCGATGCTCGCCGCCATGGGTCTCACGGCCGGGCGGCTGGGGGTCGATAGCGAGAACGTCACGGGAGCCGTCGAGCTCTACCGTTCGGTCGGGATGGAGCCGTCGCGGGAACATCGCGTCGTCGAGAAGGTCATCCAGTCCGGCTAGGCTACTGACCCCGGCCGAGAGGGGCCCACATGAAGCTCATCACCGCGATCGTGAAACCGCACCGCATCGAGGAAGTGAAGGAGGCGCTGCGCGACATCGGCGTGAACGGCCTGACCACCACCGACGTCGAGGGGTTCGGGCGCCAACGCGGCCACACCGAGGTCTACCGCGGCGCCGAGTACCAGGTGGACTTCGTGCCGAAGGTGAAGGTCGAAGTGCTCGTGTCCGAGGACGAAGCGCAGGGCGTGATCGACGCGATCGAGAAGGCCGCGCGGACGGGCAAGATCGGCGACGGGAAGATCTGGGTCACCGAGGCCGAGCAGGTCATCCGGATACGTACCGGCGAGCGCGGCCCGGACGCCCTCTGACGTGAGCGTCGGCGAGGCGCCGGCGGGCGCACCGGCTCCCATCGCGCGGCTGAAGGACGAGCTCGCCTCGCTGGAACGCGCCTACTCGCCGGGACATCACGGCCTGTGGTCGGCCCGGCGGCGTTCGGAGCTGGTCGACGCCGCACTCATCGAGCTGTACGACGCCGCGACCTCCACCTGGGACCGGGCGCCGCGCACGGCCCTGGTCGCGCTCGGCGGCTACGGGCGCGGCGCCCTCAGTCCACATTCGGACGTCGACCTCCTGCTGTTGCACGACGGAGCCGAGACCGCGGCGGTCGCGGCGCTGACCGAGCAGCTGCTCTATCCGCTCTGGGACGCCGGCTTCACCGTGGGTCATGCCGTCAGGACTCCGGCCGAGACCGTACAGCTCGCGGCCGAACGGCTCGACGCGGCGACCGCCACCCTGGACGGGCGACTTCTTGCCGGCGACGCGGACCTGCTGGCTGCGGCCATTGATCCCGTCCTGACCCGGCTCCGCGACGACGTCGACGGGTTCGCGGAGCGGTTGGCGAACGACGCTCGCGACCGGCGGGAGCGCTTCGGTTCGACCGCCTACCTGTTGGAGCCCGAGTTGAAGGAGGGCGGGGGAGGCTTGCGGGACATCCATGCGTTCGGTTGGCTCCAGACGGTCCGAGACCGGCCACTCGAGGACGACGGCGTGCTCCGGGCGGCCGAGCGGGATCAGCTGGCGGCCGCCGAGGAGTTCCTCACCCGGGTGAGGAGCGCCCTGCACCTGGAGAGCGGCCGCCGCACGGATCGGCTGCTCCGGGAGCAGCAGGACGACATCGCGGACGCGATGGGGTTCCGGGACGAGACCCGGCTGATCGCCGCCGACGGGTTGATGCGAGCGATCTTCGAGCACGCCCGAGTCGTGGATGCGTTGACCGAGGACGTGATCATCGGGCGGCGCCATCCTGAACGTGCTCCCGATCCGGTCAAACTCTCGAACGCGGGGGACGCGCTCGCCCTGATCGCCGACGCTGCCGAACACGTGAGGCCTCTGTCGCCGGCCGAGCTCGATGCCGTGGAGGCGATCGCATCATCGGCCGAGCTCGAGTGGAGCGATGCGATCCGCGACGCGTTCCTGCGGATCCTCCGCGCGGGAGCGGGGGCGTCGGACGGGCTTCACGCGTTGGATCGGACGGGGCTGCTCGTCCAACTGATCCCCGAGTGGGTCGACGTCCGTTGTCGCCCCCAGCGTGACCCGTACCACCGCTACACGGTGGACGTGCACCTCTTGCGGGCGTTCGACCGGACGTCCCGGGCGCTCTCTGCGCCCGACACCGACGATCCTCTCGAGGTCGTGACGGCGGGTCACATCCGGGAGCGGGACGGCGCGCTCCTGGGCGCGCTGCTGCACGACATCGGGAAGAACGGCGAGGGCGGTCATGTCGCGGTCGGCGACCGGCTCGCAGCCACGATCCTCGCCCGGATGGATGTCGAGGGACCGACGGGCGAGCTGGCCAGGTTCATGGTGGCCGAGCATCTGCTGCTCCCCGACACCGCCACCCGGAGGGATCTCGGCGACGACGACCTGATCCTGGACGTCGCCGCGCGGGTCGAGACGCCGGAGCGCCTGGCGGCCCTGTATCTCCTCGCGAAGGCAGACGCGCTGGCCACCGGCCCGTCCGCGTGGACCCCGTGGCGGCAGACGCTGATCCGCGAGCTGGTGGCCAAGGTCCAGCGGGTGTTCGAGCGTGGCGAGATGGGGGTGGAGGTCGCCGAGCGACTGGCGGACGCGATCGACATGGTTAGGGAGCTCCTCGTCGGCGAGCCGCCTCCGGAGGTCGAGCGGTTCGTCCTTCGGATGCCCCGCAGCTACTTCCTGTCGGTCCCCCCCGAACAGATCGCACGCCACTACTCCACGATCGAGCCGGATCTCGGCAGGCACGACGTGCGGACCTCCTCGCGGCCCGGCAGCCGCTTGGACACGTACGAGCTGCTGGTGGTGGCGGCGGACCGCCCAGGATTGTTGTCGTGGATCGCGGGCGCGCTCTCACTCGCCGGGCTCTCGATCCTGACGGCACAGGTCTTCACGACCGAAGATGGCGTGGCCGCCGACCTGTTCGAGGTCCAGGGCGCGTTCGAACCCATCGTGGGAGAGGAGCGCTGGCGCGAGTTCCGGGGCGTGCTCCGCAAGGCGATCGAAGGCCGCGTCTCGCTCGAGCACCGCATGACGGAGAAGCGGCGCCACTACCCGGAACGGAGCGACACCCCCGTGACCGTGGCCGTCGACAACGACGCGTCGGATTTCTTCACGGTGATCGAGGTCGGCGCGCCCGACCGCGTGGGACTGCTCTACGACATCACGCGCACGCTCTCCGACATGGAGCTCGACGTCCACCTGGCGAAGGTGGCCACGTACACGGACCGGGTGATCGACGCGTTCTACGTCCGGGACTCGGTCGGCCGCAAGCTCGAGGACGCGCAGCAGACCGCGAAGGTCGAGTCCGCCATGCGGGCACGCCTGGAGGGATGACCGCCTGTGCAGCTCAATACGTGGTCATGATCGCGACGATGGTGTCGCTCACCGATGGGTCGGACTGCGACCGGATGGTGATCGGGCAGCGATAGGTCACGCCTTCCGCGGTGGTCGGCGCGATGAACGCGAGCGTCAACGGGACGCGCTTGCTCTCGGACGCCGGCGGGAGGTCGAACGTCGCGGTCCCGTCCTTGAACCCATCGGTGATATCCGGCGGACGCCAGTTCGGTCGTTTCAGGAACCCGACCTTGACCGCGATGATCACGAACCGCTGGTTGCCGCGACATCCCTCGACGACGAACGTGTCTTCCTGCTCCGCGTCGTTCTGGATCGTGATCCAGAAGCGGACATCCTCGCCGTCCTCCATGCGGACAGCGATCTTCTGCCGCGCGCCGGACGAGTTGTAGACGTCATCGCCTCGCCATGGATGGGGGAGCGGATCGATCGTGCATCCCGTGCTGAGTCCGCACACCTTGATCCACGCGTCGGGTCTGGGCGTCGTCTGGATGGCCGTCGCGCCTGCTGGTCCGGCGCCCTGCCACGCGATGATGGAGACGAAGAGCGCGGTCGCCATTGCGACGCCCGACACTCGGGCCCTCAGGACGTCCTTGCTCACAGGGTGAGCCTAGCCGCTGCAAGCTCCACGAGAACGAACCGCTCTTGAGGCCGGTGCGCCGACGCTACCTGCCAGGTGCGTCCCTCAAGTTGACGCTGTCGGCGAGGCTTGGTGATCCGAAGAACGCCTGATGGCCGCCGGCCAGATATCCGGTGCGGCGGCGATCCGTGCTGAGACTTGCGATTGCCTGAAACGCTCTCGATCTGCGCGAGCCGTATGGCCTGCCGACACACGTTCGAAGCGAGCTCTTGTCGTCACATCTGCGTGCGTCCAACAAAGGAAGTCCGAGTTGTAGACGGACAATCTCGTCGTGCAGCCTGCGTACGCACAGCAACGTTCCGAGCTGCTCGTACCGCTCACGACACCTTCTCCCATCTCGGTTCCTCCTCTTGGCGTCCCGCGACCATAGCCTGGGCAGGAATGGAAACACAGGTGTCTGTCGGCCGTTTCGGGCGATGAAGGTCTCGACTTGGGTTAGGTCGAAAGTCTCGGCCAGCCGCGCATCCGCCGATCGGGCATGCTATGCCCTGTACCACTTGCCTTGGCGCCGAAGGGTTTGCCACACTGCGCGCCTTGACACACGAGGGCGGTTCGCACGACCGGCACCGCGAGGGGTTCGATGCACTGCGGACCGCCATCCTCGACGGAGACGTCGAAGCTTCCACCTAGCGTTGGTCGAGGACGGAGGGCGATCGGTGCGGCATTGGTTAGTCGTGCTGTTGTCGCTCTCCGCCCTCGCCGGATGTCATGGGAACGAGATCGTTGAGGAGCAAGATGGTGCGGGAGCGATCACGAGTTCTCCAGGACAGAGCTGGGGGGTCAACCAGTCGATAGCTCGCCTCGGAAGCACCTGGTCGGCGGGGAGCGTTCTTCTCTGTCGAACGTCGGCGGATCAGGCGCCTCGGATCGAATCGATCGAGCCACTTGCCGTGACGGGCCAAGTAGAGCTTGTCGGAGTTGGTGTTCGAACGACAGCCTTCGGCAATCCAGATGGAGCGTCGGATCCGGACACGCATCTCGTCGGACTGGCTCACGGTATCCCTGATGGTGTCGAGAGCCCCCAGAACTTCTTGGTCCCGACAACGTGCGAAGACACCTCTGAGCCAGTTGGGGAAGTCGTTGTCACCTTGAAGAAGACCGGCGATGAGGGCGGTCAGATTAATGGGCTGACGGTGACCTACACGGTGGATGGCGAGGAACACGCCTTTGTCATTCAGTTCCAGTTTGGCTTGTGCGGTACGCCCACAACGTGTCCGGATCTGGAGACAAGCTCTTGATTGGTTCTGAGCCGGTACCGTCACTCGAGCCGATGCGTCTCCAAGCCTTCTGAGTCTGGGTTGAAGCCTGTCGTGTGATACTCGTTGCAGTCCAGGCTAAATGAGCAGAGCTTCGAGCCGTTTCGCCATCTTCGGACTCGCGCCTTCGTCTTCATGCTTGAAGTGGATACTGGGAGCGGTTCATGCAGGTCGTCAAGGGAACAGTTCAACTTGTCAGGGGGTCTGACCTGCGGATTCGGTCGGGCCCTGTTTCCGGTTTGTTTCCAACTAGTACTCGTTAGAAGGCAAGCCCGTGACCTGCGTTTCACTCTTGTTTCCTAGTGTGCGTCTGGGTCTACGCAGACATCATCGGCCACCTATTCGAGGACTCCAACGTGGCCCTCCGCTGACTCGATGAAGGCTCGCCGCGAGGACTAACAAGATCGCATCTCCAAGATCGAGGTCGTCTAAGGCCGACGGGAGTCGGGGTCGATGCACGGGGTGTGGAAGTCGTACCGATCACACTGAGGGAGGCAGACTCCCTGATCCGGACCTGGCACCGGGACCACCGCCACCACCTTCCGGTGAAGGCCCACAGGTTCAGCCTTGGGCTCCTCGATGGTGGTCGCCTCATCGGTGCCGTGATCGTCGGCATCCCGATGGCCCCTAAGACGGATCGCCACCAGGTCGCGGAGGTCACCCGGCTCGCGGCGGACGGAACTCCCAATGCCTGTTCGATGCTGCTCCGGGCAGCCGCCAAGTCAGCGACCGCCATGGGATACGCGAGGCTCCAGTTCTTTTGTGAGCCAGGGGAGCGCACTGCACCCATCTTCCTGAAGGCGGCTGGGTTCAGATTCGACGGGGAGACCCTCAGTCCCGACTGGAACCACCCGCGCCCAGGGGACAAGCGGAAGCGCCGCCCGAGCAACCAAGGCCCGAAACACCGCTGGGTGGCCGACTTCAAGCCAGTGGAGAGCGTCACTCCTGGCAGGAGAAAGTGTCACGGCTGCAAGCGCATCATTCCGATCTCGTCGAGGCCCGACAAGAAGGCGTGCTCTCCGGCGTGCCGCCAGAAGGCGTACCGCAAGCGGAGCAAGGTAAAGGAGCGGATCGCCAAGCTTGACGTCTAGTGGTTCCGTCTGCTTGATAGCAAGGCACCGTAGCACTGGTCTATTTCGCTTCCATTGCAGAGTCGGCGTCATCGGGGCGTAGTCGAGTTACCTAAGACCGTCGTCGGTCAGATAGCCAGCGACGAGGTCCTCAACGTCAGTGAGGACGCGATCAAGCTTCCCAGCCCCAACCACGAGTTCCATCGCCCTGATGGTAGTTGCCTCAATGCTGCGAGGCTCGGAGTACTAACACCGGCGCTGACTCTCATCAACGTTGCATAGCAAGAAGTTTCAGCGGAGAAGAGGCACCCAAGTCTGGAAAGTCTGCTAGTAATCATGGGGTGACCGTTTGAGAGCCGAGGAGGAAACGCCATGACCAAGTACTACGGAACAATGGAGAAGAAGGACCGTAACGACGAAATCTTGAAGCGCTATGTCGAGGAGTTCGACTCGATCCGAACACTGGCTGACGACTACGAGATCACACCCCTGAGGATTCGTCAGATTCTCGACAAGGCCGGGGTTCGTAGGACCAAGAAGTTCACCGAGCCGAGCCCGCTAGCGCAGCGTAGCGGGCAGCGCCTTTGATCATGAACCCGGGACATGCGGCCCAGTACCTCCTCCGGTTCCGCCAGGGCCACGCCCTGGATAGGAGGTAACGGCAGTAGGTACAGGGACGTCGGTAGCTGAGTAGAGAACAGAAAGCAGGCGGCAGGGCGTGCGTTACCCCGCTACCCCCTATCCAGGATCATGAGGAGGATCAGATGCAGAGGAAGAAGGAGTACACGAAGGAGGTGAGTGACGAGTACGCCTGGATTCCCCGGTGGAAGGACGAACCGACCCAGGACCTCCGTTTCCTCGCCGAGGAGGTTTACGCAAGGTGCCACGCCGGGCAGTACTTCACGCTCATCTGTCAGGAGGAAATCGGCCTGGACTGTCGCCTGTGCGGAACGGACAAGCCCGCCAAGAAGTCTGGGTTCGCGCTCGTCGAGAAGGACGACATGGAACTTGGCCCTGACGGTGTGGTCCGCATGTTCAAGGCTGGCTGCAAGCAGTTCTGGGAACCGTTCAACAAGGATCACGCCGACGACATGAAGAACCACTGGTTCGCGATCCAGTACGACAAGTCGTATCGGCTCACTCCCTATCGGTGGAAAGTAGGCGAGGACGGCAGCGGGAAAGCGTTCGCCACGGAGGACGACCTGGAAGAGCGACTCCGTGGGCTGGCCATGGACGACATCTACACGCGCTGCAACATCAAGCCGCTCAAGTCGCAGTTTGGCAAGGATCGCGAACCACGGAGTGTTGAAGAGAAGGAAGAGCGGGGCGAGAGCTACATCCAGATAGACGACGCCGAGATATGACCCTCGGGGACGTCGGGGCACAGTCGCGAAGTCCGGCGTCCGTCACCGCCGAAAGAGGACGGTCGCCAGCGTATGCTTGTCTCGTGAACCGTAGGTTTGCTTCCTCGGCTGGCGGAGTTCCTCACCGATCCGAGCATCCGCTCGGCGGGAGTCAGCCGTCATGTCGAGGAAGCGCAGCAAGCGCAAGAAGTCGTCGTGCAAGCTCTGCCACGGCGGTAAGAGGGCACAGAGCAACCGCTGGAGCCCCAAGGAGGAAATGCTCCTAAGGCGTTTCGAACAAGCTCTCAGTCGCGGCTCGGACTGGTGCGATTATTGAGCCGCCCGATGGTCATCATCAGGACCTCCGAGGGGATATGGACGTGGCTTGATTGGTGGCAGCACTTCCACGTTCAAGGCGACTCGGTTGTCCTATCCGCCGACGATGGGGAGCTATCGGCCTCGTCGCTCGTTGTTGCCAGCCTGACGTCTGCTGAAGAAGCGGAGGCGATGTGGCTGGTTATCCACCACGCCATCGTGAAAGGTGCCCGCTGGTTCGATGCCCGTGTTTGGCCATCCGTAGCGGGCGACGAGAGGAACGAGGATTCAGGGAGGAGGACAGGAGGAGGATGAGAATCTTCCTCGACGACGTCCGCGATCCGAAAGCGTGGCTCCCACACATGGGCTGGTTCCGTGGCCGCGATCTCGCAGAACTCGATGAGTGGCGCTGGGTGAAGGACGCTCACACGGCGATTGCCCTTCTTGAGTCCGAGCAGGTCGTCGAGATCAGCTTGGACTTCGACCTCGGCCCTCGCGACGAGGTTGGCGACGGACACATGGTCGTGGCCTGGATCGAGGAGAGGGCTGCGCTCGATGAGACTTACCGGCCTCCGACTATTCACATCCATTCGAGCAACATCTCGGGACGGGAAAAGCTGGAGGCCGCCGTCGCGAGCATCGAGAGAATCATTGCGAGGAGGTTACCCTTCGACGAAGGGTAGATACCCCTCTTGTAGTGACCCTTGCTAGTCACGACTTGACCCTTCGTAGGTAGCATTCCTTACCACGCATCCGTTGGTGCTTCCTTGGAGCCTCGAACTGCCGACGGACGATTATTCGTTCGCCTACGTTGGCGGGTGGAGCGGCGGCGACATGGACGTCGTCAAGAAGGCCGGTACGCGTATCCACACGACCGCCTCCCGCATCCTGATCGTTCGTCCTGCTATCTCTGGTGTGGCGTCGGGGTGTGTGCCGGTCCGGGGCCTGCCGCCCAGGTGCCGCTCATCTCGGAAGCAGAGGGCGGCGGCGGCAGTGTCGATGGAGCAACCATCTGTCCCTTTGGCTCAAGCTGCTGGAAGTGGATTAGCGCCTCGCTCTTCCCATGCTCGGTGTAAGGGAACTTCACCATGGGCGGGCCGGGAGTCTGACGATTCCAGATGCCGTAGTACGGGTTCTGGACCGTGTAACCAAGGAGGTACATGTCGCCCGTGTTCGTCCACGTGATCTCTGCTGACGACGATCTGGATACCCCACCGCCAGCGGTGGCTGGTGTCCCCGCGATTCGCGTCGTTGGAGCCTGCTTGTGTTGCCGGGCTTTTCCGATGTCAGCTGTCTCGAATGGGCAGTACCTGCACCAATACCGGGGCTTGCCACGCGACTCGTCTACCCAGACATCGTGTTGCTTCGCGGTTGGGGTCTGACCCCACTTTGGTTGTCTCCTAACCTGTGAAGGTTCGCCTTCACTGGAAAGGAAGGACACCATGCCCAAGGCACTCCCCGCGGAGTTCCGCCGTGACGTCGTGGCGGTCGCTCGGCGACGAGAAGCCCCGATGA
>JBBQVZ010000107.1:0-12195 GCA_038211015.1 Actinomycetota bacterium | reverse complement strand
GGGGAACCCGAAGGTCATCGCGATGAGATCGGCCGCGAACACCGACTGGATCGTCCGCTTGCCCTTCAGGAACCGGAACCCGTCGACGATCGCGGACCAGCTGACCGAAGCATCCTCGTGCGTCGGCGGGGACGGCTTCATGCGCCAGACCATCGCGACGACGAACAGGAACGTGAACACGTCGAAGACGAACGCGCCCGTCGCCTGGACGGTCAGCAGGAGGATGCCGGCAACAACCGGTCCCAACATCCCGGCGACCGTGCCGAACCCGGCCTCGAGCGCGTTCGACGACGGCAGCAGACCGGGCGGCAGGAGCCTGGCGGGCCACGTGGACATGGCCGGCCGGTTGAACGTGTAGAGGCCGGCCGCCAGCGTCGCGAACACGTAGAGGGGCCACAGCAGCGGCTCATCGAGCGAGGCGTTCACGGCCATGAGCGCCGACATCACCGCGAGGAGCACGTGCATCACGATGACGAACCTGCGGCGCTCGACCGCGTCGGCGAACGCTCCCCCGACGATCGGGAACACGAAGACCGGCACGAGCGCGCAGAGACCGAGCAGTCCGACCGCGAGCGTCGAATGCGTCAGCTGATACACCTGGAACGGAACGACCGTCGCCACGATCTCATCGCCGAAGTCCGAGACCGATTTCCCCAGGAAGAGCAGGCGGAAGTCGCGCGACTCGTGGAGAGGGGTCAGATCCATGAGGTGCGCGCGAACGCGAGCGAGGAAGCCCTGCCGTGTGTGCGACTCGGGCGGGTTCGAGGGTTTGTCGTCATCGGCCATGGCCGGCGCCACGCTACCGGATGAACCCGGCGGGCTTGTTTTGTCCGACAGAACCTGCTAAGGTCTCTTCACCAAACATCGCGTCAGCCGATCGCGCAGTCGACACGTCATCGAGCATGCGACGCTGCGCTTCCGGATCCCCGCAGTCGATGACGGCGATGATCGCCTGCTCTACCTGGGGGGAGGCACAGCGATGGCCAGATCGAAGACGAAGAGCGGCAAGACCCTCAGCCGAGATCGGACCGAGAAGCTCGCTGAAGAGGCTGAGCGCGGATTCGATCTTGGGAAGGCAACGCGCGAGCCGACCAAAGGCGGGCGTCCAGCCCTGGAGAGTGGGGTGTCGCCCAGGATCAGCTACAGGGTCGGCGACACGCTGTATCGACGCACGCGGGCGAAGGCCAAAGCCGAAGGACGCACGGTGAGCGAGGTTGCTCGCGCCGCGCTCGAGAAATACGTCCGGCCCTGAGGTCTCACTACCGGACCAGGCGGGACAATCGCCGGTCCGCCAGGATCTTGCCGCCGGTCTGGCACGCGGGGCAGTACGTGACCTCGTGCGACTCGTAGCTCACGCGCCGCAGATCCTGTCCGCACCGAGGGCACGGCTCCCCGTACTTGCCGTGGACGGTGAAGTGATCGCCGATCTTGGTGGGGAGCCCGCCGGTACGCCCGCGCTCGGCCTCGAGCGCTTCGACCATGACCGCGCGCGTCGACTCCATCAGCCGCTCACGTTCCTCCGTATGGAGCTTCCCCAACACCGCATAGGGTGACAGCCGCGCGAGGTGCAGGATGTCGTCGCTGTAGCCGCGACCGACGCCGGCCACGGTTCGCTGGTCGCGGAGGATGGTGTGCACACGCCGCGCATCGTCTGTCTCGTGCACCCACGCGGCGAACTCGTCCGACAGCACCTCGGGCCCCAGCTTCTCGAGCGGCCCGTCGTCACCGGGAGCGAGCACCCACCATCCCGCCTTGCGCTCCTTGCCGAACTCCTTGAGGAGCACGCTGGGCCGGTCGGTCGCGCGGATCCGCAGGACGCAGCCACGAGGTTTCGTCGACTTGGGAGGCGATTCGACGTCGGCGCGCCCGCCCTGCGAGAGGTGGAACAGCAACCGGTAGCCATCGGTCAGATCGATCACCACGTACTTCCCGCGATGGCTCACATGCTCGATCGTGCGGCCGAGGAGCTCTTCGGGTCGGGGAGCGTAGGTCTTCAGCGACGAGAACTGCAGCATGTCGAGCGCCCGCAACGTGGCGCCTCGCAGCACGTCGTCCAGCCGCTCCGATAGCGCCCGTATCTCGGGCATCTCGGGCACGCGCTCACGCTCCCGCCAGCTCGCGCGCCGCGTCAGTGACGATGTCGATGCACTCGTCGATCCGGTCACGGTGCGTCCGATGACTGAGGACGCAGGCCCTGATCGTGTAACGCCCCCGGATGGTCGTGCTCGACAGGTACACCCGAGGCGACGCGTTGATCCGCGCCAGGAACCGGCGGTTGGCGTCGTCGTCGGCCCCCGCCAGGCGGAACGGCGTGACCGTGAGCTGCGGCTCCCACGGCATCTCGATCGCCGGCTCCTCCGAGAGCGACGCGTGCAGATGCCGGCTCAGGTCGAGCTTCTCGTCGAGCGCTTCCCGGAACGCACCCACACCGTGGAGCTTCAGCGGCAGCCACACGCGGAAGCCGCGGTGATCCCTGGAGAGCTCGGGCGAGTACTCGTTGACGTTGGGGAGCTCGCCCTCCGGCGCGCGGTCCTGCAGATAGGCCGCGCCCGCGTACATCGCGTCGTGGAGCCTCGCACCCTCGCGAACGATCAGCGATCCGGTCCCGTACGGCAGGAACAGACCCTTGTGCGGATCGAGCGTGATGGAGTCGGCGCGCTCGATCCCGTGGAACCGCTCGCGCCCGCGTTCGGTCAGCTGGAAGAACCCTCCGTACGCCGCGTCCACGTGCATCCACAGTCCTTCGGCCTCGGCGATCTCGGCGACGTCGCTCAGTGGGTCGATCGCGCCCGTGTTCGTCGTCCCCGCCGCCGGCACCACCAGGAACGGCCGCAGACCCGCCCCGCGATCCTCTCGGATCATCGCTCGCAGGGCATCGGGGTCCATCCGCAGCTCGGCGTCGGTCGGCACCACGCGGAGGTTCCGCTCAGAGAAGCCGGCGATCGTCGCCGCCTTCGACACCGATGCGTGCGCCTGGTCGCTCACGTAGTAGGTACCGTCGCCGAACTCCGTGCCGAGCTTCGTGTGACGGGCCGTGACGACCGCGGAGAGCGTGGCGATCGACCCTCCACTCGTGAGGATGCCGCGGGACTCCGGCGGGAACGCGAACAGATCGCAGAGCCAACGCACCACGTTCTCCTCGATCTGCTGCATACCGGGCGCGACCTCCCACAGGTTCGGGAACCGGTTCACGCCCATGGCCAGGAACTGCGCCAACGACGCCGCGTACAGACCGCCGCCGGGGATGTACGGCAGATAGCCGGGACCGCAAGTCTCGTACGCGGCAGCCGCCGCCGCCTTGAAGTCTTCGAAGACGTCGGCGAAGGAGCCGCCCTCTTCGGGCGGCGACGCCCGGAGCGAGCGCGCGAGCTCGATCGAACCGCCCACGTTCGTCGTCGGCGCCTCGTCCAGACCGTGGATGAACCCGATCAGGAATTCGACCGCGGCCTCGCCCATCTCGCGCATATCGTCGGGCTTCGGGTCGAGCGGGTACATGTCGCCCATCGTACCGGCGACGCCGTCAGCCGGCGTCAGAGAGCCGACACGCGCTCGAGGAGACGCTGGGACGCCGAGGCGACCTCGCTGACGGCGGCGTTGAACGCCTCCTCGTTCTTGCGCGATGGCGTGCGGTACCCGCTGACCTTCCGCACGAACTGCAGCGCGGCGGCGCGGATCTCTTCTTCGGTGGCGGTCTCGTCCGGCCTGCGGAGCGTCTTGATGCTTCGACACATGCCGGGAACCGTACCGCGTCGGGGCCCGTCCCAACCCATCTCGCGAAGGAGGAGCCTCATGGCCCACCGCCCACGCCCCGCCCGCCGCACTTCGTTCTCCGCCCTCGTCGCGCTCCTGGTGCTCGTCCCGACCGGGAGCGCGCTCGCGTGTGGCGGACTCGTGACCCCGAACGGCACCGTCAGCCTGCTCAAGACGACGACGCTCGCTGCGTATCACGACGGCGTCGAGCACTACGTGACCTCGTTCGAGTTCGCGGGTGCCGACGCGACCGAGGTCGGCTCGATCGTGCCGCTCCCGGGCGTGCCCACCAAGGTGATCAAGGGTGGCGACTGGACCCTACAGCGACTGATCCTCGAGACCCAGCCGCCCGCGCCCGAGGGCGCCGTGTTGGCCGCGGCCGACAGCGCGGGCGGCGCGACGGTGCTGCTGGAGACGCAGATCGACGCGCTCGACATCACGGTCCTGAAAGGCGGCGCGGCCGACGTCGGTGATTGGGCGAGCGACCACGGGTTCTTCCTCCCGCCCGACGCGCCCGAGGTGTTGGAGTTCTACGCGTCTCGGAGCCCGATCTTCATGGCCGTGAAATTCGACGTCGGACGCGCGAACGAGCAGGGCGTGCAACAGGGCCAGGGCACTCCGGTCCACGTGGTGATCCCCACGCCGAACCCGTGGGTGCCGCTTCGGATCCTCGCGCTCGGCCGCGATGAGAAGGACCTGGTCCGCGCGGACGTGTACCTGTTGACCGACGTCCGCCCGGCCACCCTTCCCCTGGCCGAGCGCACGAACGGCGACGAGGACCAGAACGGTCTGATCGAGGCGTTCAGCCAGGAGGCCTCCCCATCGCTTCTGGCCGACCTCCGGTCGGACCGCGGGATGAAGTGGATGCCGACCGACGGGATGTGGCTCACGCAGATCCGCGTGAACGCGCTCGCCGGGGAGCTGACCAACGACCTGGCGGTCGACGCGAGCGGGTTCGGCCAGCCGAGCCCACGGGCCGCGGGCATGCAGTTCCCGCATCTGCCCGACACGAACCCCGCGCTGCCTTGGCTCGTGTGGCTGTCGGTCGCGGCGCTCGTCGCGATCGCGGCGGCGGTGACCGTCGGCAACCGGCGGCGCGCTCCCGGCGCGACCGTCTGACCCTGAGGCGCGAGATGTCGATGACGCGCGGTTCGGGAAGCCTGCGGGCGCTCGGCGTCGGTCTCGTCCTCGCAGCCATGGTCCTGCTGGGCGTCGGGACCTCCGTCGCTGCGGCGTGGCTCGGCGCGCCGGGCGAGGGACCTGCGGTCCGTACCGTCGTCCTCCGGATCCACTACTCGTCATTCGACATGGGTGCGATCGACGTCGAACCCGGTCAGACCATCCGGTTCGTGATCGAGAACACCGACCCGATCGACCACGAGTTCATCGTCGGCGACGAAGGCGTGCAGCTCGCCCACGAACGCGGCACCGAGGCGCACCACCCGCCGCGGCCTGGAGAGGTCTCGGTTCCGGCCGGCGAGACGGTGGCGACCACCATGACGTTCTCCTCGGCGCCCCAGACGCTGATCTTCGGATGCCATCTGCCCGGCCACTACGCATACGGCATGCACGGCGACACCCGCGTCGGGTAGCGATCGGCCCGGCAGTGCCGGAGTGGGGTTGCGACCGGCGCACCATGCCCGGAGATAGCGGAACGGCCACACCTCTCCACGGCGCGTCCGCCAATCGGTCGGTGTCGTGGGGTGAGAGATGCCGAAGTGCAGATGAGGCACGCTGAGCCTGGCGTTGCCGGACTGTCCCGTGAAGCCCAGCAGCTGCCCGACCCGAACGCTGTCACCAGGTCCGATACCCGCCGCGACGGACCGAAGATGCGAGCCGTAGTACCGCACCCCGTCATCTCCCACCAGGCTCACGAAGCGTCCGCCGCGGGTCCACGGCCTGTCGAGATCGGGCCTCCATCGATCGAGACGGCTGACCGCTTCGACGACCCCCGACGTGACGGCTCGGAACCGGGTCCCTGAGGGCACGAAGATGTCGGTCGCCGGATAGTCGTGATGGGTCGGTCCGTATGAGGCTGCCTCGCAACCCGCCACGGGGAACGTGTGCTGCGGTCTCCCCACCTGCACCGTAGGCGTGGCCGGGGCGGAGCTGGCCAGAGGACCGAGCACCCCGATGAGGAGGACCAGTCCAAGAGATGCCCTGTTCACGGCGGAACCGTATCGCGCGAGGCGGTCAACGCCGAGACACGATCTCCCGCACGGTGGTGACGGCCGCTCGCGCCCGGTCGAGATCGGCGTCGGGTGCCGGACGACCGGAGAACCGGTCCCGCTCGAGCGTGGCGACGACCAGCTCCGCCTCGAACGCGACCGCACGCTCGATCGCCGGGTCTGCGGACACACCTCGCAGGTACTCACGCGGCGTCGCGTGCTCCACGAGCGGATGCCCGAGCGGGGCAAGGACCTCCGTCAGGTCGAGGTACGCGCCGAGTGCTGCCGCCTGCGCCGGCGCCCGCGAACGCCGGCGAAGCCGAGCCCTCACGAGCAGCACCAGGATTGCCAGCACGACGAGCACCACGGGCCAGGCGCGGAGCATCCCGTCCCGGACGATACCCATCCCGCTGCCTGCGTCTCGGAAGAGGCTCTTCACCGATCCAGGGATGGCACCCGACAGGAACCGTCCAACGGCCGCGAGGACCTCGCCGCCGATGAACCGGCTGCTCGCGTGCGGAGCCGCCTCCGGCACTCCGAACGTCGGGTCGTAGGGAACCCACCCGATGCCCGGGTAGAACACCTCTACCCAGGCGTGCGCGTCCGACTGTTTGACTTCGAAGTAGCCGGTCAACGGGTTCCGTTCGCCCGGTCCGTAACCGGTCACCAGCCGCGTGGGGATCCCGAGCGTCCTCAGCATGATGGCGAGCGAGCTCGCGATCTGCTCGCAGAAGCCGGTCCGGGTGACGAACAGGAAATGATCGACCGAGTCGACCCCCGCAGGGTCATCCGGAACGTCGAGGTCGTACGTGGTGTTGCGGCGGATCCAGGATTGCACGGCCACCACGCGGTCGTACTCGCTGGTCGCACCGGCGGTGATCCGATGTGCGAGCTCGCCGACCCGCTCGGGCATCTCGGCCGGGATCTGGACGTAGATCGGGTCGCTCACGATCGGTCCGGGTGGGTGCGTGAGGCGCAACGTCCGCGCGTCCGTCACCGGCACGTTGGACACGACGGAATAGACCATGCCCTCGTCGAGCAGGATCGGCGAGCGGACGGAGCCGTAAAGGTCCACCTGCAAGCCGCCGGACGGGAAGTACACCTCCTCGGGAACGGCCGCGGCGAACAGGACGTTCGGTTGGGGTGTGTCGATGTAGAACGTCTGCGTGACGCGCACCGTCGGCACCGGCCCGATCAATCCGAGCCCGTCCGGCACCACGACGGCGTTGGGCGCATCGCCCTGCTGAAGGGGCTCGGTCGACCGGTTCGAGATCGTCCACATCGTCCCGTCGAACGTGTCGAACGCCTCTGCCCGCCAGAGCGCTGCCTGGGGCGCACGCACACGGAACGCGATCTCGTCCGAGAGGTGACCGCGCGCGCGCAGATCGACGACATCGCTGAACCCCGGGTACGCGTCCGGCGCGAAGTTCACCACGCCGTCGCCCGTCTCCGCCGGGAGCGAGGGGTTCTGCACCCCACCGGCGAAGTCCGCCACCGCCGAGGCTGCGCCGCCGAGCGAGAACGGCAAGGAACGCACGAGCGTCCCAGGAAGCCTCGGGATCCCCATGAAGACGAGCAGGCTCGCGAGGACGACGGACGAGCCGGCCCAGGCGGCCCCGCGGACCGTCGCGGCGGTCTCTCCGCGCGTCGGAGTCCGGCGTCGAACCGCCACGACCTTCGTGGCCGGCGCAGAGCGCGGCCGGCTCGACAGGAAGAGCCACCCGCCGCTGAGCGCCGCCCAGGGCAGCACGAACAACGCGAACGACGACGAGAGGGAGAGGGCGCCGGCCTCCGCCATCAGGATCACGCTGGAGACCATCGAGAACGCCAGGTCGCGTCGCCGGGGCACGTCGAACGCATGGAGCACCTGGACCCACAGGAACAACGACGCCAACGGCACGCGCGCCTGGTCGACCGAGCCGGCCACCTGGACGCTCTGGAGGAACGCCGCGAACGCAACGAGCAGCCCCACCGACAACAAGACCTTGGTGGTGATGTTCGAGCGGTGGCGCTGTCTGTACGAGAACACGTAGCCGACCGGAGCCAACGTGAGCGGCAGGATCGCTGCGGCCCCGTGCACCCCGCCCTGTGCCACCACGGCGAGGATCGCGACCTCCACTGCGCCGGCGACGAACACACGCATCGCGACCGAATCCTCGGGGGTTCCCGAGCCACGGAGCATCCGGTCGCGGAGCGATGACGCTGAGGTCATCGGGGCACCGCCTGATCTCCGGCGAGCGCGACATCGAGCGGCGCGTCGTGACGCCACGGAAAGACGTCGGCGCCGGACCGTACGAGCGTGGTCACGAACGCGTCGACCTCCTCGGCCTTCATCGCCGCCATCCGTTTCGCGTCGTCCGGTCCGACCTCGACCGGGACCGCGACGACGCGCGTTCGAGTGGCGGCCAGGGACTCGATCGCACGCGCGAGCGCTCCGTCGCGGTTCGTTCGCCAAGTGGGGAAGATGAGCACGACGACGTCGACGTCCCGGAACGCGTCGCCGCCCTTGTCCACGACGTCGGCGAGCGGCACGCCGTCGGGCACGATCGCGGCGAGACGGCGACGGAGCGATCCCTCGTCCACGTCGTCCGCCACGTCCACGCCTCGTCCCGGATGCACGGCGATCATGCGCAGGGTGTGACCGCCGGCGAGCGCGACACGAGCGATGGAGGCGGCCGCCGTGCAGCAGGCGTCGAGCGGCGAGCCTTCGTCGCCGACGTCGGTGAGCGTGTCGACGACGATCGCCAGGCGTTGCGAGCGCTCCTCCTCGAGCTCGCGCACCATGACCGTTCCCGTGCGGGCCGTCGAGGGCCAGTGCACATGGCGTGGGCTGTCACCCGGACGGTATTCGCGGACCCCCAGGTACTCGGGCCCGGACCCTCGGTGCGCGATCGATCGAGCGGAGCGGTTCGGATCGGACGCCGTGGCCAGGAACGGGAGCGGCCCCAGCGGGAGGACGGCCGGCAGCACGATGGTGCTGCCGGCGACGGTGAGCGTTCGGCGCCGTTCGGCGACGCCGAACGGCGCCGCGGAACGGAGCGTGACCACCGTGGCCTCCTGCACTCCGCGCTTGCGCGCCGGGCGCAGGGTGACCAACTCGACGCGTTCTCCGGGCGAAACCTTCGTGAGGTACAGGCTCGTCGGCGCCACGTGCGGATCGTCGACCGTCAGCCCCAGGCGGATGCCGCGAGCACGGTTCGTGACGATCAGGTCGACGAACGCCTCCTCGCCCTGCACGACCTCTGCAGGAGCGCGCCGCTCGACCTCGATGCCCCGGAGCATGCGACCGGGGAGGATCGCGCCGGACAGGAGCGTGCCCAGCATCAGGGCGCAGAGGACGAACAGCCACCCGGCCTGCACGTTCGTTCCGAGGAGGAACAGGATGCCTGCCCCCAGGACGAGACCGGCGGCCCGCTTGCGCAGGCGCACGGTCAGGACCGCCCGACGACGCCGAGCGGGACGGCGACCTCGTCGAGGACCCGGCGGACCACCTCTCGGCCCACGCCCGCATTGCTCCGGCCCTGCCGCGGGATCAGCCGGTGCGCCAGCGCCGCCGATGCCAACGCCTTCACGTCGTCCGGCAGCGCGAAGTCCCGTCCCTCGCTGATGGCGCGAGCCTGCGCGCATCGGGTGAGCGCGATCATCGAGCGTGGTGACGCGCCCAGTGCGACCTCGGGCGCGGTGCGCGTGGCGTGCACCACCGCCACGACGTAGTCGATCACGGTCTGGTCCACGTGGACCTCGCGGACCGCGTGCTGGCAGGCAACGATGTCTTGCGGACCCAGCACCGCCTCGAGGTCTTCGATCGGGTGGCGGAGCAGCTGACGCCTGACGATCTCCGCGGCTCGGGAGCGCTCCGGATACCCGACCGCCACCGTCAGAGAGAACCTGTCGAGCTGCCCCTCGGGCAGCGGATAGGTTCCATGCTGGTCGATCGGGTTCTCGGTCGCGATCACCACGAACGGCGTCGGCAAGAGGTGCGTGACACCTTCGACCGTCACCTGCCGCTCCTCCATGGGCTCCAGCAGCGCCGACTGCGTCCGGGGTGTCGTGCGGTTGATCTCGTCGACCAGCACCACGTTCGCGAAGATGGGGCCCGGCTGGAAGCGGAACTCATGGCGGCCCTGGTCGTACACGCTGATACCCGTGACGTCGGAGGGCAGGAGGTCCGGCGTGGCCTGGATCCGGCTGAAGTCCCCACCGATCGAACGGGCCAGCGCCCGCGCCAGCATCGTCTTCCCCACGCCGGGCACGCCTTCCAGCAGCAGGTTGCCCTCGGCGAACAGGCAGATGGCAGCCGTCTCCACCACGGCAGGGTTGCCCGTGATGACCCGCTCGACGTTCTCGACCAGACGGCGGAAAGCAGCAGTCGCTTCGCCCACAGCGGGCTCGGGAAGGCTCACCACTAGGGTCTCGACGCACGGCAGGCGCCGCTTGAGGGCGGCGCTAGCGCTTCGCGGCGAGCGCGGTGATGGCCTCCATCACCACCCGGTGCGCGAGCAAGGCGGTGATCTCCGCATCGTCGTACGGCGGCGAGACCTCCACCACGTCCATGCCGACCAGGTCGACCTGCGACACGATCTGCCGCACCGCGCGGAGCAGCTCGCGCGCGAGCATCCCGCCCGGCTCGGGCGTGCCGGTGCCGGGCGCCATGCCCGGGTCGACGACGTCGATGTCCACGGAAAGATAGATGCAGTCCGGGCCGTCGAGCGCCTCGGAGATCGCGTCCGCGATCACGGCTTCGGACCCACGATCCTCGATCTCGACCATGGTGTGCCAGCGGAGCCCCTGCTCGCGCATCCAGTCCCAGGTCTCCTTCTCCGGCCAGTAGCCGCGCAGCCCGACCTGGACGAAGTTCGGGCCGGCGATCCATCCCTCCTCGATCAACCGGCGCATCGGCGTGCCGTGCCCGACGAGCGAGCCCCACTGATCGGCGCCGGTGTCGGCATGCGCGTCGAAATGCACGATGCCGACCTTGCGCGGATGCTGATGACGCGCGACGGCGGCGGCGCTCGGATACGTGATCGAGTGATCGCCGCCCAGGACGATCGGGACGGGTCCGGCACTCGCCACGCGGAACACCTTCTCGTGGATCACGCGCAGGCCGCGATCCAAGCGAGCGGGGACGATGGGCGCATCGCCCGCGTCGACCACCTTCAGCCGCGCGTAGGGCTCGACGTCCTGCTGGATCGACCAGGCGGAGTTGCGGCTCCAGACCGTCGGGGCCATGCGGATCGCCCTGGGACCGAACCGCGCGCCGGGCCGCGACGACACGGCGTCGTCGAGTGGCGCGCCGACGATCGCCACATCCGCCGCGGCCGCTCGGAGGCTCTCGTCGTCGGTCGCCCAGGGAAGCTTCTCGAACGAACCGTGCCAGTCCGAGTAGTAGGGCAGGTCCTCCGAGCTGAACTCCGTGAACTCGTCGTCACCGCGCAGCTCGCTCTGCTCGATCCGGAAGTCGCGCTCGCCCGCCATGGCACCGAAGCATACGCGGGGCAACCCCGAGGTCGGAGTGGGAAGATGAGGGCCATGCAAGCCGAGGCCTGGCAGGACGGCGACCTTTACGAACCGTACGTGGGCCGGTGGAGCCGAGCGGTCGCCGCGACCTTCCTGGAATGGCTCGAGGTCCCGGCTGGAGGCCGCTGGCTCGACGTCGGATGCGGCACCGGTGCGCTCTCGGAGTCGATCCTCCTGCGCGCCGAGCCCGCCGAGGTCCACGGGGTCGATCAGTCCGAGGGGTTCGTGAAGTACGCCCGGCAACATCTGGCGGATCCGCGGTTCGAAGCACAGGTCGGCGACGCCCGGTCGCTGCCGTTCGAGGACGGATCGTTCGAAGCCGTCGTGTCGGGATTGATGCTGAACTTCATCGCCGACCAGGGCGGGGTGGCGAACGAGCTCGCGCGGGTCGCGGCTCCCGGTGCCACGGTCGGCGTGTACGTGTGGGACTACGCCGGCGGCATGCAGATGATGCGGTACTTCTGGGACGCGGCGAAGGACCTGGACCCGAGGGCACGCGAGCAGGACGAGGGTGAGCGCTTCGCGGAGATCGCCTCGCTGAAGGGTCTCGGCGGCCTGTTCGACCTCGCGGGCCTCGCCGACGTCCGCTCGAGGGCGATCGACATCTCGACGATCTTCAGGGACTTCGACGACTATTGGAACCCGTTCCTGGCCGGGCAGGGTCCGGCGCCCGCGTACTGCGCGACGCTCGACGACGGGATGCAGTCCGAGCTGCGAGAGCTGCTCCGCGTGCGGCTGCCCACCAAGACCGATGGGACGA
>JBBQVZ010000106.1:0-12288 GCA_038211015.1 Actinomycetota bacterium | reverse complement strand
CGTGTTCCGCACCGGCCGGCCGTCGCCTCCGAGGACCCGACCGTGAACGATGATCCGCTGACCCTGGGGTTCGTCCGGATGCTGGCGCGTGAGGTCGTGGTCCAGCTCGCCGACGCGACCCTCACCCAGCAGAGGACCTGTGGTCTCCGTCAGCGAGCGAGGCAGCACCGTGAGCGGGCGGGCGGGGGCGCGCAGGACGGTGGAGCGGTACTTCGGATGCAGGTAGGGAGGATCGACCACCGGGTCGTCGCCCGAGCCTTCGGGAGAGCGCATCTGGCCAGGATAGAGCCACGTCACCATGAGCGCTAGGCGGACAGCGGTTCGCATGGCGCTCCACCGCGTCGTGTGTGCCGAACGTTCCTCGTGCGAAGCCTGGGCGAGACCGCCCCGCCTATCATCTGGACGGGGACGTAGCTCAGTTGGTAGAGCACCGCCTTTGCAAGGCGGGGGTCGCCGGTTCGAATCCGGTCGTCTCCACCGAGTTCTCTGCGGTTCGGTGATACCCCCAGGGGCCGCCACCCATACGCCTACACTGTCCGCTGGTCGATCCGTCCGGATCCATGTGTCTGTGGAGGTTGCGATGAAGCGGTCCCGGTTCGTTGCGTTGCTCGTGGTCGGTGCGTTCGTCCTCGCCTCTTGCGGTGGGGGCGACGAGACGGATACACCGGCTCCCGGCGACGGCGGCGATGGCGGCGGCGCGATCGCCGGTCCGCTCGACGCGGCGGAGTGCGCGAAGGTCGTCACGGCGATGGCCGCGGCATCGGCCGCGATCCCGCAGGTGATGTCGGGTGAGGTCGGTGATCTGAGCACCTCGGTCGAGCAGATGGAGGCGTTCGCCGCGACGGCGCCCGAGGAGATCCGTGTCGACCTGGCGACCGTCGCCCAGGCCTACTCGGCCTACTCGGCCGCGCTCGAGGGCTCGGGCTGGGATCCGAGCAGCGGGGAGGCGCCACCCCCGGAGGTCGTCGCCGCTCTGACGGCGGCCGGCCAGGAGCTGCAGAACGCCGACTTCGTCGCGGCGTCCGACCGCGTGCAGGCGTGGTTCGCGGAGAACTGCGGCAGCTAACCGACATCGATGCGTCGGTGGCTCGCGCTTCTCCTCCTCGTCTGCTCTCTCACGACCTCGCTCGCCGCTGAGGCCCGAGAGGGTTCGCGCGGCCTGCCACCGTTCCAGGGGACGGTGTCCGTGATCGACCGCGCCACGCGGGAGCTGATGGTCGGGAACTCGTGGCATGTTGGCTGCCCGGTGCCGCTACGCGATCTGCGGCTCCTGCGGCTCACGTTCTACGGGTTCGACGGACGCGCGCATCAAGGGGAGTTGGTCGTGCATCGCTGGTACGCCGAGGACTTCGTCCACGTGTTCAAGCGGTTGTACGAGGAGCGGTTCCCCATCCGACGGATGCGTCTGGTCGATCACTACGGATCGGACGACGACCTGTCGATGGCCGCAGACAACACGTCGGCGTTCAATTGCCGGCTTCGAGCGGGGTCGTCGACGGAGTGGTCGCAGCACGCATTCGGTCGCGCGATCGACGTGAACACGGTCGAGAACCCGTTCGTCACGCCCACCCACGTGTCTCCTCCGGCCGGGGTCGCGTACGTGGATCGAACCCAGGACCTGCCCGGCATGATCCACTTCCACGACGCGGTGTGGTGGGCGTTCCACGCGATGGGTTGGGAGTGGGGCGGCCAATGGCAGGGCACGATCGACTATCAGCACTTCAGTGCGAACGGTCGATGATGCCCTGCCGGTGACCGGCCAGACGGACTAGCAGACCGCCATCAGGTAGGGGTACGGATCCACCGCGCTGCCGTTGCCGGGGTGCCACTCGAGGTGGTCGTGCGGCCCGCCCGCGTCGCCGGTCGAGCCGACGTAGCCGATCACGTCTCCGGCTTTGACCTCACCGAGCTTGCCGTAGGCGGACAGGTGCGCGTTGTAGACGTAGCCGGCGGCGCCGCGAACGTAGACCGCGTTCCCGCCGAGCCAGTTGTGCGATGCCTCCGCGACCCCGTCGAACGGCGCCACGATCGCCTGGCCGTCCGCGGCCATCATGTCGTTGCCTTGGTGGATGTGCGCCGGAACGCCCTGGCGGTGCTCCACGGCGTAGCCGAAGTTGTTCGTGACGTCGACCGGGCCACGGACCGGGCAGTAGCGGAAGATCCCGAAGGTCCGGATCCACGTCGAGAGGTCCATCCGCTGGGTCCGCAGCACGGAGGCGCGGTGGCGGACGTTGCGCTCGAGCTTGCGAAGGGTCTGACGCAGCTCGAGACGGAGGTTCGTCAGATGCCGATCACGGCGGCTGAACCGCTGACGATCGGACGCGAGCGACGGACCCAAAGCCTTCGCCCGCACGATGCGCGATTGCAAGCCGCGGATCTGGTGGTGCAGGTTCTGGCGGCCGACGCGACGGAAGTCGTGGAGGATCTCGAGCTTCTTGACCGTGACCTTGCGCTCGTGCAGCGCGCGGCTCAAAGCGTTGTCGGCGTGCGCCGAGACGACCAGCCCGCCGATCACGAGCGTGGCGCAGACGGCGAGTGATGCGCCGCGCGTGATGAGCCTGCTGCGATCCACGACTTGACCTCCCCAATCGGAGCCATTCCGGCTCACCCGTTTGGAACCATCCCCGGTATCGGCAGAAGGGGCTCGGTTTCTTGAGCGGAGATGTCGCGGTCGAGGGTTCAGACGCGTCCCGCAGGCGCCGATGGGATTGAGAGGCCGGCATCGCTGGCCGATGTTGTCGTACCGAGGGACGTGGGGGAACACGTTGCAAACCGATCGACGCACGCGTGACCGGGTTCGCCTCTTCTTCTGGGCGGTCCTCACGGTCGTCTGCCTGGTCGCCGTGCTCGTCGCGCGGCAGCAGCAGACGCAAGGGTTGCAGCGCAAGGCCGACGCGGCGCAGGAACGCGCGGTCCGATTCACCCAGAACGTGCTCGCCGATCGGCTCGACGCTCAGCGGGTCTCCCGGCCGATCGAGCGCTCCGGATACGACGAGCTCCTCGCGGAGCTGAAGCACGGCCTCTTCAACGATCAGCGAGTGGTCAGGGTTCGGGTATGGCGCGCGGACGGGTTGCTGGTCTTCACGACCGACCACCGATCCGAGATCGGCGTCACCACGTCGGACGACGCGAACCTTCGCTCGGCGCTGCGTGGCGATCTCGTGAGCGTGGTGGCCACGCAGTCGTTCGCGGCCGACGACTCGACCACATCGAGGTCGACCACGTTGTTCTCCACGTTGATCCCGCTCCGATCGTCGAGCAAGGCCGAGGTGTTCGGCGTGGTCCAGATCGACAACGACTACGCGATGATGGTGGACGCCTCGTCGCATCCATGGAGGCAGATGCAGATCGCGTTCGCGGTAGTCGCGCTCCTGTGTCTCGTCATGGCGATCGTGTCCTTCGTGTGGTCCCACCGGAAGGAAGAGCCCGCGAAGGAAGACACGGGCTTCGGCCCCAGTCGCCGCGAGGTCCGCGCGGTCGTTCGAGACGAGAAGAAGGCGCTCGCCTTGCAAGAAGAGGCCGAGAAGCTCCGCGAACGTGTGAAGGAGCTCGAGGGGAGGACCAAGTCGATCGCCGAGCAGCAGGTCGAGCTGGAGAAGCTTCGCGGCCGCGTCGCCGAGTACGAGCAGGATGCCGCTCGTGCGGAGACGACGGATCCCGCCGAGCTGGCGCAGCTCAGGGCGCACGCCACACAGCTCGAGGAGCAGGCGCGCGGGTCCGAGTCGCGGGTCTCGCAGCTGCAGTCACGGGTCACGGAGATGGAAGCGCAGCTCCGCGTGACGACCGATCAGCTCCGGGTCGCGCAGAAGCGGGCCGAGGAAGTCCCGGCCGCCCCCGAGGGTGTCCCGGCCGACATCCAAGCGGAGCTCGACGCCGCCGGCGAAACCGAACAGCTGTTGCGCGCTGAGCTGGAGGCGGCTCGCGCGGAGATCCAACGTGTGGAACACCAACGAGAAGCGACCGAGAGCGCGCATGCAGAGGAGGCCTGTTCACAGCAGGGACAGCTGGACGAGGTCCGTGCGCAGGCGCGGTTGGCGGAGGAGGAGCGTCAGCGGACCCTCGCGGAAGCCGCGAAGGCCGCCACCGCCCAGCCGGCGCTCTCGGCGGACGTCGAGGCGCGCCTCAAGGAGCTCACGCAACAGCTCGAACGCTCCGAGGCCGAGCGGGCGATGCTCCGCGCCGGGCGTCCCGAGACCGTGTACGAAGCGCGGAACCGCCAGTTGGAAGACGAGCTCGCGCAGGTCCGTGAAGAGCTCGTGGTGGCCGAAGGGCGAGCCCGGTCCGGAGACGCTTCGAAGGCTGGGGTGGATCCGAGCGTCATCGCCACGCTGGAGGAACGGATCGCGGCGGCGGAAGAGCGAGCTCGCGAGGCGGAGCGCCGGCTGGATGAGGCGAAGCCTCGGCGTTCGCGTTCTCGCGCGTCGCAACGCGCGAACGGCAACGGCAACGCGGACGGCAACGGCAACGATGGAAGCGCTGAGGGGAGCGATGTCGCTCCTGCCGAGCTCGAAGCAGAGCCCGTGCCCGACGAAGAGGCTCTCGAGAAGGCGAAGGTCGATGGGAGCGAGCTTCGCAGCCGGTTGGTGCGGAGCACCGACGCACGGCGCCGCGGCATCTCCACGCCGACGACCGTGCCGACGCCCGGCCCGAAGCGCCGCTAGATCGCGAGCGGGTCGACCGCGTACGTATCGCGCAGGCGTTGTTCGATCTCGTCGAACGGCAGCCACGCCTGCGGACGCATCCCGCAGCGGCCCGCCATCTCGGCGTGGTCGTCGCACATGGGCAACAGCTCGCCCCTCGGGAACCAGCCCACCACCGCAGGCTGGACGCCGTGCGTGCCCCACTGCCAGAAGCAGAACTGGCAGATCAGCCGGAGCCGTTGGGGGTAGCCGTACTGTGCGCGGAACCCCGACTCGTGTTCGATCACGCGGCCCCAGAGGGCCACGCGTCCAAGCACCGCCGGGCACCGTGTCCGGCGGAGCAGGTCGAGGCCGTGGGTGCCGTGAAGGCCACATGAGCAACCGAGTTGTGGGGCTTCATGGAACGGACCCAGCATCCTGCATCCCGCTTCCGCCGGTCGCCCGGGGAGCCAGGGGCGGCCACGACCGACCACGGGTCGGAGCAGGAGGTGCGTTCCGTCGCGTCGGCCGGTGAGCGCCCATGCGCGCCACGCGACGACCGGCTCGGTGGCGGACTCGACCGGTAACGCACGATCGAGCGTGGTGCGCGTCATGGCGCTCTACGGAGCGGGCTCGGCGGGCTCCGGCGTCTGCGCCGGCCGCGGTTCTGGAACCGGGATGGCCTCGGGCACGGGGAGCGTTACGGGCTCGACCTCGATGATGCGCTTGGGCTGACCGATGTCCACGGCTGGTCTCCTCGCCCTTCGTCGATCCTTCCTGCGTGATGGCAGGGTACCCCGCATCGCCGGCTCACGGGCGAGGTCTCATCACGCGGGCGAGAGCCGATAGATCGCCTGGGCGTCGCTGAAGTAGATCGCCCCGTTGGGCGCGGTCTCCATCGAGTAGATCCCTCCCGGGCTGTCCAGCACGTCGATCGCGCCGCCCGACACGTCGTCGCGGGCGGCGTTCAGCGCGACGCGACGGAGCACGCCGGTGTTCACGTCTCCGAAGAACAGCTGTCCCTCGACCTGCGCACCCAGGCTGCAGCCGTCGCAGAACGCGTCGCCCGTGATGCCGATAGTCCCGACGAACCAAAGCTTCGGGAGGCGCCGTGGCGCAGGACCGTTGTTGTTCGTGTTTCCCGGTGGATCCCCGCCGCAGCTCTCGCTCGGCCCCCATCCGAAGTTCCCACCGGACACGATCAGGTTGATCTCGTCGTTGCACTCGGGGCCGTTCTCCGTTTCCCACAGCCTGTCGGTCTGCGGGTCGAACGTGAACCCGTAGGAATTGCGGATGCCGAACGCGAAGATGCGGCTGCCGGCGATCGGGTTGTTCGACGGCACGCCCCCGGCCGGCGTCATCCGCAGGATCTTGCCACGCAGGTTGTCCCCAAGATCCTGTGAGTTCGAGCTGTCGTGGCCGTCACCGATGATCGCGTAGAGCATGCCGTCGGGACCGAACAGGATGCGCCCGCCGTTGTGATACGCCGCCGAGCTCGCGGGTTGGGAGACGAGCACGCGCATGTGGGCATGCCCGTTCGAACGCGCGACCTTGAGGATCTGGTTCTGCAACCCGCTCCCGGTCGATCGCGTGGCGTAGACGTAGAGCGCGCGCGGCTTCGGCCAGCCGGGGCTCACCGCCACGCCGAGGGCGCCGCGCTCTCCCTCACCGTTCACGCCGGGCACCGTGAAGAACCGGCTGTTCGCCTTGGTCTTCGGGTTGTAGATGTGGATCTGCCCGGTCCCGCGCTCCAGGTAGACGATGCGCCCGTCCTTCAGGAACGTGAACGCGGCCGGTCCCCGCAGGTCGCCCACCACGCGCTTGGCGATGATCCCGGTCCCGGCGTTCGCGTTCGTGCCGCCGAGCGCGGCGAAGGTCGTGCACACGAGCGCGAGCACGAGGAGCAGACGGACGATCGACCGGTCGCGACGCATGGGGTTCCTCCCTCGGTGGGTGCGGTGGCTGGCTAGCATGGGTCCGTGACCCTGCCCCCTTCGATGTTCGGCGTGCCCGCGCTCCGGTCCGAAGACCCGCGGTTCCTCCGGGGTGAGGGCAGGTACCTCGAGAACATCCCCATCCCGGACGCGTTGCGCGCCGTGTTCGTGCGTTCCATCATGCCGCACGGGCGCGTGAGCGGCATGGAGGGACTGGAGGAGGCGCGATCGATGCCGGGCGTCGCGGCCGTCTTCACGGCCGGCGACCTGCGGATCCCGCCACAGGCGCCGAGCGGCAACGTGGAGGGTTCGACCGGCACGTTGGAGGGCCCGTTCGCCCGCGAAGTGCTCGCTCGCGACGTCGTCCGCTACGTCGGTGAGCCGGTCGCGGTGGTGATCGCGGACTCGCTGGGGCACGGACAGGATGCGGCGGAGCTGGTGTGGCCGGTGGTCGACGCGCTCGAAGCGGTGACCGACGTGGAGGCCGCGGCCGCGGACGGCGCGCCCATCTTGTTCCCGGCCCACGGAACGAACGTGGCGCACGCGTTCGAACAGCATTGGGACCTGGACGCGCTGGCGGGTGCGGACGTCATCGCGAGCGCGCGGATCGTGCAGCAGCGCCTCGCACCGGTGCCCATGGAGACCAACGCGATCGCCGTGGTGCCCGAGGACGACGGCGGGTACACGATCTGGTGCTCGACGCAGGTTCCGTTCGATGTCCGGAGCGATCTGGCGGATCTCCTGGAGGTCCACAAGAAGCGGGTCCGGATCGTGGCGCCCGATGTCGGCGGCGGTTTCGGCGCGAAGCTCATCGTCTACCCCGAGTTCGCGGCCGTGGCGGCGGCGGCCAAAGCGCTGGGGCGCCCGGTGCGATGGGGTGAGACGCGTTCGGAGAGCATGTTGAACCTCAATCACGGCCGCGCGCAGGTGCAACACGTGGAGATCGGCGCGAAGCGCGACGGGACCGTCGTCGGCATGCGGGTGGAGATCCTCGGCGACATGGGGGCGTACCCGGTCGGCGCGTTCCTGCCGACGACCACGCAGGAGATGCTCGCCGGCGTCTACACCATCCCGCGGATCGCGTCGCGTGGATGGAGCGTGGTCACGAACGCCACGCCGGTCGCGGCCTATCGCGGCGCGGGCAGACCCGAGGCGACGGCGTTGGTCGAACGCGCGATGGACCTGATCGCGGCCGAGCTCGGGATGGACCCGGTTGAGGTTCGACGGAAGAACATGATCCCGGCCGACGCGTTCCCGTACCGGACCGCATCGGGCACCACGTACGACACCGGCGACTACGAACGCGCGCTCGACGAAGCGCTGCGGATCGCCGGTGTGCCGGAGCTCCGTGTGGACCAGGCCGCGCGCCGGGAGCGAGGCGATCATCTGCTGCTCGGCATCGGCGTGTGCACGTACGTCGAGATCACGGCGTTCGCCTCGAAGGAGTTCGGCTCGGTCGCGGTGGGTGCCGACGGCACGGTGACGGTGCTGACCGGCGTGTCACCGCAGGGGCAGGGACACGAGACGGCGATGGCGCAGATCGCGTCGGCGATCCTCGGCGTGGCGTTCGAGACGGTGCGTGTCGTTCACTCCGACAGCGCCGTCGTGCCTCGAGGCGCGGGAACGTGGGGCTCGCGCTCGCTGCAGGTCGGCGGTTCGGCGGTCGTCGAACAAGCGCAAGCGGTGGTCGCGAAGGCGCGCGTGCTCGCGTCGCATCTGCTGGAGGTGGACGAAGCCGATCTCACGGAGCCGCTCGACGGGCGGTTCGAGGTGACGGGCGCACCACAGCGCGCGATCACGTGGTCGGAGCTCGCGACGGCGGTCGAGGATCCGTCGCGAGTGCCGGAGGGCATGGAACCCGGCTTGGTGGCGTCGGGGCAGTTCCGCGAGTTGGAATCGACGTTCCCGTTCGGAGCGCATGTGGCGGTCGTGGAGGTCGACACGCAGACCGGCGACGCGCGGCTGGTGCGTCACATCGCCGTCGACGACTGCGGAAGGATCCTCAACCCGATGCTCGTGGACGGGCAGGTGCACGGTGGGCTGGCCCAGGGCATCGCGCAGGCGCTCTATGAAGAGGTCCGCTACGACGAGACCGGGAACCCGGTCACCGGCAACCTGACGACGTACGGCATGCCGGCGGCCTCGGAGCTGCCGTGGTTCGAGATCGCGCACACGGAGACGCCGACGCCGTTGAATCCGCTGGGCGCGAAGGGCATCGGCGAGGCGGCCACGATCGGCTCGACGCCGGCGGTGCAGAGCGCTGTGATCGACGCGCTCTCTCACCTGGGCGTGCGCCACATCGACCTGCCGCTCTCCTCGGAACGGGTGTGGCGAGCGATCCGCGACGTGACGAGGTGATGCAGGCCTGGTTCGCTTAGAACGACCCGTCGGAACACGAGTAGACCTCGACACGGATCCCGAACATGAGGCGCTGCTCGGCGGAGCCCTCGAAGAGAGGCCGCATTCCCTCCGACAGGAAGTCTCGTTGCTCGTCCTCGGTCTCGAGCCCGGTCCGGATGGCGGCGATCCGCTCGCTGTGCGTCATGAGGTAGTCGACGAGCTGGCCCAGGACCATCGGCACTTCGTACCGCAGGTCCTCGTCCCATCCGAGCCGGAAGCCGGCCTCGTGGAGGTGCTCCGACCCGTATTCGTTCTTCGCGATCGACGCGTAGCGGGGAGCACATCGCTCGCTCATCCAGACCGAGAACGTGGGGACATCCACCATCTCCGCCGGGAACCAGACGTCGTACACGCCGAACGTGCCACCGCTCGCCAGCACTCGGTGTATCTCCGCGAGCGCCGGTGGCTGAAGCCAATGGATCCCCGAGCAGACCGTGACGAGCTCAAACGCTCCCGTGGCGAAGGGAAGATGCTCGCCGGCTCCCACGACGTACGAGATCCCCTCGGTGCGACCCGCAACCTTCAGCATCTCCGGTTCGATGTCGAGGCCCACGACCATCGACGCGATGGAGACGAGCGGACGCGTCGACAACCCGGTCCCGCACGCGAGGTCGAGCGCTTGGTGCACGGGTGGCAGACGTTGACCGAGCATCTCCACGACGTGGTGATGCAGCGGTGGGCGCGAGCGCGCGTATCGCGCCGCAACCGTCGAGCCGGTGAAAGGGCTGGAGACCGTGTGCGGCAGTCTAGAACGAGATCAGTCGCAGAGGATCTGCTCGGAGGATCGACCCCATCGTTCGGTGGAGCCGGCCTCCCCGTTGACGACGAACACGGCGTCGTCCGCCTCGCTCGGGCTCACGAAGAGATGCCACGAACCTCGGTGGTAACCGGTATCGACGGCATCTGAGGGGAGCGAGGTGTCGCTCAGGAACCCCACATGGAGCGCGCCGTCATCGAACAGGCCCTGGGGGTCTCGGACGTACTGACGCCAGTCTGCGAGAGCGTTGGCGACCGTCCCGACCGGCCAGCCGAGGTGCATGAACGACGCGGACTCCCACTGGCAGTGCTCGGCGCCTCGGAACACGACGAGGACCGTACCCTCGGAGCTCGGCGAGCCATCGGGAAGAGGCAGCTCTTGCTCGTCGTACCAGATGCCCTCGACGCCGGGGCCTGGGGAGGCGAGGCCGGGCGCGAGCGTCACGGGGATCTCGACCGTGTTGGTCATCGAGCCGTCCTGCGCGCTCGACTCGAACACCTGGATCGTCCCCGGTTGCTCGGCGTCGATCGGAACCTCGACCTTTGTGCTGAAGTCGCCGCGACAGCCGGTGCCGCATGTGGCCGTCGTGAACGCCTGGGCGATCACCTCGCCGTTCGCGTCGAGGACCCGGATGCTGACCGTGGCCTCGAAGACGTTCGCGGTCCCCGTGATCGCGATGGGACTGTGAACTACCGTCCCCGCGATCGGGAGTGCGACAGCGATCGGCGGGAGCTCGGCACCGTCGGGGATCGCGAATCCCGGATCGCCGGAAAGCTGGAGGGGGACACCGTTGACGGTGGGACATCCTGGACCCGCAAGTAAGGGGAGGTCTCTTCCGTTCTGGACGTACTCACCAAGGACGACGTGGAGAGCGTCTACCTGCACCAACCCATCCAAGACACGGACCTCGTACTGACCCATCCCGTTCCCGCCCGGTCCCGCTACTAACTCCCCACGGTCGTCGAAGACGTTGCCGATGGCATCGGTGAACAGGTGGCTGGGTTCGCAGTAGAGGACGCGATCGCGATGGAGCGGGCCGAACATGCCGTCGGTTGAGGCCAAGAACGCGAGAGGCTCGGCATCCGCTGGCGCGACGACGAAAGCGTCGATCCGGGGGACGTAGATGACACCCTCGACTCGGAGGTCGGCAAGGGTTCCGAGGGTGACCCAGTTGCTCGAACCGTCCGGTGGCGTCGGCGGATCCGTGCCTGCTGTCTCGCCGTCACCCAAAGACCCCAGGAGTGTGAGGGGGAGTGCGATGGCCACCAGCGCGATAGCCGCCACCGCGACGAGCGTCGCCTTGCGACGGACGGCTCTCGGGAACCGGCGCTCGTTGCTCGGCTCGTTCTCCGCGATCCTTCCGGGAACGTTCCCGAGCGCGCGCGCCTCTTGCGCGATCCGCTCCTCCGTCGCGGGATCCACGTTGCGCAGGCGTTCGAACAGGTCGTCCTTCATGCGGGTTCCTCCGAGGTCAGGTGAAGCGGTTGGTCGGCCTCGCCGAGCAACGCCGAAAGACGTTTCCGGGCGCGATGTAGCCGGACGGAGAACGTCGCGGCAGAGCACCCGGCGACCATCGCGGCCTCGCGGGGCGCGAGCCCGTCCCACGCCACCAACGCGAGCGCCTCGCGGTCCCGTTCCTCCAGGGCGTTGAACGCCTGGATCAGGGAAGCGGTGCCGACGACGTCCTCGGGGTGATCGGGGGTTCCGGCGCGCGGCCCGACGAGCGACGCGCGCATCCGGCTCTCGGCCGCGCGCCTGTGGTTCGCGAGCACCTTGCGCGCGGTCGTGAGGAGCCAAGGCATAGCCGCGTCTCCCTCCGGCACGTCGTCGAACCTCCGCCAGGCCACCATGAACGTCTCGGACACCACGTCTCGCGCCTCCTCCGCATCGGTCCGACGGAGCGCATAGCCCAGGACGCGCGGCATCAGGTCCGCGTAGAGCGCTTCGAACTTCGCGCGTCGCCCCTCGTCCGTTGAAACCTCCCTCTACGACCGGGAGATGTCGCGAGCTCGCCCATCCTTACACGGCCCCAGAAACCGATGCGGTTCAACGTCGGTGTCGGTACCCTTTTCCGATGAACTCGTCGATGCCTCGCTGGGAACAACGCCACCGCGCCCCGACCGTCTCCATGCCCGACTGGTCGCCCCGTGCGCCGGACCGGGTCGTGCACGAGAGCACGGAGAGCAGGGTGTGGCAGGTGCACTGTTGGGACGTGGCTTCGGGCGTGCGACGCCAGGTGACGGACCATCCCGTCGGCGTGGTCGCCGGATCGGTCACGGCGGACGGAGCCGACGTCCTGTGGTGGCAGGACGAGACGGGGGACGAATCGGGCCGTTGGTACGCGGCTCCGTTCGCGGGCGGCGACGCCCGGCCGTTCCTGGACGGCATCCCCATCGGGTGGAACGAAGGCTTCGCGCAAGCGGCCGGCGTGGTGGCTGCCTCGGTCAGCGATCGTGACGGCTTCGCGGTGTACGTGTCGGTCGACGGCGGACCCGCGAAGGAGACCGTTCGCAGCACGGACTGGCTCCGCGTGTCGGGACCGGACGATGCGGGGTTCAACCGCGGCGGCCTGTCGGCC
>JBBQVZ010000105.1:0-12306 GCA_038211015.1 Actinomycetota bacterium | reverse complement strand
GCCTGGCCGAGGATCGCGGCGCGCGAGGCCGATCCCGTCGCCGGATCCACGTCGTGGCTCGAGGGCCAGTCGGGATGCGCAACTTGGATCGGCATATGCAGGAGATCGCCGGTGAGCAGCAGGGTATCCGCGCCGCCGGTGAGCAGCACGCTCCGGTGGCCCGGCGTGTGGCCGGGCGTGAGGATCAGCCGAACGCCCGGACTCACCTCATGGTCGTCGGGTTCGAGCGAGAGCGTCACGTCGTCGGCGAGGCGCTGCAGCACCGTTCGAGCGTTATACGGACGCTCGCTGTCGTCGGGGTCGGGGTTCGATCCGAAGTGCTCCCAGTCGGCGGGATGGGCGTGATAGCGGGCGTTCGGGAACCGCGGCGTTCCGTCGTCGAACACCGTTCCTCCCGCGTGGTCGGCGTGCAGGTGCGTGAGGACGACGTGCCTCACGGCTCCAGCGTCGATCCCCGCCCAGGCGTCCGGTCCTGCCTCCTCGGCCCAGGGGGCGTAGGGACCGAACCCGCCGACGCCGGTGTCGACCAGCACATCGCCGGGCGGTGTCCGCAGCAGGAATGCGTGCACGTGCCAGGGCCAATGCTCGTCGCCGGCGAACGCCCACGGGTGCGCGTCTCGCTCCGCGAGCCAGTCCACGATGTTGCCCGGCGCCTCGTCCGCGAGCGGCAGCGGAGCCCAGCCTTCGCACACGGTGACGACCTCGACGTCTCCCAGCCGGAACGGTGGATGTGACACGGCCATGACCCTAAACCGAGCCCTCGGGGCCTGGCGAGGCGTCCTCGGACGCGAGGTCGCCGGGTTCATCGACGTCGTGCAACGTGGCGCGGCTGGGATCCAGCGCCGTCCACGTCGGCTCGTCGATGACGGCCGTGCGGAGCGCCTGGAGCAGTGAGCGGAGCGACCGCTCCCCCGTATGCAGCAGTGCATGCGCGGCATCGCGCGCGGGAGTGACACGCACTACGCACGGCAACGGCCGGAACCGGTCGCCGTCTTGCAACGCGACCGCGTCGATCGCCGCCTCGCCCGCCACGCGGAACATCTCGAGCAGGACGGCCGTCGAGAGGTCGGGCATGTCGCCGCCGGCCACGAGTGCGAGCTCCGTCGACGCGCTTTCCAACCCGCTCAGCAGGCCCGCGAGCGGGCCCTCGCCCTCCTCCGCGTCCCGGACGGACCGCGCGTTCGCACCAACCGGCATCGTGGGCACAGGCGTCCCCGGTGCGATGACCACGACGACCTCCGTGCATACCTCGCCGAGCCGCAGAACGGCGTGGTGCAGGAGCGGGATGCCTCGGTGAACCGCGACGAGCTTGTCGCTGCCGAAGCGGGTCGAGCGCCCCCCCGCGAGCACGATCCCTGTCGCGCCCCCGGCAGTCCGGCTCAGACTAGTCTCGCTTCCGCTTCTTCGCGGCCGGGTCCTCGCCCTTGCGGGACTGCACGAACGCGAACCCGAAACGCCCCTTGATACAGAGGTGGCCGTTGGTGATGGAGTTGTCCCAGGACGAGGTCACCTTCACGATCTCGTTGTCCTGCACGTGGAGCTCGAGCTCGCAGCCCACGCCGCAGTACGGGCAGATCGTGTCCACGACCGTCTGCTGGGATTCGTCCCACGTGCCCTCCTCGCGCATCTCGTGCTCGGAGGTGAACATCAGCGCCCCCGTCGGGCAGACGCCGATGCAGTTGCCACAGTAGACGCACGCGGACTCGTTCAGCGGCACGGCGTACTCGGTGGAGATGCGCGCGTCGAACCCGCGGCCGGCCACGGCGATCGCGAACGTGTTCTGGGCGTCGACCCCGCACGCCTCCACGCACTTGTAGCAGAGGATGCATCGCGAGTAGTCGCGCACGTAGAGCTCGTTGTCGACCTTTACGGGCTGCGCGACCGATTCCGCGATCGTCGGGTCGACCGGGTCGTGGTGATGGCCGGCCCAGCGGTCGTCCCGCTCTCCTGGAGGGAGAGACGGCATCCGCGCACCGAACCGATCCGGGTCGGTCTGATAGTCCGACATCCAACGGTGGACGTCCGGGCTCGCGAGCTCCGTGTCCACGCTCGAAGCCAGGAACTCCATCACGAGCTTCCGCGAGTGCCGCACCCGATCGGTGTCGGTCTGCACCTTCATGCCGTCCTCGACCGCGCGCGAGCATGCCGGCACGAGCACGCGCGACCCTTCCATCTCCACGACGCAGACCCGGCACGCGTTCACCGGCGTCAGGTTGTCGGCGAAGCACAGGGTGGGCGTGTCGATCCCCTGCGCCCGGCACGCGTCGAGGATCGTGGAGCCCTCGGGCAGGCGGACCGTCGTCCCGTCGACCTCGACATCGACCAGTCGCCGCGGGGGCGCCACCGGGACCACGCTCATGCGCTCGCTCCTTGACCGTCGAACAGATGCAGCCGTTGCACCGCGGACTGTACGGCGGACGCCGCCGTCTGACCCAGTCCGCAGATCGATGCATCGCGCATCACCTGGGCGATCTCATCGATCAGCGCGAGCTCTTGCTGAAGGCTCCCGATCGTTCGCTCGGAGACCAGCCGATGGAGCGCCTCGTCCTGGCGGACGGTCCCGACGCGGCAGGGGACGCACTGCCCGCAGGATTCGTCGCGGAAGAAACGCGCGATCCGCAGGACGATGTCGACCAGGTCGACGGACTCGTTGAAGGCCATCACGACACCGGAGCCCAGCGTGTACCCGCCCTCTCGCGCAGCCTTGAACGTCAGACGGATGTCCAGGTCCTCGGGCGTGACGAACCCGCCCGCCGCGCCGCCGAGCAGGACCGCCTTCGGGGTTCCGAGGATGCCTCCCGCGAGCTCGAGCACCTCGCGGAGCGTCGCGCCGGCTTCCACCTCGTAGAGGCCGGGCCGCGCGACCGTGCCGCTCAGGCAGAACAGGCGCGTGCCCGCGGACCCTTCGGCGCCGATCTCCGCGAACGCGGCTCCACCCACGCGCAGGATCTCGAGCACGTTGAGCAACGTCTCGACGTTGTTGATCCCGGTCGGCTTCCCGAAGAGACCGCGCTGCACCGGGAACGGCGGCTTGTTCCGCGGCTCGCCACGCTTGCCCTCGATCGAGTTGAACAGCGCGGTCTCCTCACCGCAGATGTACGCGCCGGCGCCGCGGCGGAGCTCGATGTCGAACGCGAACCCCTCCCCCATCACGTCCTCGCCCAGGAACCCGTGACGCCGCGCCTCTGCGATCGCGTGCACCAAGCGCTCGGTCGCGAGCGGGTACTCCCCGCGGATGTAGATGTAGCCCTGTTCGCACCCCGTCGCGTGCCCGGCGATGGTCAGCGCCTCGATCACCGCGAACGGATCCTGCTCCATCACGACGCGATCCTTGAACGTCCCGGGCTCGGATTCGTCGGCGTTGCAGACGAAGAAGTGCGGCCGGGCGGCCTGCTCGGCGACCGCCTTCCATTTCACACCGGTAGGGAACGCGGCGCCGCCTCGGCCCAGCAGCTGCGAGTCCGTGACCTCGCGGATCACGCCATCGGAGCCGAGCTCGTGGGCCCTTCGCAGGGCTTCGTATCCGCCGTGGGCCCGATAGTCGTCGATCGAGGACGGGTCGACCACGCCGACCCGCCGGAGCAGGCGGACGCCGACCCGCGAGTCGTCGTCCCAGGTCTGCGGGGCCGACGGCACGCGTGGGTCGGTCGGCCTGGCGAACTCCGGTTCGGGCGTGTCTCCGTCGAGCAGTCGGCGGACCTGGGCCACGGATACCGTCCCAAGCGCCTCGTCGGATGCGCCCGGTCCCGAGCGCTGCACGAGCGCGGCCGGCGCCCGCTCGCACATCCCGAGGCATGGGCTCCGCATCCAGGTCGCCACGGCGCCGTCCGCCGCCTCCCCCGGTGCACCCACGGTCCGCTCCAGCTCACTGCAGAGCACGTCGCCCCCGATCCGGCATGCCAGGTCGTCGCAGACGTGCACCACCGTGCCCGGGCGCGGGCGCAGGCTGAACATCGTGTAGAACGTCGCGACGCCGAACGCCTCGGCCGGCGGCACGGTGAGCCGTTGACAGACGTACGTCAGGCCTCCCTCGCTGATCCAGCCGACGCGTGCCTGCAGGGCGTGGAGCGCCGGCAGGAGGAAGTCTCGCTCCTCCCGCGCGGCACGGCCCCCGCGAGCGAACCGCCTCTCCTCACCGGGCGCGCGTTCCCCGCCGACCCATCCGGTGTCCGGCGGCCCGAGGAGCTCGTCGACCGCCGCACGCTCGTCATCGGTGGGCGACGCCGACATCAGGTGCAGATCCACTGCGCCTCCGTCACTCGGCGTCCCGGTTGCCGCTCACGTCGGCGGGTACGCGAGCGCGCTTGTCGATCCGCACGGCGGTGGCCTTGAACTCCGCCGTTCCGGATTTCGGGTCGTTGGCTTCGATCGTGAGGCGGTTCGTCTCCACCTCGTCGGGGAAGTGCAGGGTCATGAACACGAGGCCGGGCCGGAGGCCGTGATCGATATGGACCGGCGCCTCGACGGAGCCGCGGCGCGACGTCACCGTGACCCGCTCCCCCTCCTCGACGCCGAGCGTCTCGGCGTCCTCCGGTGAGACCTCGATCGACTCCGGTCGGCGCAGCGGGGATGTGTAGCCGCCGCTCTGCACCCCGGTGTTGTACGAGTCGAGCCGGCGACCCGTGGTCAATCGCAGCGGGAACTCGGCGTCCAGACCGTCGACCGGCGGGTCGTCGATCACCACGCTGAACGGAGCCTTGGTGCCCTGCTTCTCGGGATCGTCGAACTCCCAGAGACGAGCGTGGAGGAAGAGCGTGCCGGGATGGGTTTCGTCGGGGCACGGCCACTGGATACCGCCGAGCTCCTCGAGGCGCTCGTAGGACATCCCGGCGTGCATCGGCGAGAGCGTCCGCAGCTCCTCCCACGCGGCGTGCGCCGTGACCTCTCCCCAATCGACGCCCAATCGCTTCGCCAGCTGCACGATGATCCAGATGTCGTCCTTCGCGTTCCCGGGCGGATCGAGCGCCTTGCGCACCCGCTGGACCCGACGCTCGCTGTTGGTCACGGTGCCTTCCGCCTCCGCCCACGCGGCGGATGCCGGGAAGACCACGTCGGCGAGCTCCGCGGTCTTCGTCATGAAGATGTCCTGCACGATCAAGCAATCCAGGTTCTCGAGCAAGGGTGTCGCGTGTGTGGCGTCGGCCTCGGAGTTCGCGGGGTTCTCCCCGATCACGTAGAGCGCGCGGATGTGGCCGCGCTCCATCGCATGGAACATCTGCGTGAGGTGCCATCCGTACTTCGGGATGATCGGGACGCCCCACGCGCGCTCGAACTTCTCGCGCGCGGCCGCGTCCATCTCGATGTCCTGGAACCCCGGGAGCTTGTTGGGGATCGCGCCCATGTCGCCGCCGCCCTGGACGTTGTTCTGCCCGCGGAGAGGATTCACGCCGCTCCCGTACACGCCGACATGACCCGTGAGCAGGCTCAGATTGATCAACGACAGGACGTTGTCGACCGCGTTGTGGTGTTCCGTGATCCCGAGCGTCCAACAGATCGTCGCCCGATCCGCCTTGGCGTAGGCGTGCGCGACCTCCTGGATGATCTCGGCCGGGACGCCCGTCGCCGCCTCGCCGCGCTCGAGCGTCCAGTCCATCACGGACTCCCGATACGCCTCGAACCCGGTGGTCGCGTGCTCGATGAACGCGTGGTGATGCAGGTCGTTGACGATGATCTCGCGAGCCATCGTGTTCGAGAGCGCGATGTCGCTGCCCACGTCGATCCCGAGCCAGAGGTCGCCCCACTCCGCGGACTCCGTCCGCCGTGGATCGACCACGATCATCTTCGTTCCGTTGTGGATCCCCTTCAGGACATGGTGGAAGAAGATCGGATGCGCCGCTCGCGCGTTCGACCCCCACAAGAGGACGAGATCGGTGTGCTCGATCTCTTCGTATGAGCTTGTCCCGCCGCCTGCTCCGAACACGGTGGCCAGACCGACCACGGAAGGAGCGTGTCAGGTGCGGTTACAGCTGTCGATGTTGTTGCTGTGCAGGACCTGACGAGCGAACTTCTGTGCGACGAAGTTCATCTCGTTCGTGGCCTTCGAGCAACTGAACAGGCCGACCCCGTTGCCGCCGTTCCGCTCCGTCGCGGCGCGCAACCCGGCCGCGGCCCTGTCCAGGGCCTCATCCCAGGTGGCGATGCGAAGCACGCCGTCGTCGCGGACCATCGGCTCGGTGAGTCGCGTGAGCCCGTTCTTCATCGGCTCTCCTTTCCACCGAACGTCGGTGCGTGAGAACGATTCTACGCGGGCCCCACCAGCCGCGGTGAGGCCGGAGACGACCCTCGGTCGTCGGGACGCCCGCTCAGATGAGAACGCGCTCGGGGTGCGAGTACACGTTGCAGCCCCCATCACGGACGAACCCCACGATGGTCATCCCTAGCCGCTCCCCCGCCTCGACCGCGAGCGACGTGGGCGCGCTCACCCCGCTCACCACCGGGATACCGGCAACCGCGGCCTTCTGCACGATCTCGAACGAGACACGCCCGCTGACCTGCAGGATCGTTCCGGACAACGGGACGTTCCCGGCGAGGAGCTGTTCGCCGATCACCTTGTCCACCGCGTTGTGGCGACCGACGTCCTCGCGGATCGAGATGAGCGCGCCCTCCGGTGAGAACAGTCCTGCCGCGTGCAGACCCCCGGTCCGATCGAAGATGTCTTGCTTCACCCGGAGCGCGTCCGGCAACGACGCCAGGGTGTCGGCCATGACCCCTGGACCCGCGGCGACCGGCCCGCACGACACCTCCACATCATCGAGCGCCGCCTTGCCGCAGATCCCGCAGGAAGAGGTGGCGTAGAAATTCCGTCGCACCCGCTCCGCATCGAACGGACGCTCCAGGCGCACCGAGACGACGTTGTATCGTTGATCCTCCCCCGGCAGGTTGTCGCAGTAGGCCACCCGGGCGACGTCGCCGGGAGCGATCAGGCCCTCCGTGAACAGGAACCCGACCGCCAGCTCGAAGTCCCCGCCGGGGGTCCTCATCGTCACCGCGACCGCCCGTAGCTCCTGATCCGGTCCCGCGGCTCGGATCTCCATCGGCTCCTCGGTCGCGAGGGTGTCCGGTCGTTCGCCGGAGACGCCGTCGTGCACCGCGAGGATGCGGACCGATGTCGCGCTCCTCCGGATGGGTTCGGATACGGACATGACCTTCAGCGTACGGCCGGGAACCGGATCGGCACGCCCTATCCCCAGAACTTCCACCAGGGGCGCTTCTTCGGGACGGACCGGCCTTCCTCGGCCGCCTCTTCCCTGTGGATACGTTCGGCCTCGCGCGCCAGGTGTTCCTGTTGCGCGAGGTGGTCGATCTCCTCCTTCTCCGCACCCCAGCGTTGAGCTCCCAGATCGCGATCACCGGTTCCCCCGGATCCGCTCGTCGACACGGCGACACCTCCTTCTCCTTACGGATACTCGCGGCGACGGAACAGGAGCGCAACCCGCGTCAGTGCGAGACGGCGGCTGCGGCGATCTCCGAAACGAGCGTGCGGTCCCAGAAACGCGAGACCGCGAACGGCCGGATCAGCTCCGGAACCCGTCCCGTGTCCACCAGCTCGGCCATGGTCACACCACAGATGGGCGTGGCCTTGAACCCGTAGGTTCCCCAACCGCCGTCGATGAGGAATCCCTCGACCTCGGTCTCGCCCATGATGGGGCTGTAGTCGGGTGTGACGTCGCACAAGCCGCCCCAGGCGCGCATCAGTCGCACGCGACCCAGGATCGGGAGGAGCTCGAGCGTGTGCTTGGCCGTGACCTCCAGGAAGTCGAGCGTCGAGGCCTGGCTGTACGACGAGTACGGCTCGATCTCGGAACCGACCAACACTTCCCCACGATCGGTCTGCGATACGTAGACGTGTAACGTGGCCGAGACCAAGATCACGTCGAGGAACGGCTTGAGCGGCTCGGTGACGAACGCCTGGAGCGGATGCGTAACGATCGGCACGCGGACGCCGGCCATGTCGGCGATCTCCGACGTCCACCCGGCGACGGCGGAGATGACCACCCGCGTCGAGATGTCGCCCTTGGAGGTTCGGACCTTCGTGACCCTGCCGTCCTCGACGTCGATCCCCGTGACGGCGGTGTCCTGGTGGATGTGGACGCCCAAGCGGTCCGCCTGACGCGCGTACGCCCACACCACCGCGTCGTGGCGGATCACGCCTCCGGGCGGGTGATAGAGCGCCGCCATGATCGGGAACTCCGGATGCTCCGACAGGTCGAGGTCGGGACACAGCTTGGCGATCTCGTCCGGATAGATCACGCGGCTGTCCACCCCGAGCAACCGGTTCACCTCCGCGCGCTCGTGTGCCACGTTCACCGCGCGTTCCGCGTGCGCGAGCGTCAGATGTCCCTGCTGGGAGAACAACAGGTTGTAGTCGAGCTCCTGCGCGAGCTGCTCGTAGAGGCGGAGCGCCTCCCTGTAAAACGCGACCCCTTCAGGCGTGCGGTAGTTCGCCCGCACGATCGTGGTGTTGCGTCCGCTGCCGCCGGCGCCCATGTAGTTCCGCTCCAGCACGGCCACGTCCGTGATGCCTCGCTTCGCGAGCTCGTAGGCGATCGCCAATCCGTGGGCTCCGCCGCCCACGATCACCACGTCGTAGGTCGGTTTCATCTCGTGACGTCGCCACATCCGCCACGGCCGGAAGTAGCGGATCGGATGCATCAGCGCCACCCCTGTCCGCGGAGCGCTTCCCAGCCCACGGGCTCGCCACTCAGGCGTTCGACGACCTCCAGGATCGACCGCCACGCGTACCGCGCGAACTCCATGGCCACCCAGACCTCGATGAGCGGAACCGATGCCTCCCGCATGATCACGATCGCGCGGACGTCAGCGATCGGCGCGCCGGCCGCCGATCCCACATCGAGCGTCGACGGATCCCACGCGGTGAGGCGGGCGAGCGCATCCGGCAGAAAGGGACCGGCGAGCGCGAAGCCGGCGTAGAGGTGGGTCACGTCGGTGACCATCGCCGACGTCCCCGCGGCCGCCTGCATCGATGCGACCCGCGCCGTCACTGGCCCCGGTGGGGAGAACGAGACGGCCCAGTCCTCGGCGATCCTGGCCACCACATCCCCGGGGATCTCGGAGAGCGCGCGATCCACGTCTCCCCGAACGTCGATCTTCGCGCGAACCGTGATGTCCGCCACGCCGATGCCGCCGGAGACCGCCGCGCGCTCCCGGTCTTGGTCGCCGTATGACCCGACCAGCTCGGCTCCTCCTTCCGCCATCACGATGGCTCCGGAGCCGGCGTGGATGGAGGCCAGGGGCGAACGCAACCGTGGCAGCGACACGCGCGCCGCTGCCGTCGAGCTCGTCACACCGCGATCGCTCACGACCGGAGCCTCTCGCCGTCCGGATCGTAGAACGGTCGCAGCGCGACTCGGGCGACGGTATGGCTGGCGCCGAACTGGATCTCGAACTCGGTCCCCTCGTGCGCCCAGCCGGCGGGGACCCACGCCAGTCCCACCGTGGCACCCGCGGCGGCGCTCCGCCGCGCCGACGTCACGCGCCCGACCCACACTCCTTCGTGGACGACCGACGCGCCTTCCGGCGGCACCCACGCCGGGTCGGTCGTGAACCCGATGAGGCGCTCGCCGGGCCCGGCTCGCTCCAGATCCTGGAGGGATCGTTTCCCCAGGAAATCCGGCTTGTCGCCCTTGACCATCCAACCCAGACCTGCCTCGTAGGGATCCGACTCCGCGTCCGTGTCCTGTCCGACCAGGATGTGTTGCTTCTCCAGGCGGAGGATCCGTTGCGCCTCCAGACCGAAGGGCGCGATGCCCTGATCGGCGCCGGCGGTCATGATCGCGCTCCAGACGGACTCGCCGAACAGGCTCGGCACGTGGATCTCATAGCCCATCTCGCCGACGAACCCGATCCGCAGCACCAGGGCGGGCACTCCCGCGACCTCGAAGCTCCTGCAAGCGAGGTACGGCATGCCCTCCGCCGACACGTCCGCGTCCGTGACACGTTCCATGACGGTCCGCGCCCTCGGCCCGGCCAGGTTCAGCGCCGCGAACGCTCCGGTCACGTTCAGCACCTGCACGTCCAAACGCCAATCCGCGAGCCACCACGTGATCCACCGCTCGAGCGCCGCCGTGTTCCCCGTGGTCACCGTCACGAAGAACTCGTCGTCGTCCACGCGGCAGACGGTCCCGTCGTCCAGGATCACGCCCTCATCGTTGAGCATGACCCCGTACCGGATCCGTCCGACCGCCTGGTCGGAGAACCGGTTCGGGTACAACCGCTCCAAGAGATCTACCGCCTGTGGCCCCCGCACGCGGAACTTGCCCAGCGTGCTGACGTCGATCAGCCCCGCACGATGGCGGACGGCGTCGACCTCCTCTTCAGGTGTCGCGTAGTGGTGCGGACGCCGCCAATCGCCCGCCCACATGAACGTCGCGCCGGCCGTGTCGTGCAGCTCGTGGATCGTGGTCTGCTTCCGGGGCGTGCGGCGGGCGCCCGCGAGCGTTCCGAGGTCGACGGGCGTCCACGGTGGCCTGGATGTGGTCGGCCTGGTCTCCGCGAACGACGACCCCGTCGCGCGAGCGCAGAGCCGCTGCGACGACAGCATGCACGCCTTGCCTTGGCACGGCCCCATGGTGATGGTCGTGTACCGCTTGAGGAGCTCCATGGAGTCGAACCCCTCGACGACGGCCTTCTTCAGCTCCTTGTTCGTCACATCCATGCAGAGACATGCGAACTGCTTGCCGTCGAAGGGCGAAGACTCAGGCGGCAGGATCACGGGATCGCCCGCGGCCCCGGCCTCGCGCGCGAGCGATCCGATGCGCATCACATCCACGTCGCGCCCCACGGCGGCCGCCGCCTCCAATCCCGCCAGCCGACCCTGCGTCACGGCCGCGTCCACGGAACGGGCTCCGGCGACCGCGCCCGCCGCGTGCACGTTCGGTGGCAGCTCCACGGGGAGGTAGGCCTGCGCGGAGTCGTCGAACGCGAGCTCCGCGCCCGTCATCGCGAGCAGGTTCGTCGACGGCATCACGAACCCCGACGACACGACCAGATCGCACGCGATCTTGCGGCCCGTTCGAGCACCGGGAGGGCCCACGGTGACTCCCGTGACCCGGCGACGGCCATGCGCCGACAAGATCGTCTGTCCGAGCAGGGAACCGATCCCGTCGATCGCCGGCGCGGCGTCGGCCGTACGCAGATCGACGACCGTCACGTTGGCGCCCGCGTCCATGAGGATGCGGGCCGATCGATACCCCTCATCGCCCGACGTCAGCACGACCGCCCGGCGCCCCGGCAGGACGCGATACGTGCCGACCAGACGCTCCACGGCCGACGAGAGCATGATCCCGGGAAGATCGTTGTTCGGGAACACGGCCGACTGCTCGACGGCCCCGGTAGCGAACACGAGGTGTCGCGCGCGGATCCGATAGAGCGCGTCGCGACCCGCGGCCGCCACAAGCGGCCCGTCGAACACGCCGAAGGCGGCCGTGGCGGTCAGGATGCGCGCCCCGGCGTCGACCGCGGCCGCGAGCCCTCCCGCCTCGGCGCCCGTCTCGGACCGCTGTTCGAGCAGGAGCGTGTCCGCGCCCGCCGCGGCCGCCTCGGCGGCCGCGGCCGGTCCGGCCGAACCACCACCGATCACGAGGACGTCGACATGGAGGTTCACCGTGTCGCGAGCGTCGTGGTCTTCGGTCCGTGGAACCTTGCCCAATCCGGCCTTCGAACGGATCAGCGGCTCGACCAACGGCCATGCCCAGCGAGGACGGTGAAACACCTTGTAGTAGAACCCCGGCGGCATCATGAACGAGAGTGTGTTGAGCCAGCCGTGGATGTCCCGGCCGGCGGACGGCCAGGCGTTCTGGCGCTCCACGCGCATGCCGTCGCTCACGGGCTCGATGCATGCGCGAACGTTCGGGATCCCGTCGATCTGCATCAGGCAGTTCGCGCACGACCCCGTCATGCACAGCAGGCCTCGCGGCCGGTGGTACTTGAAGGAGCGGGCGGTGATCGTGACTCCTGCTGCCGCGAGCGCCGATCCGACGGAATCGCCTTCGAACGCAGCGACCTTCCGTCCCTCGAAGTCGATCGAGACGGGGCGATCGCGCCGGATGCCCTCCCCCGGTGCTTCAGCGAGGCGGTGCGTCACGACGGAGCCTCCGCGCGCTCCGCCGGCCAGAACGTCCGGCGGATCTCGTTCGTCGACGTGTGTCGCTCGGCCAGGAACCACTTGCGGCACCCGTCGCGGTGCAGCCACCACTCGGTTTGCCAGCCGTTCACGTTGCGGCGGAAGTAGAGGTAGCCGACCAGCTCGCGGTCATCGGCGTCCGGACCGGCACGGCGCGTGGTCTC